>CAZBFI010000025.1:0-19527 GCA_964491165.1 uncultured Faecalibacterium sp.
GTAACGGCCCTCATAAATTGATGCGAAAGCGTTGTGGAAGTTTGCAAGACCCTCTGTGTGAGCCTTTGTACCTGTTGCATGGCAGAACTGAACCTCGGGGAATTCCTTAGCAGCCTGAATCATGAAATCTTCATGACCGAAGGAGTTAGCGAAAATGATCTTGCAGCCTTCTGCAACGAGATCCTTAGCTGCAACATAACACTCGTTACCCTCGGGGATGTTGGTTTTGATAACAACCTGAGCATCGGTAAGCTTGAGAGCAGTCTGAATCTTGTCGATTGCGTTGATGAAGTTAAGGTCGTATGTTGAGTTTTCATCGTGAAGACAGATGAAGCCGATCTTGAAGTCTGCGGGAACTTCATAATCGATGTTGAGGGGAACCTCTGCGATGGGTGATTCGCTCATGCCTGAGATCTGAGCATCGCCCTGAGTTGCATTGCCGTTTGAAGCGTTACCGTTTGATGCATTGCCGTTTGAAGCGTTGTTGTCGCCGCAAGCTGCAAAAGCAAAAAGCATAACAGCAGCAAGCGTGATTGCCAGAATTTTTTTCATGGTTTTTGCCTCCATATTTTTATTTTTTATTTTTAACCGGATTTTCCGGTTATTTACTGTTTTTTGAAGGTGACAGTGTCATCACTCATTTTTTCAACAATTGCAAGCGATTCGACTCTGATGCCCTTTTCTTCGACTCTCTTTCTGCCGTTCTGGAAGCCCTTTTCAATTGCAATCGCACAGCCGACAACCTGAGCACCTGCCTGATTGCAAAGGTCGATAAGACCCAGAAGTGCATTTCCCTCTGCAAGAAAATCGTCAACGATGAGAACCCTGTCCCCCTCGCCGATGAAATCCTTTGAAACGATTACATCATATTCGGTTCCATGGGTAAAGGAACGAACCTGTGTTTTATAAACCGATGACGCAATATTTTTTGTTTTCATCTTTTTTGCGAAAAGCACCGGACATGAGAAAAACTGCGCCGTTATACATGCAATTCCGATACCGGAAGCCTCAATAGTAAGAATCTTGTTAACACCGCAGTCATTGAATATGCTTTTGATTTCCTTTCCCATCTCATTGATAAGCTCAACATCAATCTGATGATTCAAAAAGGAATCGACTTTAAGAATATTTCCCGGAAACACCTGTCCGTCTTTGAGAATTCTCTCTTCAAGGAGTTTCATACTTTGACACCGCCTTTTTAAGCTTTTTTAATAAAAAAATGACAAAGCCGATCTCACGGTTCGGTTGTCCCATAAAAATACATACACATTTTAACAAATCATGACAAAATTTTCAAGTAAAAATCTTGTAAAACTTAATAAAATTTATTTGCTGACCTTTGGGTATTTTTCACAAATAAATCTGAGCGCAACATTTACCTTTCTCTTTTGGAACAACAGAATAATTTGTCCGAATCTATGTATTGACAATTCAGGCGTGTTGTGTTATTATTTTGAAAAGCTAAATATATAGTATTAACGGAGGATTGAATCATGAGCAGAATCAAAACAATCGAAACAAAAGATATCAAGAACACTGTTAAAACAGGCGGTTGCGGTGAATGCCAGACATCATGCCAGTCAGCTTGCAAAACATCATGCGGTGTTGCAAATCAGCAGTGTGAAAACAAATAATTGACATCACTAAAAAACGCTGCCTTATCACGGCGGCGTTTTTATTTTTCAAGAGGAAGGTATAAAATGGTACACCAATACAAACTGAACGGATATAATATAGTCCTTGACACCTGCAGCGGCTCTGTGCATACTGTTGACGAGGTGGCTTATGACATCATCAGCCTTTACAAAGAAAAGACGGAGGATGAAATCATCACTCTCATAAGTGAAAAGTACGCACAGCTTCCCGATGTGACAAAAGAGGAAATCTCACAATGTATTGCAGATGTCAAAAAGCTTGAAGAAGACGGAAAGCTTTTTTCAAAAGATGAATTTGAAAATCTCGCTTTCAATTATAAGAACAACAGCAAGGTCATCAAGGCTCTTTGCCTGCATATTGCCCATAGCTGTAACCTTAATTGCTCCTACTGCTTTGCAGGTCAGGGAAAATATCAGGGTGCAGATGCCCTCATGTCATTTGAAACGGGAAAAAGAGCCTTTGATTTTCTCATTGAAAATTCCGGAACAAGAAGAAATCTTGAGGTTGACTTTTTCGGTGGCGAGCCTCTTATCAATTTTGAGGTTGTCAAGCAGCTTGTCGCTTATGCCAGAAGCATTGAAAAGGAAAAAGGCAAAAACTTCCGTTTCACTCTCACAACAAACGGTGTTTTGATTGATGACGATGTAATCGAATTTGCAAACAAGGAAATGAGCAATGTCGTTTTGAGCCTTGACGGAAGAAAGCAAGTGCATGACCGTTTCAGAGTTGACTGTGCCGGCAACGGCAGCTATGACAAGATTCTGCCGAAGTTTAAAAAGCTCGTCGATTCACGCAACGGCGAAAATTATTATATGCGAGGCACATTCACTCACTACAACACGGATTTCACCAACGACATTTTACACATGGCTGACTTAGGCTTTACGCAGCTCAGCATGGAGCCGGTTGTCTGCAAGCCCGATGATCCCTGTGCCTTGACAAAGGAAGATATGCCGATTCTTTTTCAGCAGTATGAGCTTCTCGCCAAGGAAATGATAAAACGCAAAAAACAGAACAAGCCCTTCACTTTCTATCACTATATGCTCGACCTGAAAAACGGTCCTTGCATTTACAAGAGAATTACCGGCTGCGGTTCGGGAACAGAGTACATGGCTGTTACACCTCAGGGTGAGCTTTATCCCTGCCATCAGTTTGTCGGTGATGAGGAATACTGCTTAGGTAATATTTACGACGGAGTTACGAACACAAAAATTCAAGATAAATTCCGTTCCTGCAACGCTTATGCCAGAGAGGAATGCCGTGACTGTTGGGCAAGACTTTACTGCTCGGGCGGTTGTGCCGCAAATGCCTATCACGCAACAGGTAAAATCGAGGGCGTATATGAGCAGGGCTGTGAGCTTTTCAAAAAGAGGATTGAATGTGCTGTTATGATGCAGATTGCAGAGCTTGAAGAATAATGAACACACCGATTTATGACTTTGTGACGACTTATGCACAAAAAAATGCAGCACGTTTTCACATGCCGGGGCATAAGGGAAAAAGTCTGCTCGGCTGTGAAAAGCTCGATATAACCGAAATTGACGGTGCAGATGTGCTTTATTCGGCTGACGGAATCATCGGCGAAAGCGAGAATAATGCCTCATCGCTTTTTTCCTCACTTCACAGCTTTTACAGCACGCAGGGAAGCACACTTTGCATCAAGGCTATGCTCACCCTCGTTTGCAAGCATTCACAAGAGGAAAGACCTCTCATTCTCGCGGCAAGAAATGTCCACAAGGCTTTCATTTATGCGGCGGCAATGCTCGACTTTGACATCCAATGGATGTACGGCGAAAAAAATGACGGACTTTGCAGCTGCCGTCTGAAAAAAGAATATGTGCTTGAAAAAATCAAAGGCTGTCCAAGAAAGCCCTCTGCCGTTTACATCACCTCACCGGATTACCTCGGAAACCTTGCCGATATAAAAGGTATTGCAAAAATCTGCGATGAAGCCGATATTCCTCTGCTTGTCGATAATGCTCACGGAGCTTATCTTCACTTTTTGGAAAATGATATTCACCCACTCACACTCGGAGCAACAATGTGCTGTGATTCAGCGCATAAAACTCTCCCGGTTCTGACCGGCGGAGCTTATCTTCACCTTTCAAAAAAAGCCGAAAAATATCTCCCCGATGCGAGATTCGCTCTTTCTTTAAGCGCTTCGACAAGTCCGTCTTACCTCATACTGCAATCTCTTGACCTATGTAACAGATATATCTGCGACGGATATAAATTAAAGCTTTCAAAGACGGCAGAGCTTGCTTGTCATCTTAAAGAAAAGCTCGAAAGCCTCGGAATGAAGGCTGAACAGAATGAGCCTTTGAAGGTTACCTTGTATCCGCTTTCCTTCGGTTACACCGGTCAGTCACTCGCAAGGCTGATGAAAAAAAGCAATATTTTTCCGGAGTTTTACGACAGGGAGGCTCTCGTTTTAATGATGACTCCCGAAAACAGTGCAGATGATTTTGAAAGGCTTTTCAAATTCTTCGACTCCTTGGAAAAGAAGGAGGCTTTAGGCGAAGGGCAAAAATTCAATTTATCCGATGCAAAAAAGGCTATGTCCGTAAGAGAAGCGATGTTTTCACAAAGCGAATTTGTCAAAACAGTTCATTCCATCGGAAGAATCTGTGCCGAGCCGACAGTCTCATGTCCTCCGGCAATCCCCGTTTGTGTCAGCGGTGAGCTTATCACGCAGGAAATTGCAGATGCGCTTATATACTACGGCTTTGACAGGGTCAAGGTCGTAAAAAACAATACAAAATAATATGAAGGGCTTCTTCGGAGCGTGAAAGCTTTGAAGAAGCCCTTTTATATTGTAAGCTGATGTCTTATATATGAAAAGATGTTTTTTTCAGATCTGTTTGTTTTCGTATTTTCTCGGTTTTAGCATTGTAAAATCATTTTACTGTGATTTGAGAGCCTTTAACGGATCAACATAATCCCCGTTTTTAACAATCTCAAAATGCAAATGTCTTTCCGATTTCGACTCACACGGAACAGCTTCAACCTTGCCGATTGAATCCCCCTTGTTAAGAAGCTGATTGATGCCGACACATTCGCCCTGCTTCATTCCGCAGTATCTTGCAGTGAACTGACCGTAATCAACCTCAATCGTATATCCGTAAACAGAATCGACAAGAACCTTACTGACCTTTCCTTTTCCGACGGAAAGCACCTCCTCGTCCTCTTTCACGGCAAAATCAACTCCGCTATGTGTTCGCCAGTCCTCCATCGTTTCACAGTAAATCGGAATTTCAGCAGAATATTCCCTGATAATTTTCCCGTCACTCGGAAGCATAAAGTTTTGATTTTCCACTTGCTCAGTTGTTCCTGCAACGGCAGATGCCTGTGCTTCGCTCTGTTTTGCCACAGTCGTTTTATCGCCTTGACTTTCAGTCGGTTCAGTCGTCGTTTGTTCGCTCGTTGTCGCCTCGGTGCTGCTCAAAGCAAGTGTGGTGCTGTACCTCGGGTCAGGCTCGTTTTCTCTGTTAAGATTGACCTGTCGGGTCGTATTCGTCACCGTCAGCTCCTTTTCTATCTTATTCACAGTGTCCGAATAAACAATCGCAACGGCAATAGCCGCAAGACAAAAGCTGACACCTGCCATAATATATACCGTTTTTGCACCGGCCTTTTTTTCAAAGAACCTGATTTTTTTCATTTCTCTCAACCTTTCTCTTTTTATTTTGCACTTGAATTATTGCCTCAGGTGAAAAAGCTTATACATTAAGAAAAGAAAAAAGAAAAATATTTTTAAAAAAATTCGAACAAATGTTTGCATTTTTCCGACCCATGTGTTATAATACCCTTGCGAACATTTGTGCAATTAAGACATATATCAAAATCCAGAAGAAGAGGTATGATTATGAATCAGCTAAGCGAAAACCAATTCCGCATTCTCGAATTTTTAAAAGAGCGTGCCGGCTCGGGCATCGTTCCCTCAGTGAGAGAAATCTGTCAGGCAGTCGGCCTGAAATCCACATCCTCTGTTCAAGTCAATCTCAACGCCCTTGAAGAAAAGGGCTACATTGTCCGTGACCCCATGCTCAAACGCTCAATAAGAATCGTCGGTCAGGCAGAAAACATCCGCCATGTTCCGCTTTTGGGTGTTGTAACGGCAGGCTTGCCCATTCTCGCAGTTGAGCAAATCGAATGTTATCTTCCGTTTTCCGGTCCGGTTTCAAGTGACAAGGAGATGTTCGCCCTGCGTGTAAGGGGTGAAAGTATGCTCGGTGCGGGAATATATGACGGTGATATTCTCTTTGCCGAAAAGACACCGACTGCACGAAACGGTGACATTGTTGTTGCACTGATTGAAGATGAAGCCACGGTTAAAACCTTTTATAAAGAAAACGGACATTTCCGTCTGCAACCGGAAAATGATGCCTTTGAGCCTATTATCGTAGATGAGCTTATTATTCTCGGCAAGGTTGTTGCAATGATGAGATATTTCTGACAAAACGATATGCACCCCGAAAGCGTTTGCCTTTGAGGTGCATATTTTTTTATGTTGATGATATTTTTAATTCAGCTTTGCTTTCATCGCATTTATCTCATTAAGCACACATTCGGGTGACGGGCCGCCCTTGACAACTCTCTTTTTCACGCATTCGTCAAGGTCAATTGCCTTGTATACTCCCTCATCGAAAAGCTCACAGACGGCTTTATATTCTTCAAGCGGAAGAGTTTCAAGTGTCAGCTTCATGTCAATGCATTTTGCCACAAGCATACCCGTAGCCTTATAAGCATCTCTGAAAGCAAGTCCCTTATAAACGAGGTAATCCGCACAGTCGGTTGCATTGATAAAGCCCTTTGCCGCAGCATTTCTCATGTTGTCACGAAGCACGGTTGCTGTTTCAAGCATCGGTGCAAAAGTGTCAAGGCACATGAGAACAGTGTCAACGGCATCAAAAACAGCTTCCTTGTCCTCCTGCATGTCCTTGTTATAAGCAAGCGGCAAGCCCTTCATGACGGTCAGCAAGGTTTGCAGGTCACCGAATACCCTGCCCGATTTACCTCTTACAAGCTCGGCAATATCGGGATTCTTTTTCTGCGGCATTATGCTTGAACCGGTTGAAAAGGCATCGTCAAGCTCAATAAATTTGAACTCCCATGAGCACCAGGCGATTATCTCTTCTGAAAAACGTGAGAGATGAACCATCACAATTGAAAGAACGCTCAAAAGCTCAAGGACATAGTCTCTGTCGGAAACGCCGTCGAGACTGTTGTCGCTCACGCCGTTAAGACCGAGAAGCTCTGCGACATATTCTCTGTCAAGCGGATAAGTTGTTCCGGCAAGCGCACCCGAGCCGAGAGGTGAAACAGCCATTCTTTTTTTGCAATCGGAAAGTCTTTGTCTGTCACGCATGAGCATACTTGCGTAAGCCATAAGGTGATGTCCGAAGGTTATCGGCTGAGCCCTTTGAAGATGTGTATATCCCGGCATTACCGCATCATAATTTTCTTCCGCCTTGTTCAAAATGACCTTAATAAGCTGCACGATTGAGTTGTCGAGCTTATCGCACTCATCAAGAAGATAAAGCCTTAAATCCAAGGCGACCTGATCGTTTCTGCTTCTTGCAGTGTGCAGACGCTTTCCGCTGTCTCCTATGCGTTTTGTCAGCTCACCCTCAACAAAGGTGTGAATGTCTTCGGCTGTCATGTCTATTTCAAGTGAACCGTTTTCAATTTCGCCGGCAATAGCCTTGAGTGTTTCAACTATTTTTTCACTTTCACCCTGCTCAATGATCCCCTGCTTGCCAAGCATACTCGCATGGGCAACAGAGCCTTTGATGTCATGCTGAGCCATTCTGCAATCAAAGGGTATTGATGAGTTGAAGTCATTTGTTTTCTTGTCGAGTGACTTTTTAAACCTACCTGTCCAAAGCGGCATATATTTTTCCTCCCCGAAAAAATCATCTGTGAAATTTAACTGTCTTTTAAATAAACCCAACGGGCTGTAAAAAAACGATGTTTCTTACAGCCCGTTTTTTAGGGCGTTAAAAATTTTTGTGGGTTATTTTATATCCCAATCCTTTGAAAGCATTGCCTTAACCTTGATGGGAAGACCGAAGAGGTTGATAAAGCCCTCCGAGTCATATTGATCGTAAACATTGTCTGCATCGAATGTTGCCATTTCTTCACTGTAAAGTGAATAGGGTGACTTCATGCCTGCACCGATGATGTTGCCCTTATAAAGCTTGAGCTTAACTTCTCCGGTAACTGTCTCCTGTGTTTTGTCAACAAAAGCTGCAAGAGCCTCACGGCAGGTTGTGAACCACTGTCCGTAATAAACAAGCTCTGCATATTTCACTGCAAGCTGTGACTTCAAGTGAGCTGTGTCTCTGTCAAGGCAGAGCTGCTCAAGCATTTCATGAGCCTTGTAAAGAATTGTTCCACCCGGAGTCTCATATACACCACGGCTCTTCATGCCAACAAGACGGTTTTCAACCATGTCGGAAATACCGATTCCGTTTGAGCCGCCGATTTCGTTGAGTGCCTTAACCATTGCAGGGCCGTCAAGCTTCTTTCCGTCAAGAGTTGTCGGAACACCCTTTTCAAAGCCGATTGTGATATATGTCGGTTCATCCGGAGCTTTTTCGGGAGTTACGCCCATTTCGAGAATCTCGTCATACTTAGGCTCATTTGCGGGATCTTCAAGGTCAAGACCCTCATGTGAAAGATGCCAAAGGTTCTTATCTTTTGAATAGTTTGTCTCCTTTGTGATTTTAAGGGGAATGTTGTGAGCGATTGCGTATTCGATTTCTTCCTCACGGCTCTTGAATTCCCAAGTTCTCCAAGGAGCGATGATTTCCATGTCGGGAGCGAAAGCCTTGATTGCAAGCTCGAAACGAACCTGATCGTTACCCTTACCGGTACAGCCGTGGCAAATTGCATCTGCGCCCTCTTTAAGAGCAATTTCAACGATTCTCTTTGCGATTATCGGACGGGCAAACGATGTGCCGAGAAGGTACATACCCTCGTAAACCGCACCTGCTTTAAGAGTGGGATAAATATAATCTTCAACAAATTCCTTGTTGAGATCCTCGATGTAAAGCTTTGAAGCACCTGTTGCGATAGCCTTTTCCTCGAGTCCGTCAAGCTCAGTACCCTGACCGACATCACCGGAAACAGCGATAACCTCTGCGTTGTTGTAGTTTTCCTTGAGCCAAGGGATGATGATTGATGTATCGAGACCGCCCGAATATGCAAGCACGATTTTTTTGATATCTTTCTTATCTTTCTTAACAGCCATTGTTTTGTTCCGGCAAGAGAATCAAGCTCTCTGCCGACTCCTTTCTTTAAGGGATCAAGCTCCCGTTTTTTTATTATGGGTATGATTATACGCATTTTTATGCAAAAGTCAAGAGGTTTTTTGAATATTTTTTCAAAATATGCAAGTTTTTTGAATACTTTTTGCGAATATTTATAAAAATCAAAGGGATTCTTTAAGCCTTGCGTCAAAAAGAATCCCTCTGTCTGTTCTGTTTAAGAAGAATAGCCGGTCTTATCCGTTTTTAAGTTCTCAGCTGACCGTGATTTTAACATCAATCCCTGCCTTTTTCAACAGGTTGAAGAATGTGTTTTGCACCTCGCGGCGTGATTTTTTTGTTGAAAAAGTGATAACGACATTATCCTCAAAGGTGATAGCCGCAGCATTGATGGCATTTTTCTTTGTTGCGCCTATCGTCGCATCGAAATACAAAATATGCTCTTTCATTTCATCGGGTACTCTGACAACGCCGATGTTTGATATCGGTGAGGTCATCAGCCTTTCTCCGTAAAGAAGAAAACCCGCAAGAATAAACGGCTTTTTAAGCACCGACGGAGAATACCTTGTGATGAGCATCTGAGCGTCGCTTGCGTTTGTGTTGAGCATTTTTTGCAAAAGCTCCTTATCCTTTGCCTTTGCAATTTCCTTGACGGCAATGTCAAGAACCTCGTTGAAGGAATATTCTTCCTCACGGTTCGGCAAGGTAATCGTAAGCACGAGTGAAAAATTGCGAAGCGTCTGCAAGCCGAAAACATTTCTCAGGTCAACCGGAAACTGAATCTTAATCGGCTTTTTGCTTTTTGTTGCCTTGTTGAGATAATAGCTGTAGCAGTAAACTGCCGCAAGATATTCCGTAACGGTGACACCGAGGCTTTTGGTGACGGCTTTAAGCTGTGCTGCCGAGGCTCTGCCCTGCATTATGGTGAAAGCTCCGTCATCTTCCTTTACATAATGCTGATATGCAGCCATCTCACTTCTTGAGACCTTGCCCTTTGATTTATCGTAAAATTTTATATATCCGTCAGTAAGCTCCTCTTGTGTCGGCTCATCATCAAGGCTTAAAACTCCCTGCGTTGCCGGAATTTCAAAGCCGAGAGCCGTAAGATACACGGCAATAAGCGTTTTGAGGAAAACCACAGCACCTCTTGCATCGGTCACTCCGTGAAAAATATCAAGTGAGATTCTGTTTTTCCTGTAATGCACCTTAAAAAGCGGTGCATATTTGGTTTCCGCATCGACGGGTGAACAAAATTCACTGTCATGCACAACTATCTCATCAACATCAACGGGAGCTGCCTTAAAATGCTTCCAAAGAAAGCCGTCTGAAAGCCTGACATAAAATGTCGGAAAGCGATAACGCAGCTTTCTGACAGCCAGCTTCAACGCCTCACTGTCAACCTCGTCCCTCATTATCGCTGAAATACGATAGGTCTGATTCCAGTTTTTTGTCTTGGTGTAAGAGTAAAGAATCGCTGCCATATCAAGAGCAATAGGTTGTTTGTCCTTGATTGAAAGTTCCCTTGTTTTCATGAATTACCTCATTTCCGTGCTTTATCAATCATCAAATTACTAAAAGGTTTAATCTCTTGCATTGAGTCTATTTTATAAAAATGTGTATGGGTTAAACAAAGCTTTAATAAAGCATGAATCTGCTCGTTAAATTGTAAACAATATTTCAACCGGCAAAGCGATTATTACACTTTTTTTAAAAATAAGTTAATTGTTAGCCTTTGTGTCTTGCTCCTTATAGAGCTTCTTGCTTTCGTTTTTGTTGTTTTGTGTTGTCTTTTTCTTGCGTTTAATTGCTAAAATTGTCATTTTCATTACCTCCGAAATTACTGTTTTCGTATATCCAAACTGTTCAATCAATGGAACAAACAACCTTTATATGTATAAAATCGACATTTCCGTCTGTTTTCCGGTTCAGTTTAAAGTAGAATTAAACATAGCTTTATATACTAAGTACATAGACAGTTGTCGATGATGTTATTATTATACTCCAGTTGTTAAGAATTGTCAATGATTTTTGAACTAAAAATTAAAAAAGATTAAAAAGCTGTAAATGTGTCGTAAAACAGACATTTACAGCTTTTTTGTTTCATTTTTGATGCTTTTGCATTCTTTTCCAATTATAAAATCCGTAAAGGTCATTAACAAGAAAGACCACAAAGCAGATTATGACAGAAAGATACGATATATCACTTCGTGCCGCCAAAGCCCACAGTATTATCAGCACAACATCGTTCGCCGCATAGCAAAGAGCGAAAAACGGACTTCTTCTAAATGTCAAGTATACAGCAAGAAAGCTTGTTGTCACGGATACGGTGCTTGGAACAATATTCGCCGTCGAAAAAAAGTCCAGAATAAAATAGAATATAAAGGTGACAACAAACGCAAGAGCAAACATGAAAAGCACTTCCCTTTTGCTTATCCGGTTAACCTTGACAACGGCTTTGTTTTCCTTATACGGATGCTTCACCCACGAAATCAACGCAAAAAGAGCCATCGGTGCTGTCATTCCGAGATAGGTTACCATCTCACCATAATAAGAAAAGCCCCACGATATCGCTCCGTAAAAGAGGCTGAAAATCACCATCAAAAGCTGACCGACGGGGTTTCCCTTTGCCGAAAAAATCAACGAGGTGACACCGATAAGTGAGGCAGTGAGGGTCAAATAATTCGACCTGTCAAAGATGATGAACGAGGCAAGAATTACACATGATGAAAGTGACCAAAGCAAAAGCTCGCCCTTTGAAAAGTATGTGACTGTTTTTTTAATGTTCATAAATTTCACTCCCATAAAAAAAGCATCCGATTGCACATCTTCAAAGACCTAACGATGTGCATCGAATGCTCACTACCCGGTGGCAGTTTAATATTTTTTTCTTATTATATCACATAAGTGATTTTTGTCAATCCTTGCTTGAATAAAACTCATAGCAAGCTCTGTAAGTGCTGTAAACATCGAATTTTGAAACAACCTCATAAGGTGCATGCATTGAAAGAACGGGTACTCCGAGGTCAACAACATCAACATTAAGGTTTGCGATATACATTGCAACGGTTCCTCCGCCGCCCTCATCAACCTTACCAAGCTCTCCTATCTGCCATGATACATTTGCCTTGTCAAGAATTCTCCTTACCTTGCCGACAAATTCGGCAGAAGCATCGGATGTGCCTGACTTACCTCTTGAGCCGGTGTATTTTGTAATTACAGCACCGTGATTGAGGGTACAGCAGTTGTACTTATCGTGAACAGAGGGGAAGGTCGGATCAAAGCAGGCATTGACATCGGCAGAAAGACATTCAGACATTGAAAGCACATGTCTGCCCTTGAGTCCCTCTGCTTCGGCAAGATCCTCGATAAAATATCTCAAATAAGAAGAATTGAGTCCCGTGTTTCCGTCGCTGCCGATTTCTTCCTTATCTGCAAGAACGGTGACAACCGTCTTTTCGGGTTCACTGCAATTTAAAACAGCTTCAAGTGCCGGATAAGCACAAACTCTGTCATCATGGCCGTAAGCACCGATCATGCTCCTGTCAAAGCCGATATCCGAAACAGGCAGGCACGGAACAAGCTCAAGCTCTGCCGAGATGAAATCCTTTTCCTTAACGCCGTATTTTTCATTGAGGATTTTGAGAATGTTAAGCTTGACAAGCTCACTGCCCGAATCCGATTTGAACGGTCTTGAGCCTATCAGAATGTTAAGCTCCTCACCCTTAATGCCCTCTGAAAGAGGTCTTTTTGCCTGCTCTTTTCCAAGATGTGGAAGCAGGTCGGTGATGACAAATTTCGGCTCACCGTCTTTTTCTCCGATGTTGACCTTCACACTGCTTCCGTCAGCTTTGATCATAACTCCGTGAAGTGAAAGAGGAATTGCAACCCACTGATACTTTCTCAAGCCACCGTAATAATGTGTTTTGAAATAAGCGATCTCGCTGTCCTCATAAAGAGGTGTGGGCTTTAAGTCAAGGCGGGGAGAATCAATGTGTGAAGCAACAATCTTTGCACCCTCACTGACACCTTTTTTGCCAATCACGGCAAGAATAATTGCCTTGTTCCTGTTGTTGTAATAAACCTTCTCGCCTGCTTTATAGGTCTTTGTGTTGTCAAAAGCAACAAAGCCGTTTTTCTTTGCTTTCTCCAAAGCATATTCAACGCATTCTCTTTCGGTTTTTGCCGTGGCAAGAAAATCCTTGTAGCCTTCGCAAAATTCATCTGCCTTTTTGCATTCGTCTTCGGTCATGGCAACCGAAAAATGCTCTTTTTCAAAGCAAAGCTCCTCTTTAAGCAGCTCGGCTGCACTTTTTTCGTTTTCCATTGTTATCTTCCTTTCTACTGATAAAGCTTTTGATATATTGCCTTTGTTCTTATCACCTTTTCAACATATTCCTTTGTTGAGGGATAAGGAATTTCCTTGAGAGTTATTCCGTCATCGGAATAATTTTTGTCACTGAGCCATTGCTCAACGCAACCGCTTCCGGCATGATATGCGGCAACGGCAGTGCTTTCGTCTGCGAATTTTTCCATCAGATAGCCGTAAAAATAACAGCCGTAGCGTATTGAGGTTTCCGGATCGTAAAGGCTTTCGTAAGAGAGGCTTTCGCCCTTTCTCCACTGAAGCCAATCGAATGTTTCGGGCATTATCTGCATCAAGCCCTTTGCACCCAGATAAGATTGTGCATCGGCGTCAAAATTGCTTTCGCACTTTATAACGGCATAAACAAATTCTTCGGACAAGTTATTTTTTTCTGTATACAATTCGACAAAATTACTATATCTGCACGGATATAATGTTTTAAGTATTGACACACCACCGAAATAAATTACGGCAAGAAAAGAAATTGTAAGGGTAAGAACAAAAATTATACCCATCGGTTTTTTTGCAATTTTTCTCATATAACAACCTCTTCAAGCTCTTTTTTGAAATCAAAATCGTCGTAATTTCTGACAATGTAATCTGCCTGAGAAAAATAATACTCATCGGCTTTTTGACTGTTCATTCTCAAAAGTGCCTGCTCAACCGTGATTTTGTCACGCTCAAGGATTCTTTCAAGCCTGACAGACTCCGGAGCATGAACAACAATGATTTTTTCGCAAAGGCTCTTGCAGTCGCTTTCAAGCAAGGCGGCAGCATCAATAACAACTGTTTGAAAGCCCTCAGCCTGTGCTTTTTTTATAAGAGCTTCAAACTCCGCCTTAATGAACGGGTGTGTAATACTGTTAAGCAAGCTTGTGTTTTCAGCCTTTGAAAAGGCTTTTTGTGCAAGACGCTTCCTGTCAAGTGAGCCGTCGGGAAGAAGAATATCATTTCCGAATGCCTCACAAAGCTTTTTCAATGCAGGTGCATCGGGAAGCACAATTTCTCTTGCAACGACATCACCGTCAATCACAAAACAGCCTTTTGTTCTCAAATATTGCGCAACCGTGCTTTTTCCCGAACCGGTTTTTCCGGTCAATCCCAAAATATTCATTCTTCACCTCAAAGCTCAATAATATTAAAGGCAGCCGCACGCAAAAGCCTGTTGAAAACAGCAAGACCCATTCCGTCTTTTTCGGGAAACCGTGCATAAACCCTTTTTGCACCGAGCTTATCGACGGCACGAAGAGCATCGAAAATATGCTTTGCCTGAGACAGTGCATCACCCTTTTCACCGTAAGAAACGGCAGGGACCTGAAGCATTTCCTGTTCTCCGTCAAAGCAAAGTGCCACCGTACCCGCCTCGCAGTTTTCTTTAAGGTAAGCTGAATATTTTTCAAAATCCCCCTTGACGATAATAACCTCTGCCTTGGGCGAATAATGCTTATATTTTGTGCCGGGTGAAATCACCCTTTGACCCTCACGCAGCTTTTCAAACACTGCATCGTCAATTTCAACCTCACCGATAACATCGGCAATCATCTCGGCAGTGATTTTGCCGGGTCTCAAAAGTCTCGCAGGTGAAACGGCAAGTGAAAGCACCGTCGATTCAACCCCCACACTGCAATCACCCGAATCAACGATGGCGTCGATTCTTCCGTTCATGTCCTCAATCACATGACAGGCACGAGTCGGGCTGGGACTTCCGGAAAGATTTGCCGACGGTGCTGCAAGAGGAACACCGGCACTTTCAATGATTGCCCTTGCAATTTCATTTTCGGGCATTCTCACCGCAACGGTATCAAGTCCACCGGAAACCTCTGTCGGAACCTTGTCACTTTTCGGAAGAATAACAGTCAAGGGACCGGGCCAAAACGCATCGGCAAGAGCCTTTGCCGACTCCGGAATATATCTGACCAAACTGTCCCACTGCTCAAGCGAGCTGATGTGAACGATAAGAGGATTATCCGAGGGTCTGCCCTTTGCCGAAAAAATCTTTTTTGCACTGTTTCCGTCAAGAGCGTTTCCCGCAAGGCCGTAAACAGTCTCCGTGGGAATTGCGACAAGTCCTCCGTTTCTGAGAATTTGACCGACCTCACCGATTTTTTCATCGTCGGGCGATGTAATTTTAAAAATCTTTGTTTCCATGTTAAATCACTTTGTTTCAATTATATATTTTCGTTTTTAAGCTTTTCTGCGGTGAAATAAGTAATAAGGCTGTCGATAACCTCATCGAGATCACCGGAAAGAATCTGTTCAAGCTTATAAAGTGTGAGTCCTATTCTGTGGTCCGAGAGCCTGCTTTGAGGATAATTATAAGTTCTGATTCTCTCACTGCGGTCTCCCGTTCCGACCTGAGCCTTTCTTTCATCGGCAATGCTCGACTGCTGCTTTTTCTGTTCAGCCTCAAGGATTCTCGAACGCAAAATTTTCATTGCCTTGTCTTTATTTTTGTGCTGACTTCTTTCGTCCTGACATTCAACGACAGTTCCCGTCGGAATGTGAGTAATTCTTATTGCAGATTCCGTTTTGTTGACATGCTGACCTCCTGCACCGCCGGAACGGTAGGTGTCAATTTGCAAATCGGTGGGATTTATCTCAATGTCAACCTCCTCAGCCTCCGGCAAAACGGCAACCGTTGCAGTTGAGGTGTGTATTCTTCCCTGCGTTTCCGTTTCGGGAACACGCTGAACACGGTGAACACCGCTTTCATATTTAAAGCGTGAATAAGCACCCTCACCGCTTATCATAAATGAGATTTCCTTAAAGCCGCCAAGTTCCGTAGGGTTCGACGAGAGAATCTCCGTTTTCCACCTTTTTTTCTCTGCATACATGCTGTACATTCTGAAAAGAACACCAGCAAAAAGTGCCGATTCTTCACCGCCCGCACCGCCTCGAATTTCAACGATAACATTTTTGCTGTCATTGGGGTCTTTGGGCAAAAGAAGAATTTTAAGCTCCTCGATAAGAGACTGCACCTTTAGCTTACCCTGATCGTATTCACTTTGAACCAGCTCACGAAAGCTCTTATCCAAGGAGCTTTCATATAAAAGCTCCTTTGCTTCTTCAAAATCACTCTGAGCCTGTTTAAGCTCACGGTATTTTTCAACTATGGGCGTCAGTGTTTTCATCTCTTTCATAAGAGAGCCGTATTTTTCCGCATCACAGACAACCTGACTGTCATAAAGCTGAGAGTTGATTATATCAAAGCGTTCTTCAACTTCTTTTAACTTATTGAGCATAACCTTATCCTTTCAAGCCAAATATTATTTATAAAAGAAAGGACTAAACCTCAACGCCGTCACGGATAACCTTTTTAATATTTTTTTCGGCTTTAAGGCGTGGAATCATAACAAGATGCCCGCATTTTACACATTCAAGCTTAAAGTCCATTCCGGATCTGGTCACAAGAAAATCCTTGTTTCCGCAAGGGTGTGCTTTTTTCATGACAAGCACATCACCGACTCTTATATCCATAACGGCTCCTCCTTGTTTTCTTAATAATGATATAGTATATCACAAAACCAACATCAATATCAATGATAATAAACAAAAAAATGCAAGCCGGCGAAAAATGACATTCAAAAGCTAAATTCGGGTTATCTTCGACGACTTGAGCATATAAATAAAAACACAATGTAAGACAGAAAGGGTTTTTAAAATGAAAAAGTATTATCCTGAAAATTATCTCATCAACACTGCCGAGAACAAGAACGCTCTAAGCTCAAGGGCTTCCATCAAGGAAGCTTATTACAGCGGAAAGATTCTCGAGGTTCGTGCTACGGTATGCGACAAAGATCACAATCTTCATGTTGATTTGGGGGCGATGAAAGGCATCATTCCCAGAAATGAAGGTGCAATCGGAATAGATGACGGCTCTGTGAGAGACATTGCGATTATCTCAAGAGTCAACAAGCCCGTAATGTGCAAAATCATTGATTTCACAACAGATGAAAAGGGTGAAATCTGTGCCGTTTTAAGCCGTAAGGCAGTTCAGCTCGACTGCATGAAGGAATATATTTCAAAGCTTGTACCCGGTCAGGTCATTGAAGCCGTTGTCACTCACATGGAATCCTTCGGTGTTTTTGCGGACATCGGAGCCGGAATTTCAGCCCTGATGCCAATCGACAGCATTTCGGTTTCTCGGATTCCACACCCGTCTGCAAGATTTTATTCGGGTGAAAAAATCAAAGCCGTTGTCAAAAGCATCGACGAAAACGGCAGAATAACTCTCTCTTATAAGGAGCTTCTCGGCACATGGGAGGAAAATGCCGCACTCTTTAAGGCAGGAGAAACCGTGCCGGGAATTGTCAGATCCGTTGAAAGATATGGCATTTTTGTTGAGCTGAAGCCGAATCTCGCAGGTCTTGCCGAATATGTCCCCGGAGTCGTACCCGGTCAGCACGCAAGCGTTTACATCAAAAATCTCATTCCGGAAAGAATGAAAATAAAGCTCATCATCGTTGACTCATTCGATGCACAATATCCGAATGAGCCTGTTGAATATTACAACAACGACAGCTTCATTGACCGTTGGGTATACTCCCCCGAATGCTGTGCAAAAAAAGTTGAAACTGTTTTTTGCGACTATGAGTTGACTCAAAGCGTGATTTGATATACAATATAATTGCTATAAAATTAAGGAAGGCGAAAATATGGAAAAAATCAAAAACATTCTTCGAAAACGCAACCGTTCAATCAAATATGAGCTGACGGACAAGGTGCTGACAGCCGCAACCGCTGCTGCCGACGCTCTGTGTGCTCCGCCTGATATCACAAAGGCAAAAAGAGTGCTTTTTGTTCAGCCTCATCCCGATGACAATCAGATTGCCGCCGGCGGAACGATTGCTTATCTCATCTCACTCGGCATCGAGGTTTATGAGCTTACCGTGACCGATGACAGATTCGCAGAACCGGAATACATTGGAAAAGAAAACAGCGTTCAGACAATCAGACAAAAGGAAGCACTTTCAGCTCAACAGCTCCTTGGCATGAAAAATGCAGGCTTCCTCGGTTTTGCCGACAAGAACGATAACTCCGAAAGAGAGATTTCACTGAAAATCGTTGAAGTTATCAGAAAAATCAAGCCCGATTATGTCATCACCGCAGACCCCAACCTTGCAACCGAATGTCACAGCGACCACATCAAAGTCGGAAACGCTGTTAAATTTGCCGCAATGGATGCCGTATGCAACTTCTATCCCGATTTTGTTGACGGAAAATTCCGTGATGACACCTGGCGTGTCAAGGGTGTCGGCTTTTATTACACCGATAAGCCCAACACGCTTATAGATATCACCGATTTTGAAGAGATTAAAATGAACAGCATCAAGTGTCATGTTTCTCAAGCTGAAACCTCACTTCTTGCGGCAGTCATGCTCCAGCAAAAGCTTTTTGCCGAGGGTACGGATTTCAAAGCAGCAGAGCCTTTGAGAATGTTGTCAAACCTTCAGATGCACTGCTTTAATCTTCCTGTTGCATGACGGAAAGGAATGAAAAAATGGCAACCATTATATATTGCTCAAACACCGGCTCTGCAAAAAAATATGCTGAGCTTTTAAGTGAAAAAACAGGTTTTCCCTGTGTTGACATTGAAAAGATGAAGAATGTTTCCGCCGATGAGGACATCATTTTTGTCGGCTGGATCATGGCAGGGGTCTTGCAGGGACTCAATCAAGTCAGAGAAAGCTTCTCATCAATCAAGGCTGTCTGTGCCGTCGGAATGATGAAAAGTGACAAAGCATCAAAGGAAACTCAGGAAAAAAACAACATCACCGAGCCTTATTTCTTTCTCACCGGTGACTTTGACATCGGCAAGCTGAAGGGTATGCACAAAATGATGATGGGCATGATGCTTAAAATGATGAAAAGCAAAATCAAAGAAAGCGGCGACGAAAAGGGCGAGCAAATGCTCAAGCTGCTTGAAAACGGCATCAACGGCTTTGATGAAAAAGAGCTTGAGCCTGTTATAGAATTTTTAAACAGCTGATTTAAAGGGATTCTTTGAGTGCAATGCTTAAAGAATCCCTTTTGAGCTTTAAGGCAGATTACAATTTTCATTTTTAAAAAGTCAAGGGGCTGTAAAAAAACTTGCGTTTTCACAATCTGCTGTCAGGTGCTTGAAAAAAGATGCAGAATGAATCAACCGAGTCGAAAATTAAGCTAAGGCTTAATTTTCGAGTTACCCGACGGCGTACAGAGGTACGCCGAGTGGCGAGGTTGGTTTATAGGATAAAA
>CAZBFI010000026.1:0-17505 GCA_964491165.1 uncultured Faecalibacterium sp.
GGTGCATGGAGAGTACACGGAGGTGGATTTGCAGGAACGATTCAGGCATTTGTACCGAACAGCTTTGTTGATGAATATACGGAAACGATGAAAAGTGTTTTCGGAGATGATTCATGTTATGTTCTTTCAATAAGAAAAGGCGGTATAAGAATTTTTTAATTATAATAAGCTTAGGAGAATTATTATGACTAAAACATTGAACAGAGGCTTGTCGTTTATTTTTGCTGTTATTATGATACTTTCATCTGTAAGTGTCGGCATTTACGCTTCAGCTGTCGGAAAGGTCAGTGAGCTGAAAATGAAATCGAGGACAGCAAATTCAGTCAGCATAAGCTGGACGAAAACGCAAGATGCCGATGGATATAGGGTTTACCGTTATAATTACGATAAAAAGAAATGGCAGGGCATTAAAAACACAACTGCATTAAGCTACACCGATAACAATCTTAAAGCCGGTACTCGTCAGTCATACGGCGTAAGAGCGATTGAAGTCGTTGACGGAAAGTATGTTTACGGTGAGGCTTCAAACATTATCACGGTTCTTACACTTCCGGAGGCTGTATCGAGCTTCAAGTCATCAAATGTTAAAGCCGACAGCGTTTCTCTCAAATGGTCAAAGGCCGGTGGTGCTGACGGCTATGCACTTTATATGTACAACACCTTAACCAAAAAGTACGACAGAATAGCCGTTACCTCATCGACGAGCTACACAGTGAAAAATTTGAAAAGCTCAACCTCATATCGCTTCGCTGTCAGAGCTTATGTGAAAAACGGCTCGGTCGTTTACGGGGCTGTTTCTTATCTCACAGTGGCAACAGCTGATTTAAAGCTTGCAAAGGTTGAAAATCTTCGTCTTGATGCTTTCAACAGAAAGGCTTTCAGAATCAAGTGGGATGCAGTTGACGATGCAACTGGCTATCAGGTCGGCATATACGACACAAGCAAAAGAAAATGGGTCAGCTTAGGCACAACTGCAAAAACGCAGGCTGTTATTACGCCAAAGGATCCCGATAAGAACTGCCTGTATACCGTAAGGGCATATAAGAAGGTCGCAAACGGATATGTTTTCGGTGCTCTTGCCGATTCCATTTATGCTTTTGCAAAGCCTGCAACCCCCGAAAATCTTCAAGGTGCAGAGAACAGTAAATCGGGCATTTCGCTGAAGTGGAATGATGTTGTTGAGGCTGACGGCTATCAGGTTTACACCTATGATGTGGTCAATGGAAAATGGGTTTATCTCAGCTCCACGAACAAAAATTATTACGATGTGACCGGACTTAGCGCCACAAGTCACTATATGTATAAGGTTCGTGCTTATAAGATTTCCGCAGACAAGAAATATTACGGAGATTTTTGTGAATCTGTCACAGTCAGCTATCATAGTGACGAAAATGACAGCATTTACAGTGAAGAAATGGAAAAAAGCGGTGTATTTGGATATTTGTATGACCCTAAGGGTGCATATTTTTACACCTCCGATGACCCGTGGCAGAGAAATATCGGCTATAACTCGCTTTTTGACTCTGCCGCTCCGCTTTCACTCATCAACTTTGACACAATGCGTCTTCGCTTTGAATACGGCGAAAAGGATTGGATGATTCAGGTGTGGAAGGGTCAGTATGGCTTGATTTTCTACGGTGCAGAGGTTGGCGTGTACACTAAGCCTAAGGACAGAACTGTAATGCATTATGATTGCGCAACAGATGCCGAAATGCTCAAAATGTCAATGGTGTTCAGCGAATACCGACTCGGGAAATGGTTTGAACGCTTCACAAGACCTTACGGATATTATTGGTGGTGCACAGGCTTCCTTCCCGGAAACAAATTCGGAAACTTCGACACTATTAACCTTAAATTAAGAATTACGGCTAAGGACTATGATATGCTTTACGGCATCAGAGGAGCTTTGGAAGCTAACAATGTCGAGTATACATATCAAGGACTCGATGTTTATTTTTCATTCTAAAATGGGTATAATATAATCCCTGAGTGTTTTTGCATTCGGGGATTCGATTTAAAAAATCTTAAAGGACGGTGCAAAACTTGATAGATCAAGATTTATATTTAAAATTCCCTAACGCATGGTGTACGGATAACGCCGGAAAGCCTCTTAGTGATGGTGAAACGAAAAGAATCGTCAGTGTTGTTCCAACTCAAAGACAGCTTGACTTTCTTGAAATGGAATATTACAACTTCATTCATTTCGGCGTTAATACCTTTTATAACAGAGAATGGGGCGACGGAACAGAGGATATTTCCCTTTTTAATCCTAAGGAGCTTGACACTGATCAGTGGTGTGAGGTTCTGAGTAAGACAGGCAGTAAGGGGATAATCATCACTGCAAAGCATCATGACGGCTTTTGTCTTTTTGACACAAAATACACCGATCACTGTGTCATGAATTCACCCTTTGGCAAGGATATTGTGAAAATGCTTTCGGAAAGCTGCAAGAAATACGGCTTGAAGCTCGGAATATATCTTTCACCGTGGGACAGACATGAGGCAAGATACGGCACGGCAGAGTATAACGATTATTTTGTCGGTCAGCTTAAGGAGCTTTGCACAAACTACGGGGAAATTTTCACTTTTTGGTTTGACGGAGCTTGCGGAGAGGGTAAAAACGGCAAAAAACAGGTCTATGATTGGGAAAGATATTATTCTGTCATAAGAGAATATCAGCCTCAGGCAGTTATCTCGATTTGTGGGCCGGATGTGCGCTGGATAGGAAATGAAGCAGGCAAGGTCAGAAAAAGCGAATGGAGTGTCATTCCGGCTGCAAAGGATGATAATGACAAGATCATGGAGAACAGTCAGCAATCCGAATCGCAGGCAAAGGAGCTTCGCACTGTCAATGATATGGACGAGGATCTCGGTTCACGAGAGCTTCTCAAGCAGTTTAATAAGCTTGTATTCAAGCCTGCCGAGGCTGATGTATCTGTTAACATTGGTTGGTTCTTCTGCACAAGCAAATTCAAGCGTGCAAGCAAAATGAGAAAACCCAAGCAGCTTGCTGATATTTATTTCAAGAGCGTTGGCGGTAATGCCTCGCTGCTTCTTAATGTGCCGCCCAATAAAAACGGCTTGATTGACGAAAAAAATGTTAAGCAGCTTGAAGAATTTACCGAAATGATAAAAGCTCCGTTCAAGAATCAAGAGACACTTTTCACTTCAAATCTTGTTGCTGACGGCCACAAATTAGCCCCTCAGGAACTTTTTGAAAACGGTGAGGGTTACATGCTTCAGCAGGGTGAAAAGGGCGTTCATTTGTGCTTTGACGGCATTTTGAATATAACTGCTCTCACGCTCAGAGAAAACCTTTCTTTCAGCCAGCGTGTTGAAGAATTTGAGGTTTACGCTTCAAAGGGAAAAGGCTTTAAGCGAGTGTTCAAGGGTACGGTCATCGGCTCAAAGAGAATTATACTGTTCAACAAGCCCTTGAAGGCTTCCGAGTTGGTCATTATTCCGACGGCATCAAGAGAAAATCCGGTGCTGAAAGATATAAGAGTATACAAAATCTAATATCATCAACCTTACAACTAAATAAGAATAGGGCTGTAAAAAACTTTCGTTTTTTACAGCCCATATCGTTTTTTATGTATGAAACAGTAACCTTATAAGCTTTATAAAGCCATATAGAATTTTTGCCATTTCAAGAATTTCTTTTCGTCATATTTCTTAGGCATCGTTTTTGCAACGAGAGGAATAATTGGCAGTGAGCCTAAGGCAGTGACAAGGTGCGGTACAATGGGAAGCATCGGTCCGCAGTTGAGAGCAATGTGAAGCAGCTGCTTAACGGGAAGAACGAGAGGCTCACCGTCGGCAACGGAGAACTGCTGTTCTGTCAAAAGCTTCTTTTTGATGATGTAGTTTATATCTTCTGCACGGACATAGGTGAAGAAATTCTTAAAGATATCCAGAAGAAGATAATTTTGTCCAAGCTCTTGGAAGTAATTGTACTCATAATCCCAAAGGTTCTTAACCGTGAAGCTGCCGTCACCGATTTTCTTGACACAGTCTGCGAGATATTTACCTGCCATTATGCTAAGCACAAGACCGCTGCCACTCAAAGGAATTGTCATTCCGGCACTGTCACCGACAGCGGCATAGCCGTTGTAGATGATTTTTGGAATCATTCTCGAAATGGGAATACTCTCGATTTTTTCTCCTCCGCGAAGAACCTTTTCACCGATGAATGAATATCTGCTTCTGTAATCGGCAATCGCTTCATTGACCTCTTGCTTTGTCAAAGCACCCTTCATTTTGAACTTGCCGACAATGATGTCAACAAAGTCTTCATTGACGATTGTCCAGCTTATGCCGGGCTTATCCATGTGGAAAAAGGTGACATTGTAGGGAGGATCGGTTTGTGCTTTTTCTGTGTTGTCAAAATAAATTCGATAAGCGTTGAAGATGTTCTTATCCTCAAACTTTTTTGTGATGCCAAAGTAATCGGGCAGGTTGAGTCTGATGGGGGAGTTCATTCCGCAGGCATCAATAAGAAGGTCACAATTGAGAACGGTGACCTTATCGCCGTCCTTGATTTTCATTCCGTTAACGCAGTTGTTTCCGAAAACGGGGCCGAGAATTTCCTTTTCAAAAATCAGCTTAACGCCGTTTTCTTCAGCCTGTGAAAGAAGATGCTTGATAAGTCCCTTTCTCTCCATGTGAACACGCCTGCCGATGCCCTTATCATACGGCATTCTGATAATGTTCTCTCCGTTGGGACTCATGTAAGCCATGTGATGTGACTTGATGTATATGCTCTCATCGGGGCGTTCGATTTCCGCAAAATCAAATGCTGAAAGCTCAATGGCATCCTCCCAGTCATATCCCATGTCCTCGCGTTTCTGTTTTTCATAAACAGAAACATCGTAACCGGCTTTTGCAAGGTTGATTGCGGCTGAAAGACCGCCGTGACCTGCACCGGCAACAAGAATTTTTTTCATTATCTACCTCTCCTTATAGTTGTTTACGCACACAGTGCGAAATTTGTAGAAAAATGTTTCAAATTCATTATAACGGATATAAACAGCTTGTCAACAAAAAAATTAAAATTTTATGTACAATGTGTTCTGATTTTGACTTTTTGAGGGCAAAAAATAACAGCGTGTGTTTGTTTTGTAAATATTTTATCTGTTGCAGTATTGATTTAAATGCGTAAAAGTTGTACACTATACTAATTAAGAAGATAAGTGAGAGTTTGAGGTAAGATATGAAAAAAACACTCTTTTATTTGTTGGTTTTTCTGTTTATTGCAGTGCTTTTGTCAATAAATGTCGGCAATGTTATCACAAGCGACAAGACTAAAACATCTGAGAATATTACTGACACATCGGTTTTTGATATTTACGAAGATCATGAGGCAAAGGAAATTGAAAATTCAATACGGGAAGCTGAAAAGGAGCGTATCGAGCAGCTCGGCGGTTCAACACGCAAACAGATTCAGGAAACCTTGAATAAGCTTGAAAGCGGTGAAATTTCATTAAGACAGATTTTCTCGGACACCTTTTTTGCCGGTGATTCGCTGATGAACGGACTTGAGATATACGGGATTCTCAACCCCGACTGCCTTGCAACTCAGGTGAGTGCTTCTCTTTCGCATTTGAGTGAGAATCTGAAAAAAATTGTGTCGGCAAATCCGTCAAATCTGATTTTGCATTACGGTATAAACATGATTTCAACGCAAAAAAGTCAGCTTGAAAGTTTCATTTATTCTTATTCAGGGCTTATAAATCAGCTTAAAAGTGAGCTTCCTCAAACGAGAATCATAATAAGCGGAATTTTTCCCGTTGATACTTCATCTGCGACTGATGAAAGGTTTAAGATGATTGCCGAATATAATAAGGCTCTTAAAAAAATGTGCGAGGACTTAGGTGTGGAATTTATGGATTCCACAAAGGCATTTGAGGGAAACAGTGACTATTATGCGAGCGACGGGATTCATGTTTCGTCGGGCTTTTACACTGATGTGTGGCTTCCTTTTATTGTTGAAAGCAAGGGGATAATCGGATGAAAAGATTTTTGATTTCTGCAAGTGAGCTGCTTTGTGTCATTTTGCTTGCTGTCTTTATTGTATATGTTTCATCACAGGAAAAAATCAGTGATGTATCGTTTGAAAGTGTCAGCTCAAGTGTTCTTGAGGCTTTTGACACAGATGGGCTGACGGAGAGAGACGGCTTGAAATTGAAAAAAGAGTTTTCTCTGGATTTTCAGCAGTTCAAGGCTTTTTCTTATTATTCGAGCGATTCGGTCATGGATGTCAGAGAGGTTTTGCTCATTCAGCTGGGTGACCTTTCCGAGCAGGAGAGCGTCACGGAAGCCTTGAAAAAATATGTGACGGAAAAGCAGAGGGTCTTTGACGGCTATGCACCAAAGGAGAGCGCCTTGCTTTCTGCACATATTCTCGTGAGTAAGGGCGGTTATGTTCTTTTTTGTGTCGGAGAATGCGCTGACACGGCATCAAAGGCATTTCATTCTGTCGTATAATAAAATTTTAGGTGTGATCAAATGGTATTCAGCAGTGCAACATTTTTGTTTGCCTTTTTGCCGATAAGTCTTGTGCTGTATTTTATAAGGCTTTTTCCGAAAAATATAAAAAAGGAAACGGCAAAGAAAAATTTAATACTTCTTGTTGCGAGCCTCCTGTTTTATGCATGGGGTGAGCCTGTTTATGTTCTTTTGATGCTTTTGAGCATCTTTTTCAATTATATTATCGGTCTGGACATTCAAGAGCATAGGGGCAATAAGGCACGAATGAGGCTTATCCTGATTTTCGGACTTTGCTTTGATGTCTTTGCTTTGTTCTTTTTCAAATATTCCGGCTTCATCGTAGAAAGCCTCAATTCTTGGTTTTCGTTGGAGATTGATTTTGAAGCTCCCGTTCTTCCCGTCGGCATTTCATTTTATACCTTTCAGATAATTTCATATATAGTTGATGTCTATAAGGGTACTCAGGCACAGAAAAAAATTGTTCCCTTTGCCTGTTATATAACGATGTTTCCTCAGCTTATAGCAGGCCCGATTGTGCAGTACGGTCAAATTGAAAAGCAGTTGAATGAAAGAAGAATCAGCAGTCAGAAGCTTACGGCAGGTATTTTGCTTTTTATCAGAGGGCTTGGAAAAAAGGTTCTTTTTGCAAATACGATTGGAGCTTTTTATACTCAGGTCAGTGAGCTTGAGGTCGGAAGTGTCAGTGTTCTTACGGCGTGGATCGGAATAATCTGCTATACCTTGCAAATATATTTTGATTTCAGCGGTTACTCCGACATGGCTGTCGGTCTTGGCAAGATGCTCGGATTCGATTTTTACATCAACTTCAATTTCCCCTATAAATCAAAAAGCATCACTGAGTTTTGGCGAAGGTGGCATATAAGCCTCGGAAATTGGTTCAGAGATTACATTTATATTCCCTTGGGCGGAAACAGAGTCGGCAAGGGCAGAAACATACTCAACATTCTCTTTGTCTGGACACTGACGGGACTCTGGCACGGTGCGGCATGGAATTTCATCGCATGGGGTGCTTTTTACGGAATATTGCTGATTGTTGAAAAATTCTTGTTAAAGGATATCATTCGGAAAATTCCGGATTTCGTTCGCCATATCGCAACGATGATTGTGGTAATGATCGGCTGGGTTCTTTTTTCAAAAGAAAGCTTTCCGGAAGCGTTTGAATATATCAAGGCGATGTTCGGTTTAACAAATAACAGCCTTATCGATTCAACCGGCAAGTATTTGCTTTGTGCATCGGGACTTTCGATTTTGATAATGGGACTTTCGGCAACGGGCTTCTTTGAAAAAATGCCGAGGGTGAAAAACTTCAGACTGAATGTTATCTTGATGACGGTGGGATATACTTTTGTTTTTCTGCTTTCGATTGCATATTTGATCAGCGAAACATATAACCCTTTTTTATATTTCAGATTTTAAAGGACGGACAGTATGAGTCAAGAAAATATCAAACTTGAAAAAGGCAAAGAAAGACCTAAGGGCAAGCTTATCTTTTCAGCTTTTACAGTCGGATTTTTTGTTCTTCTGTTTTTTTTCAGTGTGATTGGAATTGTCAGCAGTGACAGTTCCTTTAGTGAAAATGAGAACAGAGTTCTTGCACAAAAGCCGGAGCTTTCGCTTCACAGCGTTTTTGACGGGAGCTTTATGAAAAAATGTGAAAGCTATCTTACGGATCAGTTTCCATTCAGAGATGAAGCGATTTATTTAAAGAGCTTAGTCGAACGCTTTTTGGGAAAGAGTGAGGAAAATGGTGCTTATATCGGGAAAAACGGCTTTCTTTTTGATTCTCCGACACCCTTTAATGAAGAAACCGTGAAACTTACAGCAGAGAGCATTAACACCTTTAATAAGAAGAATCAGTCACTTAACACTCTTTTTCTTCTGTCACCGAACAGCTCTTTCATATATTCCGAATATCTTCCGAAATATCTTTCATTTGAAGATCAAAAGCAGCAGATTGACTCCTTTTATTCAATGCTGAGTGACAACATTGCAACGATTGACATTGCATCGGCTTTGTCAGAGGCGAAAAATGAGCATCAGGTTTTTTATAAAACAGATCATCATTGGACTACACGAGGAGCTTTTGCGGCTTTCGAGAAGGCGAGTGATGAATTGGGCATTGATTTTAAAAGCAGCGACTATGAGTTTTACAATGTCTCAAACAGCTTTGAAGGTACGCTTAAATCAAAGGTAACCTCTGTTTCTTCAAAGGACAACGTTGAAATTTGTGTGCCTGAAAATTCACAGGGCAGTTATTTTGTTGACTTTTTCGGTGAAAGAGAAAAAAGCTCGGCTATGTTCTTCAAAGAAAAGCTCGATCAAAAAAATCAGTATGAGGTTTTTCTTGGTGGGAATTACGGAATGCTGACAATTTCCACAACTGTTGAAAGTGACAGGAAGCTTGTGGTTATCAAGGATTCTTATGCGAATTGTTTTTTGCCGTTGTTGACACCGTATTTTTCAAAGCTTCTTGTTCTTGATCCGAGATATATGACTGAAAGTGTCAGTGAAATAATGCAAGAGGACGAATATACGGACTTGCTTTTTATTTATAATGCAAACACATTTTTTGATGACTCGTCATTGAGAACGGTGTTGGGATAAAAAACAGATATTGGAGGAAAAAATGAAATTAAACAGAAAAATAAGGGAAGTAAAATTATATGATATCATACCGTCTCAGGACTGTATGTATCTGATGTACAAGTTCGGCTTGAATAAACAGATGTCACAGATACCGACTTGCTTTACAGTAAAATTTGACTTGGATTTCGACATTTTGCAAAGAGCCTTTGATATTGTAATCGAGAGAAACGATTGCCTGAGACTCGCTTTTGTGAAAATCGGCTTGACGATGAAGCAATATTTTCGCAGTCCTTATAAATACAAGGTTCCCTTGAAATATTTCAGAAGCGTTCAGCAGCAGGAAGAGTTTTTCAGTCAGGACGCTCCTGTTCCGGTGCGTTTTGATAAGGGTGAGATTTTCAGAATTTACTTTTTCAAAACCAACGCAGGAGGCTGTGGCATTTACACAAACTTCTCTCACATGATAATTGATGCCATGGGCATTGCTTATTTTTACATGGATCTTTTGAATGTGTATGCCGCAATCGAGCAAAAAGCCGAGCTGCCAAAGAAGCCGGAAAGCTATGAGGAGTATATCATTCAAGAGCATGAACGGCTCAAAAATGATAAGAAAATGGAAAAGCACGAAAGGTTTTACAAGGAGTATTTTCTTAAACACGGTGAGCCTTATTATGCCGGTGTGCATGGCGGAGAATTTCTTGATGCTTACAGAAAAAGGAAAAAGAATCCCGACATAAGAGTTCCGCTTGCTTATAATCCTCTTCACAGCAAATGTGATTTTATCACAAAGCATGTTTCTGCCGAGGACGCACAAAAAATCATGAATTTCTGCACTTTAAGAGGAATATCTCCCGAATGCGTTCTTCAATTCGGCTTGCGTACTCATTGCAGTGCCGTTAATGGAAGAATCAATGATGTTTCGCTTATGAGCGTGTGCAGCAAAAGAGCGACCGTTAAGGAAAAAAACATGGCAGGCTGTCTTGCTCAACCGATTCAGATGCGTACGGTGATAGGAGAAGAAATGACATTCGAGCAAGCCGTCAATGAGACTGTTAATGTGAGAAATTCACTTTACCGTCATGTTACATACCCTTATTCAAAGGCAAGAACGATGTCACTTGACCTGTTTGATTTTTTGCCGATTCAAGGGCCTAATTCAATGATGTTCTCTTGGATATCACTTCCGGTGAGCAGTGAGCTTGGTGAAATGTTTGATTTCAAAACATATAATCTCGAAAGATATTTCACTCCGCTTTACGCAATCGCCATGCCCGACCCAAAGGACAACGGACTTAATATGTGCTATATGTATCGCACTAAGCTTTCGCAAAGGCATCAAATTGAAGCCATGCATGAAAACTCGATGAAGGTTATTCTCAAGGGTATAGAGAATCCGGAAATTACTGTCGGAGAGCTTCTCGATATGCTTGAAAAATGAAAATAAAAAGCTCACTCCCATTGTAGCTATGTACGACAGGAGTGAGCTTTTGTTTTTTAGTCAATATGTAATTTCGTATGTTGATACTGTGCCGATTTTAAGACTTATATCAGCTGTGAGAGAGCCGACACCGCCTGTGCAAACAAGCTCGCTCGGTTGCTCGATGACAAGCTTGACAAGGTCACCATCGGAGTCAACTGTAGCTGTGATAACCGTTTCGGGATAAGTGATCTGTGCTTTTGAAACGGCGATTGAGCCGAGTGCGAAGTTTGAAAAATCGAGAGGATCGGTTGCAGTGGAAACATGGGGCGGAACAGCCGTTTCACCGTCGGCATAGCTTGATTTGTCACTTTTAAAGACAAGGGTGATGTTTCCGTTTGAATCCATTTTTGCCTGCTTAACATCGTCTGCATCGACATTGGCAGATGAGGCTGACGAGGGAGGTATGTAATCCGACAGAGCTATTGAGCTGTCACTTGTTGCAACCGAGTTTGAAAAATCATAGCTTTCATCTGTTTTGGGAAGTACTCTGCTGATGAGTGCGTTGATTGTCTCTGTGGGAGCAGGAAGTGAAAAGTCCGTTATTTCAGCCGTGACTTCAACAGTTTTGTGTACATTGAGATCCCAGCTTCTGCCTTTTAAGTTTTCGATGATTGTGTTATAGCTGTCGCAAATTTCCTGAATATTGTCCTTTGAGGGTGCGGTTGTTGTCGGCTTTGCGGTGGTTGTTTCGGCACGGGTGGGGAGTGTGACTGCATCTGAGGTTGTTTCGGCAGTTGTGCTTTCTGTAACGGGCAGTGTTGTTGCTGATGTTGTAGTAACTGTTGTCGAGAGGGTTGTGCCGGCTTGTGAAGCTGTTGTTGAATCTGCTTTTTGTGTTGGTGAGCCTGACTTAAAGATGATGAAAGCCACAAGGAGCATAACAGCACAAACGGCAACTGCAATCAGGTTTATGTAGCGTTGCTTTTCTTTTTGAGGGTCTTTATAGTTCGGCTCTCCGCAAAACAATGCACCGCATTTTTTGCAAAAAACGGCAATTTCGGGGTTCTCCGCTTGACAGTGGGGACAAATTTTGATTCTCATAGTATTTCCTCTTTTACAGACAAGAGCCGTAGTGACCCTTGTCTGCCTTTCTTTATTTTAATAAATGATTTTATATATAGTGGGCTTGTCTTGAGCTTTGTTTTCGCTGATTGAAACGCTTTGGAAAAACATTGCTTCGGCTTCGGTCAAGCAAGCCTTTTTATCGGTGTAAAGTGTGGCAAGCTTTTCTCCTTTTTCAACATAATCGCCGGTTTTCTTTTCGAGAATTATACCTGCCGATGAGTCTATATCCTCATCTTTTTTTGAGCGTCCAGCACCGAGAATTACTGCACATTCACCGATTTTTTCAGAATCCATGCAGTTGATATATCCGCTTTTTTCACTGATAATATCGTGAGTGTAAAGAGGCTGTTTGAAAAGAGAAACATCGTCAATCCAAGCGAGATTACCGCCTTGAGCGTGAATGAATTGCTTGAATTTATCAAATGCCGCACCGTTTTCAAGCTGTGTTGTTGCTTTTCTGATGCCCTCATCAATGTCAATTTTTTCTGCAAGGGAGATCATGCAACCGGCAAGAACAAGAGAAACCTTTTTCAAGTCGGCACTGCCTTTTCCCTTGAGAACCTCAATTGCTTCAATGACTTCGAGGCTGTTTCCAATGTTTTTTCCGAGAGGAGTATCCATGTCGGTGATTACGGCGGCAACCTTTCTGTCGGCACTTTTTCCGATTTTCACCATCTCCTCCGAGAGCCTTTGCGCATCTTCAACTGTTTTCATGAAAGCACCGCTACCCGTTTTGACATCGAGGACAATGCACGAAGCACCGGCGGCAAGCTTTTTGCTCATAATACTTGAAGCGATAAGCGGGAGAGAGCCGACGGTTGCCGTTGCATCTCTTAAAGCGTAAATCTTCTTGTCGGCAGGTGCAAGGTCACCCGACTGACCGACAACGCATATTCCGTTTTCTTTGACATTGCGGACAAATTCCTTTGGAGAAAGTGAGGTCTTAAAGCCTTGAATTGCTTCGAGCTTGTCGATAGTGCCACCCGTGTGTCCGAGACCTCTGCCACTCATTTTCGCAACCTTGAGTCCGAGTGAAGCGACAATAGGCGCAACGATAAGGGTCGTCTTGTCACCGACTCCTCCGGTTGAATGCTTGTCAACGGTTATTCCGTCAATTTCACTCAAATCCAAAATGTCGCCGCTTTGAGCCATTTCTCTTGTGAGAGTTGCCGTTTCTCTGTCGTTCATTCCGTTAAGGTAAATTGCCATCAGCAGTGCGGCGGCATGATAGTCTGCAATTTCGCCGTTGGTATAGCTTTTGACAAAAAATCGGATCTCCTCATCGGTCAGCTCTTTTTTGTCACGCTTGTGTGAAATGATGTCGTATATTCTCATATTATCATATCCCTTCAAAGCTTTTATCGTGATGACTTATCGTAAGGTATTCCCTCTGCTTTCGGAGCTTTTGATTTTTTTGAGGTGAAAGCGAGAACGATAAGCGTGATTAAATAAGGCAGCATTCGGTAAAAATTAGTGCTTATACCTGCCTGTGCAAGCAAATATTTCCCGTCACCGTTGATGTCGATGGTGGAATATGCTGCGGCAATGCACTTTGAAATGCCAAAGAGAATTGAAGCACCGGAAATTGATAAGGGAGACCAATTTCCGAAAATCATGACGGCAAGGGCGAGAAAGCCAAAGCCTGCAACCTCACCGGTTGATGAACAGTTTGCTGTTGTCAAAGCGAACACAAAGCCTCCCATTCCTGCCAAAGCACCTGAAATGGTTGTGCCGATATATCGCATTTTTTTGACATTTATTACGAGAGAGTCAGCTGCATGAGGATTTTCACCGCAGGCACGCAGTCGAAGCCCTGACCGTGTTTTATAAAGCATAACAGACAAAAGGATAAAAATCAATATGCAAATGTAAGAAGCCGGATAAGTTTTGAAAAAAAATGTTTCAAGGAAGAACCCGTAATCCGTTTTCACATCAAAGCCGAGAGCTTTTTTTCTTATCATGAACCAGGTCGATGCGTCGCCCGAAGCCATGGTTAGCGTGTTCTGGTTTGTGATGAGGTTTATAAGAAAAAGCACTGCGGCAGGTGCGAGCATATTAAGAGCCGTTCCGCTTACGGTTTGATTGGATTTAAGATTGACTGCCGCAAATGACAGCAAAAGTGAAAAAATTGCACCGGATATTGCCGAGATGAGCATGGTCAGAACCATGAGGAGCATTGCCTGATTTATTCGGAAAATGCCGCTTGATTGCATAATGTTGATGAAAAGCACACCGACAAAGGCTCCAAAAACCATAATACCCTCAAGGGCGAGATTGACAACACCGCTTCTTTCCGCAAAAACACCTGCAAGGGCAACAATCATAAGCGGTACTGCATAGATAAGCGTTTGCTGAATAAGAAAACTCATTATTCTTCCTCACTTTCTTCATTGATGACGCCTTGAGGAGTCGGAATAACATTTTTCGTTTTACCGCCTGCACCGTTTGTTGAAACAAGGCTTGCTCTTTCTTTCCTTGAGGAAATATACTGCTTGATGACAAGAGAAAAAGCCGAAAGGTAAACGATGAAGGCAATAATGATGTCGGCGATATACTCATTGAAGGCGGTGAGAGTTTTAAGTTGTTGACCTGCAAAGCTTAAAAAAGACATGAAAAGGGCAGTGAAGATGACACCGATAGGGTTGTTTGAGGCAAGCAGTGCCACGGGAATCCCGTTGAGTCCTTCTTTTGGGAGAGTTTGATAAGTTGACCAAAAAAATTCCGTGTGTCCCGACAGGTAATAAAGTGCGGCTGCAGCACCCGAAACAGCACCGGAAATTGCCATTGCAAAAACGATTTTCTGCTTTCTTTTTATGCCGGCATATTCTGCGGCATAGGGATTGCTTCCGCATGCTTTAAGCTCAAAGCCGAAGGTCGTTTTTGAGATGAGAATATATATGATAACGGCGAATAAAACAGCGACGATTATTCCTGCGTTAACCTGCGATGACGGAAAGATTTTGTCAAGACCAAGTGTGGCAGTTTGAACATTATTGTATGAGGTCGGCTTAATGTAACCGATTTTTCCGGATTGCTCGGAATTTCTTAAAACGCTGTTTTCAAAAATCCAAGTGACAAGGTTTGCCGCAATCCAGTTTGTCATGATGCATGAAAGAACCTCGTTGATATTAAAATATGCCCTTAAAAATCCCGGAATCATTCCCCATATCGCACCGAATACCATACTCGACAAAAAAGCGAGTAGCCAAATAAGTGCAGGAGAAATACGGTCTGACGGAATAGACAGTGCGACAATAAGCGACGAGGCAGTCCCGATAAGATACTGACCGGAGGCTCCAATGTTGAAAAGCCCGGATTTAAATGAAACGGCAACGGAAAGTCCCGTCAGAATTATCGGTGTTGACCTGAAAAGCAGGTTTCCGAAATTGACGGCACTGAAGCCGAAAACAAGCTCACCTGCATCGTTTCTGCCTTTGGAAAAAATACCGAAAAGAATGAGCCTGATTCCCTCAAAGGCACTTTTCAAAGAAAATTCGGAATCAAATAAGCTGACAAGAATAATAACGCCACAGCCCGAAAGCAAGCCTAAGGCGATTGCAATCAGTGATGAAGCGGCACTTTTTGTCATGTCGGAGGATAAAAGAGGGGAGAGCTTCTTTTTATTCATTGCCGTCACCTGCCTGTTTTGTTCCTGTCATTGCAAGGCCGAGCTGCCTGACAGTTGTTTCTTGTGGCAAAAATTCTCCGACGGTTTTCCCCTCATGTATAACGATGATTCTGTCCGAAACATTCATCACTTCGTCAAGCTCCAATGAAACGAGCAAAACAGCATGACCCTCATCACGCTTTTTTATGATTTGTGAGTGGATATATTCAATCGCACCGACATCGAGTCCTCTTGTCGGCTGAACGGCAATGATAAGCGGTTTTTTGCGGTCAAATTCTCTTGCGATGATTGCTTTTTGCTGATTTCCACCCGATAAGCTCCTTGTGATTGAAAAAGCACCCTCAGCCGAACGGACATCAAAGGCCTTAATGAGTTCTTCGGCGTATGAGCTGACTTTTGACGCTTTTATAAAACCGAGACGCTGAAATTCCGACTCATAATAACGCTGCAAAACCATATTGTCCTTTAACGGAAAATCCAAAACAAGACCGTGCTTGTGTCTGTCTTGAGGAATGTGACAAAGATAGCTGTCATTACGACGGCGAACGGACATTTTTGTCACATCGTCACCGCAAATTGTGATTTTTCCCGCCTTGACCCTTAAAAGCCCCGTGATTGCATTGACAAGTTCATTCTGACCGTTTCCGTCGATGCCTGCAATTGCAAGAATTTCACCGCTTTTGACATTGAAAGACACATCTTTCACGGCAAGCTCATTTTTGTGCAGGAGCGAATTTACACAAAGGTTTTCGACCTTCAGAACCGTCTGCTTGGGCTTTGAGGGAGTTTTTTTGACTTTAAGCTCAACATTTCTTCCCACCATCAGTGAAGAAAGCTTCTGCTTGTCGGTGTCTTTTGTCTCAAGCGTGGTGATATATTTACCCTTTCGAAGCACTGTCACCCTGTCGGCAACCTCCATTATTTCGTCAAGCTTGTGCGTAATAAAAAGAATGGATTTTCCCTCTGCCTTAAAGCTCTTCATCGTGTCCATCAGCTGAGAAATTTCCTGTGGAGTGAGTACGGCTGTCGGTTCATCAAAAATGAGGATTTCGTTTTTTCGGTAAAGCATTTTCAAAATTTCAACCCTTTGCTGCATTCCGACGGTGATATCCTCAATTTTCGCATCGGGATCAATTTTCATTCCGTATTTTTCGGAAAGCTCAATAACCTTTTTTCGTGCCTGCTTTTTTCTTAAAAATCCAAAGGAAGTGCTTTCCGCACCGAGAATTATATTTTCAAGAACGGTGAAAATATCAATAAGGCGAAAATGCTGATGCACCATGCCGATTCCAAGCTCTGTGGCGTGATTGGGCGATGTTATTTTAACTCTTTTTCCGTCCTTTCTGATTTCTCCCTTATCCGGTTCGTAAAGACCGAAGAGTATTGACATGAGTGTAGATTTCCCTGCACCGTTTTCTCCCAAAAGGGCGTGTATTTCGCCTCTTTTGAGCCGGAGATTTATGTTGTCGTTGGCTTTGATGCCCGGAAAGCTTTTCGTAATGCCGAGCATTTCAATCACATATTCACTCAAACCGAGACTCTCTTTCCGAAGCGTAGCTTCTAAAATATATTTTATTATAAGTTTGCACAAAAAACGGGGAATTATAAGCTTGAGAAAATAAAGTCAAGGTTAAAATATACGCACAAAAAAGCACTGCCACGAAGGTGCTTTTAACACAATCGGGACAGTGCAATATTTAATTTTTATCAAAGCTGTATTTTATCAATACATTCCGCCACCCTGAGACATTGCGGCTGCTGCTGCGGCATCTGCTGCCGGATCGGGAATGTCGGCAATAAGCGATTCTGTTGTAAGAACCATTGCGGCAACAGAGGAAGCGTTTTGAAGTGCTGAACGGGTAACCTTTGTCGGATCGAGTATGCCTGCTTCTGACATGTTTACATACTGCTCCTTGGCAAAGTCAAAGCCGTAGCCTGTCTTTCCGCTTGAAACGATTTCATTGACAATAACAGAGCCTTCAAGACCTGCATTCTTTGCAATTTGGCGAACGGGTTCTTCAAGAGCCTTAAGAACAATGCGTACACCTGTTTTTTCGTCTGCATCCTCTGTCTTTTCAAGAAGAGCCGAAACTGCCGGAATAGCATTGAGAAGTGCAACACCGCCACCTGCAACAGAGCCTTCCTCAACGGCTGCCTTTGTTGCTGCAAGAGCATCGTCGATTCTGAGCTTCTTTTCTTTCATTTCTGTTTCAGTTGCAGCACCGACCTTGATAAC
>CAZBFI010000026.1:17515-18465 GCA_964491165.1 uncultured Faecalibacterium sp.
TTGATAACAGCAACACCGCCTGCAAGCTTAGCAAGTCTTTCCTGAAGCTTTTCAGTGTCAAATTCAGATGTTGAAGCTTCAATTTGAGCCTTAATCTGACCGACACGAGCCTTAATTTGATCCTTGTCGCCTGCACCGTCAACGATAGTGGTGTTTTCCTTTGTTATTTTAACCTGACGGGCAGAGCCGAGCATATCAACAGTAGCCGTTGAAAGCTCAAGTCCGAGATCGGAGGTGATAACCTGACCGCCTGTGAGAATTGCGATATCCTGAAGCATATCCTTTCTTCTGTCACCAAAGCCGGGAGCTTTTACTGCAACGCAGGTGAATGTGCCTCTGAGCTTGTTGACAAGGAGAGTTGCAAGTGCTTCACCTTCAACATCCTCTGCAATGATGACAAGCTTCTTGCCCATTTTGAGAACCTGCTCAAGAAGGGGAAGAACCTCCTGAATGTTGGAAATCTTCTTGTCTGTGATGAGGATAGCTGCATCGTCAATGACTGCTTCCATCTTGTCAACATCTGTTGCCATGTAAGGTGAGATGTAACCGCGGTCAAACTGCATACCCTCAACAACCTCTTTCATGGTTTCGGCTGTCTTTGACTCTTCAACTGTAATAACACCGTCGGTTGTTACAATTTCCATTGCCTCTGCAATAAGTGTACCGATTGCTTCATCTGCCGAAGAAACGGTTGCGATTCTTGCAATGTCGTCAAAGGTTGTAACAGGGCTTGAATTTGCTTTAACAGCATCAACAGCAGCATCAACAGCCTTTTTGATACCCTTTTTAACAACCATCGGATTTGCACCGGCTGCAACATTTTTCATGCCTTCACGAACGAGAGCCTGGGCCAGAAGAGTTGCTGTTGTTGTTCCGTCACCGGCAACATCGTTTGTTTTTGTTGCAACCTCTTTAATAAGCTGTGCGCCCATGTTTTCAAAAGCGTCCTC
>CAZBFI010000027.1:0-18341 GCA_964491165.1 uncultured Faecalibacterium sp.
AGCACTTGACTTTTAATCAAGGTGTCCGGAGTTCGAATCTCCGATGGATCACCAACACAGCCTTGAAAGCCTTTTGGTTTTTGAGGCTTTTGTTTTTTTAGTATATCACACTTTATTCATTTTGACAATCGGATTTTCATTTTTTTGAATCTGCTGATATTAAAAGGGTTTCTTTGTGAGCTTTTCACTCTCAAGAAACCCTTTTGGTTTTATTGCAGTTTTTGTGAATTTCAATGATGATGGTGATGATGTCCGTGATGCTCATCATGGCAGTCAAAATGGCAGTCCGTTTCTTCACAAACTTCATTTTTATCCTCAAGCTCAAGTGTCGAATGGCTGATTCCCCTGTCCTTGAGCATCTTTTTCACATCGGCTTTGACCTTACTTGCCTGACCGTCAACCACAACATGAGCCGTCAGATAAACATGTTCTCCGTCAATCGTTCTCAAATGCAGGTGATGACAGTCGATTACACCCTCTGTTTGCTTAATTTCGGCTGCTATTTCGCTTCTTGAAAAGCCTGACGGTATTTTTTCAAGAAAAATATCTCCGACCTCTTTAAGCCCTTTGAGTGCCTCAACGAGAATGAAAACAGAAACGCCGATGGACATAAGCGAGTCAATAATTTTCACATCGGTAAATCTCATGACAACTGCTCCGACGAGAACGACCACCCAACCAAGCACATCCTCAAGCATGTGAAGATTAACAGCCTTTTGATTGAGAGAGTCACCGTGACGGGTGAAGAATGCTGCAAGGAAGTTGATGACGACACCAACAATGGCAAAGCCTATCATGCCGTCATAATTGATTTCAACGGGGTTGAAAATTCGTTTAACAGCACCGACGATAACGCCGACAGAGCCGACAATGAGAATTGTTGTTGTTATCAGACTTCCCAAAAGTGAGTATCTGACATAGCCGTAGGTATAAACATCATCGGGAGATTTTTTGCTTTTTCTTTCAAGAAAAAAGGATATACCGATGCTTGCGGCATCACCCATGTCATGAACCGAATCCGAAACGATGGCGACACTGCCGGTAACTAAGCCACCGATAAATTCAAAAATTGAAAAAGCAAGATTGAGCAAAAAAGCAACAAGAATATTTCTTTCCGTTTTCATGACTGTTCCTCCCTGTGTTTGATGTGAATGAAAGCAATTTCGATAACCTCGGCAACATGGTAATCGTCAAGGCTGTAATAAACCTCTTTGCCGTTGCGTCTTGAACGGACAATACCTGCCTGACGCATTTTTGCAAGCTGATGAGACACCGACGACTTTGTCATTGAAAGCACATTTGCAAGGTCACAAACACACATTTCATTTTGCAAAAGTGCAAAAATAAGCTTGCACCTCGTTTCGTCACCGATTATCTTAAAAAAATCGGAAACAGCCTGAAAATTTTCGCCCTGCATCTTTTCCAAAGCTTGTGCAACCAACTGTTCATTTATACTGTTGCAGTCACAAATATATTCATTTTTGGGCATATTAACCCTCCTTTCAGTTGAATATGTTTTCAACTGTCCTCATTATAATTGAATGCACATTCAATTGTCAAGAGGTTTTCGGATTTTTTATATTTTTTTATATTTGAGCTTACGACAGTTACCGTTTTCAAAAAAAGAGGGAGACACGAAAAAAAACCACCCTTACGGGTGGGCTTTATACGATTTAAATCATATAAATTTGAAATTATTCAGCAGTAATTTCTTCAGGAGCATCTGTCCAACCTTCGCTATCAGCGATGAAGCCGAAAATCTTAGCAAGAATGCCTGTGATAAAATCAACGATCTGCTGGAATGTGATTGCGGGATCAATCTTCATTGTAGTATCCTCCTTCTTCAAAATTTTTCATCAAAATCTTCAATTAGAAATCAAACTCGAACTTTAAGAGCTTATTGATGAAGTCGATGATTGTGTTAAGGAACTCAGTGATAACAGCTGAAATATCGTCGCCGAAAGTAACAGTGATATCATTTTGAATCTTATCGATCATTGTAATGCCCTCCTTCTTCAATATTTCCAACCTTTAGGATGTCTTTATTTTATACCATTGTGTTTAATTTGTCAATAGAAAATTCATAAATTCGTTAAAATTTTTTTATTGTGTTTATTTTTTCAGCTTCACTTGTTAAAAAACTGTTGTTTAAAAGCATGAGGTTGAAGTAATTATGTTGCAGAGTCAAAAAACGCAGCTTTCTGCCTTTTGATTTTATTTAAGTACAAAGAAGAACATCGTTTTTCACGCACACTCTCGCAGATATGCAAACCCTCAAGCTACCCACTTAGCTTGCAAGCCCCACCCAACAAGTTCAAAAGGGACCCTTTAGGCTTTCACCCAAAGAATCCCTTTAATATCATTCGGTTTTAAGAAACTGATGATTTATGCAGTCTGAACTTTTATAATCTCGACGAGCCGACAAGTGTAGTCTTTGCCTTAAAGGTTGCAGAAGCAGCACCGTACTTATAGCTTGAACCGACCTTCTGAACGGCTCTTACTCTGTACTGATACTCGACGCCCTTTGACATGGACTTTGAATCAGTGTAATTCAGCTTTGTTGTCATGCCGAGGCTTACCCACTTGCCGTTATGCCAACGGAAGATCTGATAGCCCGATGCACCTGTGACCTTATTCCATGAGAATGAGATTGAATTTGTGCTTCTGACAACGAGCTTGACTCCGGTTACCTGTGCCGGAAGAGTGAGTGCTGTGATGTAAGCTGTTGCATCACTGTAATGATACTTGCCGTTCAATGTGGTGACGGCTCTAACTCTGAAATAGCTCTTCTGACCTGAGGGAAGACCCTTGATGGTAGCTGATGTATTCTTTGTCATGCCCTTGCTTGCCCACTTGCCACTGACATATTGGAACACCTCATAGCCCTTGGCATTTGCAACCTTTGACCAGCTGATTTTTGCGGCATTTGCATTTGTTGCCACAACCTTGAAATTAGTGGGTACTGCAAGTCCGGTATACTGTGCCACTGTCTTATAGCCACCGAAAATCCACTTTCCGTTTTCACTAACGGCAGCTCTTACGGCATAAGTATACTTTGTTGCCGGCTTAAGTCCGGTGATCTTATAAGATGTTGTTTTTGCATCGAAAACTCTGACGCTCTTCCACTTTCCTCCGACATTTTGAAGCACTTGATATTTCTGTGCATTCTTAACAGCGTTCCATTTAAGAGTGATTGATGTTGATGTGTATGCGGTTGAAAGCTTTTCAATTGCGCCTAAAGCCGTTTTAACCTTAACAGAAACGGGAGTTGAAGCAACATACTTGCCGTCAAGAGATTTTTTCAAAGCTGTAATTCTGAAATTGTACTCTGTGTAGCTGTCAAGTCCGGAGATGATAACATCAGTCTTATCTGTAACCTGAACCTCTTCCCACTTGTTTGAACCGACATATTTTTCGATTCTGTAATGGGTAGCACCCTTAACGGCAGTCCAGACAAATCTTGCTCTTGAAGCATCTGTTGCTGTCTTAATGCCGGAGCTGATAGCATCGGGTGAGGTTGCAAGGTTGATTTCCTTTGCCTGTGATGTGCCGTAAGCACTGCTTACAGCTTCAAGCTTAACGCTGTAATCCGTTGCACCTGCAAGACCCGAAAGCATGAACTCGGAGTTTGTGATAAGCTCATCGTTTACACGCTCATAAGTATCATTTTTATTTAAGTAGATGTTATAGCCGTCAGCAAAGGGAACCTTGCCCCAAACGAGTTTCGCACTGTTGCTGTTGCTCAGATAATCAACGCTTGTAACACTGCCGAAGGTGACATTGAAGCTTCTTTCAAGCTTGCCTTCATATACACCTAAAAGCTTGATTGTTGCTTTTGCAGTGCCGGGTGTAACAGCTCTTGTTGAAACGATGTAATCCACACCGTTTGTGAGTGTCTTTCCACTGAGAACAACAGTTGCCTTAGGAGCGACTCTTTCACCCGTTGCAACGCAGTCCTCGATTGTTGCTTCATCAACAGTATAAACCACGGGTTCACCCTCAAAAATGAGACCGATAGTGAACACTGCAACGCTCACAAGTGAATCCTTTCTTGCATTGGCAACCTCAAGAAGAACGGAAGCCATATTTGCAATGCTCTGATTGCTGAGTGCATTGTTAAATGCCTTTTTCTGATATTTCGGGAAAAGTGTTTTTCCTGCCCAGTTATTTACACCGTACTGAACGGTTTTGTAAAGGAACTCAACTGCCGAAACATCGCCTGCTGTGTTGAGAGCCGGAACCAAGGTAAGCTCAAGAATGCTTTCAATATCAAGAGTCAGAATTGCTTCGAGAATACCCTTTTCGCTTGCAGTTCCGTAAATAAACTTTTTGCTGTCAAAAGAAACGCCCTTAGCCTTTGTTTCACCGAAATAGTCAAGAATCTTATCAACCTTTGTGAAAATGCTTTCACCCTTTGTTGTTGAAAGTCCCGAAAGTGCTGCTGTACCCTTTCCGAAAAGGAAATAGTTCATGAAATAGTTTGCAACCTCGAACAGATCCTTTCCGCCACCTGCCTGATAAGGCTTGCCGTTAAGGTCTGTAACATTGAAGTAATCGTAGAACCAATATGCAAACATATCACCGAGAATGACAAGATAGTCCTCGTCATCGCTGTAAGTGACGCCCATGTCAACATGATCCGCAACATTGAGCAGAAGTCTTGTGATCATTTCTTCGACTGTTGCACAAGCCTTGAGTCCGTCGTCCCAGTAACCGAAGTCATTGCTTTCAAACACAAGCACGGCTGCCTTGACAATAACCTCCTCAAAGCTCATTGCTCCTGCATTTGCAATAAGACCCGACTGTGTTGCAACATACTTAACTGCTGCTTCAAGATTGTCTGCAAGCTTGTCATAGTTGCCGTCAGTCCAGCCTGTGTAAGTGGGAACCATCTGCTTGACAACAGCTCCGACAACACCGTTGATCTGGCTGAGAAGTGACTTTGAAGAATCAAGCTTGACTCCGCTTAAATCGTATGTGCTTCCCTTGAGGTTAACGATGCCGTCAAGAGCCTTGAAAACAGGCTGACTCGATGTGGCAAGGTCAACATTGAGCTTTTTGACAAGATCAACAACATATTTGTCAATTGCAATGTCAAATGCGTTACAAATTACATTTTCAATCGTTGAATCCTCACTCATTGTGAAGCCGGGAAGATAAGTGTTTGTATACTTTGAAAGAAGATCGCCGTAAAGGAACGCATCAAAATTATTTTTATATTTATTGTATGCGTTGTTATATTCGGCTGTACCCTCTTGATAAACGATGCCGATAAGCAATTCCTTGAGCATACCGCTTACGCCGTCGGGTCCAAAAAATTCCGAAAGGTTGATATAGTTTTCAAAAACGCCCAAGTCAAGTGTTGCATCACAGATGCCCGAAACAAGACCCTTGTTGGCGGCAACAAGCTCAATCAACTCCTTGATGATTTTGACATCATCCGTTGTGCGTGTCATTCCGTCTTCCCAGGTTCTCAGATTGATGTCCTTGAGATCGCCCAGAACAAGACCGAACGGGTTGGCAAGCAAAACTGCCCTGATGAGACCCTCATACTTGTCAATCGTTCCGCAAAGAGCGTTCACACTTCTCAGGTCGATTACAAATTTGATGTTGCTTGTAACCGTAACCTCCTCATAGATGTTAGCTTTCTTAAGCAATTCATCCACCTTGTCAAGTGTAACTTTTGCGTTATACGCATCGTTCTTTTCAGCGTAATACTTGAAAGAAGATGTGACTGTTTCACCCTCGGCAAAGCTGACGATCGAAAGACAGCTGAAAGCCATGAGAATGCTGAGTATAACACAAAGTGATTTTTTCAACGTTTTCATTAAAATCCTCCTCAATTTTGATTTTTTTGTATATACTCTATACAATATTTATGATACTATTTTTTTAAATTGCCGTCAATACAAAACGACATTAAATAAATGTAAAAATTAAAAAATTTTAAAATTTTACAAATATCTGTCAAACTTTGTCATAAGAAAGAAAAACTAAAACGCCTTAAAGGAAAAAGAAAGGCTTCCTTAAAGCTCTCACGCATTAAGGAAGCCTTGGTAATCTTTTTTATGCGGACAAAAACCGCAAATGCTTATGCTGTGTAATCAAGTAACGGGCCGATGGTCGAATACATATCATAGCAGCACACATACTTCACATTGAAGAAGTTATAAAGGAGATTGAGTATTCTTACCCACAAGGGCTGAATGAATGCCACATGGTGTATACAGCTGCAGTGTGTCTCATATTCGGGGTTAAGCTCCATCTGAACGGCACACTTGTTCCTCTGAGCTTCAAGATCTGCTGAGCCGTCATAGGACTTTTCGAGATAATGAATCTGTGCCTGACCGAGATACTTTCCGTCCTGTGTTGCAACTGTGACGGTCATGGGAAGCTGATAGTAAAGGTAGCATCTGAAAATGCCGTCTGCATTTGTCTTGCCCGATGCAACAAGCTGTCCGTTGTTTGCAACAACATGAACATCTGCTTCGCCACGGTAATAATCGCTGTCCTCGTTGCTGGGAATCAGCATTTCAATGTCAACAGCATAAAGCTGTCTGCTTCTGCGATAAACAGGAACAAGTCTGATGATCTTCTTTTCTTCCGTTCCGGTTGCGGATTCGATTCCGTTTTCATCAACATAAATCGTGTTGTTGTCAGCATCCTTTGCAACTGTATATTCGGAAGCGTAAAGGTCAAGGCTCTTCAAATCAACTGTTCTGCCAACCTGTCCGTCAGCAGTGAGAATTGCCCAGTTGCCTGTCCAGATATAGATGTATTCATCATCGCTCGGCTTTGCCAACAGCTTATCGTTGTTGTTAATGCCGTTGATATCTTCGTTGAGAAGCAGGTTTGTTTTAAGGTTAATGCCGTCAAAAACAGCTTCAACCTGAGCTCCGTCTTTTTCATATTTGAGAGGAGTTTTTCCACCGTCACCATAGAACACAACGGTGTAATTCTTTGCGGTAGGAGCAAAGGTAGCATAGAAATTCACATTGCCGTAAATGGGAGTGCTTTCTATCTGCGATGTGGGAATAAGCGTGCCGTAAGGAGCAACGCTCTTTGTTGACCAACCGCTGAAGGCATATGTATTGACAAGATCCTCCTGCTTAACAGGATCATCATAAAGCACACCGTTGGGAGCGCTGAATTTGGGTGACTGACGATGAGCAACCTGCTGAACATTTGTAAGAGGCACAATAGTGTTGCCCTTTTCAAATGTATAGAATCTTACATTATGAGTGATTATGCCGTTTGAATCAGATGTAAGGCCCTCGAAAACAGGATAAAGTGTCATGTTCTTTTCGATTGCAGTGATGTCCGTAACATCGTCCTGACCGAGATTGTTTTCGACAGTTGCTTCAAGGCTTGAATTTTCACTCCAGCCGATGAACGCATATCTTGCAAATTCCTTTGTTCTTTCACGAACAGGCTTGTTCACATCATAAACTGCGGCTTCGCCGTGCTTAACATAGGTTGAAAGAAGAGGCATACTCTTATAAGTTGCAGCAAGCTTAACATATTCAACCGAATCGTCATAAGTAGCCGTAACCTTGTTGTTGACAAAATCAACACGGTGATATACAACCTCTTTGCCGTTTTCTTCTTCGATCAGCTTAGCCGAGCAGGTGACCTTAACTCCGTCTTGTGTGTACTGACGGGTGCAGACATTGAACTTTCTGTAATCGCCCTCACCGTTTGCCTCATATTCATCGGCACCCGGCTTGTGTCCGAGAGCATCCTTGTAATCTCCTCTGCTGACCTCCTGACCGCAATAGATACAATTATAAATTGTATAGCCCTGTTGCTCGCAGGTGGGATTGACGATCTTGTAATAATTCGGATCGCCTGTTGAAATCTGGTGGTTGCAAGCCGCACTTGCCATATTGATGCCGAGTGATGACATAAGCATCATGATTGCAAGCAGCATTGACAAGCTTTTTTTGACTGTTTTTTTCATTATTTTACCTCCTTAAACTCCGGCATTGCCTCATTCAAATAAGCATAACAGGGTCAGCCTACAATAACCCTATTCTCATTTTAAATATACCCTAAAACGAAATAAAAGTCAAGACCTTTTAATCATCTGATTTGACCGTCACCGGTAATAATATATTTAACCGTTGTCAGCTCGTTGAGTCCGAGAGGCCCTCTTGCATGAAGCTTTTGAGTTGAAATGCCAATCTCAGCACCAAAGCCGAATTCACCACCGTCGGTGAATCTCGTTGAAGCATTGACATAAACTGCGGCAGCATCAACATTTGCCGTGAAATAATTTGCCGCAGTGTAGTTTTCCGTAACTATACACTCGCTGTGACCGGATGAATATTTCATGATGTGGCTTACGGCTTCGGAAATGTCGGAAACAACCGCTACGCTTATTTCATAGCCGAGATACTCTTTCGCATAATCCTCATCTGTTGCCGGAACAACCTCCGGAATAATCGACGCTGTTTTTTCGTCGCCGTGAATTGTGACCGATTTGCCGTCAAGGGAAGCTTTAATCAGCGGAAGAATTTCCTTTGAAATTTTTTCATGTATGACAAGGCTTTCACAGGCATTGCAAACGGAGGGTCTTGAGGTTTTTGCGTTATAAATAATCTCCACTGCCTTTTTAATGTCGGCATCCTTGTCAACATATATATGGCAGTTGCCCGTGCCGGTTTCTATAACGGGAACGGTTGAGTTTTCAACGCAAGCCCTTATAAGCCCCGCACCGCCTCTCGGTATCAGAACATCAACATATTCATTCATTTTCATCAGCTTGCTTGCCGACTCTCTTGTGGTGTCCTCAACAAGTTGAACGCAGTCAGCCGGAAGTCCTGCCTTTTCAAGTGCCTGCCTCATCACAAGCGCCATCGCCTTGTTTGAATTGATTGCTTCCTTGCCTCCACGAAGAATGACGGTGTTTCCGGATTTAAGACATAATGCCGCCGCATCAACCGTAACATTGGGTCTTGCCTCAAAAATGACTGCGATGACACCTAAGGGAACACTGACCTTTTCAATTTTCATGCCGTTAGGTCTTACCGAGCCTGAAAGAACCCTGCCGAGAGGGTCGGGCAGAGAAATGATGTTTTCGACCGCACGGGCTATTCCCTCAATCCTTTCCCTGTCAAGAGAAAGTCTGTCAAGCATCGCCTTACTCATTAAGTTTTCGGTTGCGTTTTTTATATCCCTTGCATTTTCTTCAATGATAAAATCGGCTTTTTCTCTCAAAGCCACGGCAATCGACTCAAGTGCCTTGTCACGAAGAACAAGAGGTGCTGTCATAAGCACACGCTCTGCTTTTTTTGCATTTATACCGATTTGTGTAAGCATTGATAATCCCACCTTATAGCTTTTGTCGGCAAAATTTTGCCCATTTATACGATTAACTGAATTTTCATTTTCCTTTTGCGGTAAAAAGAGTGCCGACACTGTGTCCGTCAATGATTTTATAAATGTCCTGAGGAGCAGTGCCATTCATTATTACCGTGGGAATCGAAGCATTGGTTGCAATTTCGGCAGCATGAATTTTCGTCACCATTCCGCCTGTTCCTCTGTCAGTTCCGGCACCCTTGCAAAGAGCGAGAATGTCGTCGTTGATTTCTTTCACAACGGGAATAAAGCTTGCATCGGGGTTTTAATTCGGATTGTCATCGAAAAGTCCGTCAATATCCGACAGAATAACAAGAAGATCCGCATGAATAAGCTTTGCCACAATTGCCGAAAGCGAGTCATTATCACCGTAAACAATTTCCTCCGTTGCAACGCTGTCGTTCTCATTGACGATAGGCACTGCCTCATATTCAAAAAGCTTCAGGAAAGTGTTTTCAAGGTTGATTCTTCTTTTCTCGTTTTCGATGTCGCTCTTTGTGATGAGAAGCTGACCGGTTTTAACTCCGTTTTCACCGAAAAACTTGTCATACATGAACATAAGCTCACACTGACCGACGGTTGCGGCAGCCTGTCTGCCCGGAATATCCTTGGGTCGCTCCTTCAAGCCGAGCTTGCCCACACCGACACCGATTGCACCCGATGTGACAAGAACAACCTCCCTGCCGCTGTTATGTAAATCAGCAAGAACGGAGCAAAGCTTTATCATTCTTCTGATGTTGATTTTACCCGTTTCGTGAGTAAGCGTTGATGTGCCAACCTTTATAACGATTCGTCTTGCACTTTTAAGCTCTCTCATCTTTAACACCTTCCGTCATTTTTTCGCTTTTCGCCTGTGCGAGAATATTTCTGTATTCTTCCTCACTTTTCACCTTTCCGACAGCAGTGAAAAGCATTTTATCCATTGTGAAATATTTCCTTTGTACCCTTAACACATCATCAAAGCTGACCGCTTTAATATCCCTTATGATGTCATCGTCCTCAATGGTTCTGTTCAAAAGCAGCATATTGTGACCGATGGCCGAAAACTTGCTTTGAGGCTGTTCCCTTGACATGATAAGGCTTGAAATAAGCTTTTCCTTTGCAATTTCAACCTTTCTTTCGGTCAGCTCATCAGCGAAGCCGAGAATGATTTTAACAGTTTCGCTTATTGCCTGCTGCTCACTTTTCGGCGTAAGGCTCATTGAAACGGCTGTATATCCACCGTCAACATATCTGCCAAGCCAGCAGTCAATGCTGTAAACGAGTCCGAGCTGTTCCCTTATTCTCTGATTGAGCATTGATGATGTTCCCGTGCCGAGAATGAAAGCACAAACCTGCAACGCATAAAGCTCCTCATGAACGATACCGACTCCGGGGAAGGTGAGCATAATATGTGTTTGCTCTGTCGGCATCTCCTTTAAGGCAAAGCCGGTGTTAAACGGCAAGCTTTTCTGGCTTTCCTTTTCACCCTGCGGTGCAAGAAAAGAAAAATAGCTTTGAATTTTTTCACGCATTTCATTCTCATCGAATTTTCCGCTGACTCCTATAATTATGTTTTCACCGACATAATTTTTGTTCATATATGAAACGATTTTTTCCTTTGTCATGCCTTGCACGGTTTCAACCGAGCCGAGAATTTCACGGCTGAGATTATTCGGAGAAAAAAGCTTGTTTTCGTTAAGCTCATAGCAAACATCCGACGGGTCATCCTCGCACATTGAAATTTCCTCGCAAATAACACCCTTTTCGGTTTCAATGTCATTTTCATCAAGTCTCGGACAAGTCAGCATATCAAAAAGGATATCGGCGGCATTTAAAATGCGGTAATCCAACGCCTTAGTGTAAAAGAAGGTGTATTCCTTTGTTGTGTAAGCGTTGACAGATGCACCGATTTCATCCATTCCCTCGGCAATTTCAAAGCCGCTGCGTTTTTTCGAGCCTTTGAAAACTATATGCTCAATGAAATGTGAAATGCCGTTGTTCTCTGCATTTTCATGCTTGCAGCCTGCCAAAACCCAAACACCGACGGTTGCACAACGCAGACGCTCATCGGGTGTGAAAAAAACTCTGACTTTATTGGGAAGAACGAAATTTATCATATATTACTCCTTTTAAGGACATTTGATTGAGCCTTAATCAGTCCGCAAACTGTGAATTGTAAAGCTCTGCATAAAATCCGCCTTTTTTGAGAAGCTGACTGTGATTTCCCGTTTCAACTATCTGTCCGTTTCTCATAACGATTATCACATCTGCCTGGCGAATTGTTGAAAGGCGGTGAGCAATCACAAAATTTGTCCTGCCCTTCATCAGATTTGAGGTTGCGTTTTGAATCTGAAGCTCGGTTCTTGTGTCAACCGATGAGGTTGCCTCGTCAAGAATGAGTATATCCGGAGAAGCAAGAATAGCTCTTGCGATTGTTATAAGCTGTCTTTGACCGGCAGAGAGATTTGCACCGCCCTCTTCAAGCACAGTGTCATAGCCGTCGGGAAGTGTGTTGACAAAGCTGTCGATTTTCGCTGCTCTGACGGCACTGTTAAATTCTTCCTCAGTTGCATTCTGCTTTCCGTAAAGAATATTATCTCTCAACGAGCCTTCAAAAAGCCATGTATCCTGAAGCACCATGCCGAAAATGTTACGCAGATTTTCCCTTGTAATGTCCTTTATGCTCACGCCGTCGATTATGATATCTCCACCCTGAATCTCATAAAAACGCATCAGAAGATTAACAATCGTAGTCTTGCCTGCACCCGTAGGGCCGACGATGGCAACAAGATCGCCCTTGTTGACCTTGAGATTAAAATCGGTGATAAGAGGCTTGTCCTCAAGATATGAAAAAGAGACATTCTTGAATTCAACCTTACCTGCGCTTTCAAGATAAACATTCTTTTCTCTGTCCGGAAGCTCCTCTTGTGCATCGAGCAAATCAAAGACTCTTTCTGCACTCGCGAGTGAGGATTGAAGATTATTTGCGATATTGCTCAAGTCGGTAATAGGCTGCATGAGAAGCTTGGAATAGGTCATAAACACCGTAATTGCACCGACAGTTGCTTCTCCTTTAATTATAAGATAACCGCCGATGACGCAAATAATCACATAACCCGCATTATTTGCGAAATTTATCAGTGGGCTTAAAAAGCCTGAAAGGAACTGAGCCTTTCTTCCCGAATTATAGAGCTTTTCGTTAAGCTCATCAAATTCCTCGATTGCCTTTTCTTCATATCCAAAAGCCTTAACGATTCTATGACCGGTGAACATTTCCTCGATGTGTCCGTTGATGTCACCAGTTTCCTTCCATTGCTTACGGAAATAGTACTTTGAAAAATGCAGCACAACCATGGCGATCAAAAAGCATATCGGAAAAGGCGAAAGACTCGTCAGAGAAAGGGACACACTCGTTTTAAGCATGATGACAAAAACACCGACAAAGGTCACAACGGAGGTGATAATCTGTATAAGATTGTTTTGCAGAGTGTTATTGATGTTGTCAATGTCGTTGGTGATTCTCGAAAGAATGTCGCCCGTGTTATGATTGTCAAAATATGAAAGAGGAAGCTTTGTAAGCTTTCTGTTGAACTTATATCTTATATCGGTAATAAGCCCCTGAACAACACCGGCTATGATGTAATGCTGGAAAAAGCTAAGCAGTGACGAACCGATATAAATGAAAAGAATCGTCTTTAAAATGGAATAAATCGGAGTGAAATCCATGGCACCCGAATTAAGCTTATTTTGAACCTGCTGATCAAGCACATCAATGATGTTTCCGAGATATTTCGGGCCGAGAATTGAAAGGAGTGAACCGCCGATGGCACAAATTACGGTAAATATAATTGCCATTTCGTGTCCCTTGAGCAATTTAAAAAGCTTGATTGCCGTCGGCAAAAGCTTTTTCGGCTTTTCCTTTTCGCTCATTCTTGAGTCTCTGTAAGCGGCATATTTATCCTTGATGTGTGAATTTTTGCGGGAGGAAGCAACCTTTTTCATGACAAATCCTCCTGAGTTATCTGTGAATTGTAAATTTCCTTGTAAACCTCGCAATTTTCGAGAAGCTGTTCGTGCTTTCCTATGCCGACAACCTTGCCGCCATCAAGAACGATGATCTGATCGGCATCAACGATTGTGCCGACACGCTGTGCAACGATGATAACCGTTGCGTCAAGGTTTTCCCTGATAGCCTTACGCAGTGCCGCATCTGTTTTAAAGTCAAGTGCTGAAAAGCTGTCATCGAAAATATAAACCTCAGCCTGCCTTGAAATTGCTCTTGCGATGGAAAGCCTCTGCTTTTGACCGCCGGAAAAGTTTGTTGCGTTCTGACTGACAAAGGCATTCATTCCACTTTCAAGATTATCAACAAACTCCTTGCACTGTGAAATTTCAAGTGCCTTTTCAAGCCTTTGCGCACTTGCGTTTTCATCGGCAAATCTGAGATTATCCTCAATGCTTCCGCTGAAAAGCATAGCCTTTTGAGGTATGTAGCCTATCCTGCTGTGAAGATCCTTTTGTGAAAGCTCTCTGACATCAACACCGTCAAAAAGCACCTGACCCTCGTCAACATCATAAAATCTCGGAATAAGGTTCACAAGACTTGATTTTCCGCTTCCCGTGCAGCCAATGATTGCCGTGACCTTGTTCTTTTGTGCAACAAAAGAAACGTCTGAAAGCACCGGCTCTTCACCGTCGTTATAACTGAATGTTACATTTTTAAATTCAACCGTTCCTTTAAGAGCTTCGTCAACCTTTTGTGTTTGGGGCTTATCCTCGACTGAGGGAGTGATATCAAGCACCTCGATGATTCTCTTTGCCGAAATTCTCGCTCTTGGAACGATGACAAACATCGCAGCTGCCATAGTTATGGAAAAAACGATCATTACCATGTAAATGACAAAAGCCTGCAAATTTCCAATGGCGTTCATAAGCTCCGTTCTTTCCGTCACAACATCGAGCTTGTCAAGATTCTTTGCGGCAAAAACAATGAGAAGATCAAGCGCCATAATGATAATGACGATGCATATCGGAATAAGAACCGACATAAGACGCTGAAATTTAAGGGTAAGCTGTGAAAGCTCATTATTCTGCTTGCCGAAACGCTCATCTTCATAATCGCACCTGTTAAAAGCACGGATAACCCTTATTCCCGTAAGCTTTTCTCTTATGAAACGGTTTATCGAGTCAATGAGCTTCTGTCTTCTTTTGAAAATGGGCATAACAACCCTCAAAACAATCACAACGATAACGGCTATAATCGGAAGAACCGCAAAAATAATGCTAGCAAGCCCCGGATTCATGAAAAATGCCATTATTACTCCGCCCACAAGCATTATCGGAGCAGAAATAATCATTCTCAGTCCTTGAAGCACGAAGTCCTGAAGAACCTTGACATCGTTTGTGCAGCGTGTGATAAGAGAGGGTGTTCCCACCTTGTCAATATCCCTTTGGGAAAGCTGTTCAACCTTGAGAAAAATTTCCCTTCTGAGAATTTTTCCGTAAGCAGCCGATGTTTTACTTGAATAATAGCTGTTAAAAAAAGCAATCACAACCGCAAAGCCGGAAACAAGCATCATATAAAGACCCATTTTCTTAATGTAAGCTATATCCTGCATTGCTATTCCGTTGTTGATAATTGATGACATCATAAGAGGAAGAACAAGGCTTCCCACCTGTGCAAGAACGGCAAAAATCATTGCAAGCACCGTTGAAGCTTTTATGTTTTTAAGGTACTTCAATAATCTGAGCATGAATGTACATCCCACCTTTATTTTCTGAAAATAAGCTAAACTTTCGCATAATAAACCAATTTTAGCAAGTATAGCAAACAAATATGAAATTTGTGTAAACTTACAATTAAGATGCGACCCCCATTGAGTTGAAATAAAGCCAACCTCGTTCCAGCGACAATCGCTGTGAAAGCAACAAGGCTTATCAGCAAAAAACACCGTTTTTCCCTTTACACCCACTAAAGCTCAAAAGGGACTCCTTTAAGCCTTCACTCAAAGGAATCCCTCGATATTTCCCGTTTTATAGGGTCTGTACTTTTTGGTTATTTTTGCTTTCCCTTTTTTCCGTAGTATACCCACTGGGCAACATTATCCGGCTTAATGAACACTCTCACACGCTCTTTGAAATCATAAAGGCGGCTGCTTTTTGCCTCAACAAAGTTTGCACACATCAAGGAAAAGCTGTCAAGCTGTTGACGGATATCAATTTTTTCATCAACTGCAATTGTCACTGTTCTGCTTTCACCTGCGAGAAGATCAAAATAATTGTCCGAAAAAGGAAGCGTTGAAAGACTGCTTTCAACTCTGACAAGCCTTGCAAAGCGGTCACTTTTGACCGTGAGAAGAATCTTGTTTTCTTCCACCTGTGCTTTCAAGGACAAATTCGGTTTTTCAAGCCTTAGTTCCTTTTCGGGCTTAAAAAGGTATGTTTTTTCGTTTATCAGCTTGCCGTTTTTGTAAAGCTCTGCCTTTATGCCTGTTCTCGTAAGGTCGAAACGACTCTTGAGCTGTTTTTCAAAAAGTGTGAAGCATTCGTAATTGTCAAGCGCCTCAACCTCAAAATCTCTTTGCTTTTGTTGAAGTATGCCGTTTTCAAAATCGAAAATGATACATTTCAAGCTCAGCTTTTGCTTTTTGGGCATATCGTTTAAGATGTGAAGCTTAATCTTGCCGTCTGTATCCTCAATCGAAACGGATACGGGGGCGTTAAACTGCCTTGCCCTGTATTGCAAAGCCTTATAGTTTCCGTAATAGTCCATGCCCGACCATGAGCATACGCCCCAGCAGTCATTAAACTGCCAATATACAGAGCCGTTGCATCTGCCATTATTTCTTCGCCAATGCTCAGTCGCATCACTGATACACTCAAGCTGAGTCACCTGTGAAAGATAAATGAGCTGTTCAAAAGACTCAGGCAAACGAAAACGCGAGGCTATGTAATAAAGCATCTTATCGTTACCGGAGTTGCATTTCTGATGAGCCGAAAACACCGGTGAGTGAATATCATAGTCCTGCTTTTCGGCAAAGGTACGCACTGTTTTTATGTCCGGCAAAGACTCAAATCCGAATTCACTGCAAAAGCGAGTCATTCTTTTTCGGTAATATTTCATATCCTGTAAGCCATGCCAAACAGCCCAAAGATGAATGTCACCGTAATTGTCGCTGTCAACATTTTTCATGTGACCCGTTCCGCAAGGAGAGCCGGAGATAAAGGCTGTGTCCTCGTCATACTTCCTTAACTCCTCAGGTAAAATGTCATAAAAAAACTTCTCTGTCCATTTTATATATTTCGGATAATTCAACCAGCCCATTGCCATCGTTTCAATTTCATTGTTACCGCACCAGAGGGCAAGCGACGGATGATGACGCAGTCGCTTGACATTATATTCGACTTCCTTTTTAACATTTTCGAGAAAGTCCTCTTCAAAAAACGGATAAGCCTGACAAGCGAACATAAAGTCCTGCCAAACCAAAATGCCCTTTTCGTCACAAAGCTCATAAAAGGTATCGCTTTCGTAATAACCGCCACCCCAAACTCTGAGCATATTCATGTTTGAATAAATTGCGGCATCAATCAAATATTCAGCCTTTTTCCTTGTGAAACGAGTGATAAAGGCGTCCTCGGGAATGAGATTTGCTCCCTTGATGAACAACGGAACACCGTTTAAAATGAAACGGAAGTTTTCACCGTATTCGTCTTGACTGCGATCAAGCTCAATGGTTCGCAAGCCAATTCTTTTTTCGCAGCTGTCAACTGTTTTTCCTGCTTTTTTAAGAACTGCCCTGACAGTATAAAGAGGCTGCGATGCCTTAGGCTTGATTTCGTTTGTCCACCAAAGCTCCGGCTTTTCAACCTTAAATTCCGCACTTGTACCCTCTATGCTCATCTCGCTTTTATCGGGTGAAATGAGGATAAGCTCAGTTTTTTCTTTTTCGTGAAAATCTCCCTCAACACTCACAAGCACGCTGAAGCTGTTGTCATCGTTTTTCCTTTGTCTTATCTTTAAATCGGTGAGCTTTCCCTCACTTCTCATCTCGATGAAAATTTCACCGCCGATTCCGCTTGACGGAAGCACAGGACCCCAATCCCAGCCGAAATGACACTGTGGCTTTCTGATTCTGACAATGCCGTTTTGACCGTTGCTGTTAGCGGGTGTTTTATCTTTTTCGTATCTTTCTTTAACATAGTTGACCGGTGAGTCGAAAACGATTTTCAGCAGATTTTTCCCTTGAACAAGATAATCCTTCACATCAAATTCATAAGCCCGATGGCAGTTTTCCGCTTGACCGAGCTTTTTTCCGTTAAGATAAAGAGTGCAGACTGTGTCGAGCCGTTGACAGACAAGAACAGCCTTTTGTTCATTCAGCTCATCTGCACTAAGCTCAAAGCTTTTTTCATATATCCAGTCTCTTTGTGAAACCCAATAAACATCTTTTTCGTTTTCACCGTAAAACGGATCTTTTATAATCTTCGAGTCCATAAGATCAAGATAATTACAGCCGGGAACAGTGGCTTGAAGCTCAAATTCATTTTCCGAATCTCTTAAAATCCATTTTCCGCAAAGTGATTTTTTCAGCATTTCACACCTCAAACACAATTTTTTTCACATTATAGCACTCCTGTCCCTTTCAGTCAACAAGGCTTATTCGTTTTTTGAAGTCTCCTGACTGCCGGACATAGTAATATCTCCCACTCCGATACCGATATAGCTTTTACCCTTGTTGATTTTCAGTTGCTCGCCCAGTCGTGTATAAAACTCAAGCGGTGCGCTTTCACTTACCTTTTTCCATGTTATCTCCTCAACAGTTCCATTCGTGGCATAATATCCCGTTCCTGAATGCCAATCAATTTCCACAAGGTTTGTATCGCCGTAAATTCCAACATCGGCTTCAAGCAAAAACACATTCTTAAAATTGAGCTGTTCTCCCGTTACGGCATCAATATGCTTTTCACCGTTGTGCGTTTTGAAATAAGCTTTACTTTGC
>CAZBFI010000028.1:0-17023 GCA_964491165.1 uncultured Faecalibacterium sp.
GAGTTACTAAGCCGGTAATCGTCATTGATGCCGGACACGGAGGCGAAGACGGCGGAACTCAATCTGCATCGGGTATTCTCGAAAAGGATATTAACCTTTCAATTTCAAAAAAGATTGAAGCAATTTTAAAGGCACAGGGCTTTAACACGGTCATGATAAGAAGTGACGACAGACTCATTTATGATGAAGACTGTTCTTCAATGCGTTCGAAAAAAAGCTCCGACATTATGAACCGTTTTGAGATAATGAAAAAATATCCAAAGTGCATCTTTTTAAGCATACATCAAAATTATTTTACGCAAAGTAAATACAGTGGTGCTCAGGTTTTTCACAGACCGAATCATATCGAAAGCTCTGAGCTTGCACAATGTATACAAAACAGCATAGTCAACAGCTTGCAAAAAGAAAATACAAGACAGATTAAGCCTTGTACATCAAGCGTTTACTTGATTTATAATGCCGTGACCACTGCGGTTATGGTTGAATGCGGTTTTCTTTCAAATGTAAATGAAGCCGAAAAGCTCAACAACGATGAATATCAAACTCAAATGGCAAAAGCAGTTGCGAAAGGCTTGCAAGATTATTTAAACAGTAACGGAAGTGAATAATATGTCATCAAAAACAAAAAGTGTATATATTTGTTCAAATTGCGGTTATGAGACTCCAAAATGGTTGGGTAAATGTCCGGAATGCAGTCAATGGGCAACCTTGGAGGAGACAGTTAAGACCGTTGCAGTCGGCTCTGCGGCAAAGCAAACGGTAAGACCGCAAAAAAGTGTAACTTCTTACCCTTTAAATGACATTAAGCCGGACAACGAAATAAGATACAAAACAGGCATGAAAGAGCTTGACAGAGTCCTTGGCGGCGGTATCGTAAAAGGCTCACTTGTGCTTTTAAGCGGTGACCCCGGAATCGGTAAATCGACACTGCTTTTACAGATATGCTCCGAATTGGGCAAAAAGCTGAAAATACTTTATGTTTCGGGAGAGGAGTCATACAGTCAGATTAAGCTCAGAGCAGACCGGCTGTTTGTCACCACATCAAATCTATTCATTCTTTGTGAGACCGATGCGCAGGCAATCTGCGAGCATATCAACTCAATAACTCCCGACATTGTTATAATCGACTCAATACAAACGATGAACTTCACCGAGCTTAATTCTTCACCGGGTTGTGTTACGCAGGTTCGTGAATGCTCAAATTTATTCATGCGAACAGCAAAAAATCTTTCAGTACCGATTATTATGGTCGGTCATGTCAATAAAGACGGAAATATTGCCGGCCCTAAGGTGCTTGAGCATATTGTTGATGCAGTGCTTTATTTTGAGGGTGAAAGGAATCTTTCATTCAGAATTTTGCGTGCGGTTAAAAACCGTTTCGGTTCAACAAATGAAATCGGTGTTTTTGAAATGATGGAAAGGGGACTTTGCGAGGTTGAAAACCCCTCCGAAATGCTCATTTCAGGCAGACCGAAGAATACACCGGGTAGCTGTGTTGCCTGTGTCATGGAGGGTACAAGACCACTGCTTGCTGAAATTCAAGGATTAGTCACCTCAACGGGATTCGGAAATCCGAGGAGAATATCAAACGGCTTCGATTATAACCGATTCGCAATGCTTATTGCTGTGCTTGAAAAACGCGGAGGTTATTATTTTTCAAACATGGATGCCTATATCAATATCGTGGGCGGAATGAAGCTTGATGAGCCGGCCTTGGATCTTACAATCGCCATGGCTCTTGTTTCGTCACTTAAGGATTACGCTTTGAGAGATGATGTTCTTGCTTTCGGTGAAATCGGACTTGCCGGTGAAATCAGAGGCGTTTCACACTGCAAGCAAAGAATCAAGGAAGCCTCAAGACTCGGCTTTAACAAATGTATAATCCCGAAAAGCAATTTCAAAAGCCTGTCATCTTCAATCAAAAATGAAATTGAGGTTGTCGGTGTAAGAACGATAAGAGAAGCCTTTGAGGCAATCATTTTATGACAAATTTTGTATTTTCGCCTAATTTGCCCAAAAAGAAAGTGAAAAGTGTCATTTGCACGGCAGCTGATGAAAGGGTACTTGATTTTTTTGAAAGAAAAGGCATCAGGGCTTTGACTGTTGAAATTAACCCCTTAATTGACCCTGCTGTTTCAAATCACGCAGACATGGCAGCTTTGCATATCGGGAAAGAAAAGATAATTGTTGACAAAAATCAGAGCCGACTTGCAAAAGAGCTTAAAAGTCTCGGAATGACGGTTATTTTGTCAAATGAAGCTTGTACGGGAGAATATCCGAAAGACATTGGGCTTAATTTTGCTCTCTTTTCAGATTTTGCCGTCGGCAAGCTCAAATATGCCGACGAAAGCCTGAAAAAGCTCTTTCCTTTTAAGAAAACGGTGAATGTCAATCAAGGCTATTGCAAATGTTCCATTCTCATTGTCAACGAAAACGCCATAATCACAGATGATGAATCAATTTGCAGAAAAATGCTCGAAAACGGCATTGAATGCCTTTTGATTGAAAAAGGTGATGTTACTCTGCAAGGTCACGAATACGGCTTTATCGGTGGCGCTTCGGGGAAAATTTCACAAGATGAGGTTGTTTTTTTCGGTGACATAAAAAATCACAGGGATTACGAAAAAATCAGGCATTTTATCAATTCACACAATTGCAGTATAGCTTGTACCGATTCGGGGTATTTAAGGGATATCGGTGGAATGATTCCGATTGTTGAAGAATAAAAGCCTTTTACTGTATTGATTTATCAAAAAAAGTATTATATAATTACAGTGACCTGACATAAAGACGGTTTTTCCTTCTGAAGATAAGGTGAAAGTAATATCAGTATTATAAAAAAATTCTGTTGTTGCACCTTATGTCGGGGTGCAGCTTTTTTTTATTGGGAGGATTTTTATGGAAACAAGAGTTGCCGTTATGAGCATCATCGTTGAAAAGAGTGACAGCGTTGAACAGCTTAATAAGCTTCTTCATTCATACGGGGAATACATCATCGGAAGAATGGGTATCCCTTACAGAGAAAGAAAAATTAACATTATCAGCATTGCCATTGATGCTCCGCAAAATGTTATTTCAACCTTGTCGGGACAAATCGGCAAAATCGACGGAATAAGCGTTAAAACTGCGTTTTCAAGTGTGATAAGCAATGAATGAAAGCATTAAAAATATTATTTTAAAATTCTTTGAGACACATTCGCTCACCGAGGAAGAATATTGCTTGTTGATAGCAAAACGTGATGAAGAGACCTTTGAAGCACTAAGGCAAGAGGCTTCACGCCTGAGAGATGAAATTTACGGCAAAAGTATTTTTATCCGTGGACTTATTGAAGTGAGTAACTACTGCAAAAACGACTGCTTTTATTGCGGAATCAGAAAAAGCAACAAAAGCTGTGAACGGTACAGACTCACCAAAGCCGATATTTTAAGCTGCTGTGAAAACGGCTACGAATTGGGCTTTCGCACCTTTGTTTTGCAGGGCGGTGAGGATGCGTTTTTCAGTGATGAATACTTGGCGGAGCTTTTAAGCAAAATCAAAGGTAAATATTCCGATTGTGCAGTGACCTTGTCCTTGGGTGAGAGGAGCAAAAGCTCATACCAAAAGCTGTTTGATGCAGGTGCAGACAGATATTTACTGCGTCACGAAACAGCTGACAGCAGTCACTACGCTAAGCTTCATCCGAGCTGTCTCAAGCTTTCAAACAGAATTGAATGCCTTAATAATCTTAAAGATATCGGCTTTCAGGTAGGTTGCGGAATCATGGTCGGCTCGCCTTATCAAACGGTTGAAGCACTTGCAAAGGACTTGAAATTCATTGAGGATTTTCAGCCCGATATGTGCGGGATAGGGCCTTTCATTCCACATGAAGACACTCCTTTTGCAAATATGCGTTCCGGAACGGCAGAGCTTACCTGCTTTCTTTTGGCAGTGATACGGATAATCAAGCCTAATATTTTGCTTCCGTCAACAACGGCGCTTGGCACTATTGAGCCTTACGGAAGAGAAAAAGGTATTCTCGCCTCTGCAAATGTCATCATGCCGAACCTTTCACCCGTCGGTGTCAGAAACAAATATTTGCTTTATAACAACAAGCTTAACAGCGGTGCCGAATCTGCCGAGAAGCTCGATGAGCTGAAAAAAAGGATAAATTCAATCGGTTATCAAATTGTTTGTGACCGAGGAGATATAATAAAATAAACCGAAAGGATTTTTAATTATGGCTTCTTATAACCCAAAATCATTAAAAGCGGAAGAGTTTATTAACCATGAGGAGATTCTTGAAACTCTCGAATATGCAGAAAAAAATAAAAACAATGTTGAGCTTATTGACTCGATACTTGAAAAGGCAAGACCCAAAAAGACCGAAACCGGAACTGTTTGTGCAGGACTCACTCACCGTGAAGCCTCTGTTCTTCTCGCTTGCGACATTCCCGAAAAAATCGAAAAAATTTATGAAATCGCAGAGGAAATAAAGCTTGCTTTTTACGGAAACAGAATTGTTATTTTTGCACCTCTTTACCTTTCAAATTATTGTGTCAACGGCTGTGTTTACTGTCCGTACCACTTGAAAAACAAGCATATCGCAAGAAAGAAGCTTACTCAACAAGAGGTAAAGGACGAGGTTATTGCTCTTCAGGACATGGGACACAAGAGACTTGCCATAGAAGCCGGTGAAGATCCGGTGAATAATCCCATCGAATACATTCTTGATTGTATCAAGACAATTTACAGCGTTCATCACAAAAACGGTGACATCCGCCGTGTCAATGTCAATATTGCAGCAACGACCGTTGAAAACTATCGTAAGCTGAAGGATGCCGGCATAGGAACATATATTCTCTTTCAGGAAACCTATCACAAGGACAGCTATCTCAAGCTTCACCCGACAGGCCCTAAGCATGACTATGCTTATCACACAGAAGCAATGGACAGAGCCATGCAGGGCGGTATTGACGATGTCGGTCTGGGTGTGCTTTTCGGTCTTGAGCTTTACAAGTATGAATTTGCCGGCTTGATTATGCACGCAGAGCACCTTGAAGCTGTTCACGGAGTCGGTCCTCACACAATCAGTGTGCCGAGAGTCAAAAGAGCAGATGATATTGATCCGGACACCTTCGATAACTCAATTTCTGATGAAATTTTTGAAAAGATTACAGCCTGTATCAGACTCGCAGTGCCTTATACGGGTATGATCATATCCACAAGAGAGAGTGAAGCTGTCAGAACAAAGCTTTTGAAGCTTGGTGTTTCACAGGTAAGCGGTGGCTCGAGAACCTCCGTTGGAGGATACACTCAAAAGGAAAGACCGCATGATACAGAGCAGTTTGATGTTTCCGACCAAAGATCTCTTGACGAGGTCGTTTCGTGGCTGATGGAAAACGGCCATATTCCGTCTTTTTGCACTGCTTGCTACCGTGAGGGAAGAACCGGTGACAGATTCATGTCCCTTTGCAAAAACGGTCAGATTTTGAATTGCTGTCACCCCAATGCCTTGATGACACTTACGGAATACCTTGTTGACTATGCTTCCGATAAGACAAAGGAAATAGGCTTTAAGATGATTGAAGAAGAGCTTAACAGAATTCCCAAAGAAAAGGTACGCAAAATTGCAAAAGAAAACATCGAGGACATTAAAAACTCGAATCGCAGAGATTTTCGTTTTTAAGGCGGTGGTGAAATGAACGGCAACCGTGAAAGACTTCATATTGCTTTTTTCGGATTGTGCAATGCAGGAAAATCAAGCCTTGTTAACGCAGTAACAAATCAAGCTCTCAGCATTGTTTCCGATGTTAAAGGCACAACAACCGATCCGGTGAGAAAATCAATGGAGCTGTTACCGTTAGGGCCTGTTGTTATCATTGATACTCCGGGATTTGATGATTCGGGTGAGCTTGGTGCTTTGCGAGTCGAAAGGGCAAAGAAAATTTTGAAAGAAACCGATACAGCCGTGCTTGTTGTTGATTCAAAAAAAGGAATAAGCGAATCTGACAATGCGCTTATCAGCCTTTTCATTCAAATGAAAATACCGTATCTCGTTGCTTTTAATAAATCGGATCTTCTGTCTGAGCTAAAAAAGGCGAAAGAAAACGAAATATATCTTAGTGCTGTTACGGGTTATAACATTCAAGAGTTTAAAGAACGCTTAGCTCAAATATCACAGAACTCAGGTGAACACAGGGTATTGGTTGAAGATTTAGTCAAAAAAGGTGACCTAATAGTCCTTGTTACGCCGATAGATGAGTCCGCACCTAAGGGGAGGCTCATTCTTCCGCAACAGAACACCTTGAGAAGTATTCTCGACTGTGACTGTACGGCTGTCGTGTGCAAGGAAACGGAGCTTAAAAACACACTTAAGCTTTTAAAAAGAAAGCCAGACCTTGTGATTACAGATTCTCAGGTGTTCCGCACAGTTGCTGAAATTTTGCCCGATGATGTCAAGCTCACCTCCTTTTCGATTCTTTTTGCCCGATATAAAGGCAACCTTAAACAGCTCGTCAACGGAGCTAATGAGCTTAAAAGCTTGAAAGACGGGGATATTATTCTCATCTCCGAGGGCTGTACGCATCACCGTCAATGTAACGATATCGGAACAGTCAAGTTGCCGAATCTGATAAGAAAATTTACCGGTAAAAGCCTTGATTTTGAATTTACAAGCGGCAGGGATTTTTCACAAAGCCTTGAAAAATACAGCCTTGTTGTGCATTGCGGCGGTTGTATGCTGAATGAAAAAGAGATGTCTAACCGACTGGAAGAATGCGAAAAAGCAAATGTTCCCGTTGTAAATTACGGAGTTGCAATTGCGTTGATGAACGGAATACTTGAAAGAAGTATCGAAGTTTTTTCCGACGGCATAAAACTATAAAAGCAAAGTAGGGGACTGCATGATTCTCAATGACAGGATTTATAAAATTTTTGATAAGCTCATAAGATGCGTTTATCCCAAGGAATGTCCGATTTGCAAAAAGCTTATACCGATTTCACAGGATTATTGCAGCTGCTCACGATATGAAAGCAGGAAAATCAGTGATAATTATTGTCGCCATTGCGGATATGATATTGATAATTGCTGTTGCAAAATCAAAAACTCGATTTATCTGCCCGACATTGCGGCGGTATATATTTACAGCGGTAAGGTTCGAGCCGATATACTCAACCTCAAATTCAACAACGAAAAACGCCTTGCCGTAAAGCTCGGAACAGAGATGGCAGAACGCTGTGCTAATGTGTTTTGCGATGTTGATTTTGACTTAATCAGCTTTGTTCCGATGAGTGAGAACTCATATAATTTAAGAACCTATAACCAAAGTCAGCTGCTTGCAAATCAAATCGGAAAGCTGTATTCAGTGCCGGTTGAATCAATTTTCGTCAAAACACGAAAAACTGCTGTTCAACATGAATTAAAGGGTGAGCAAAGAACCTCTAACTTGAAAAATTCAGTTGCTTTGTGCGAGAGTGCGGACATCAAGGGTAAAAACATCTTAATTTGTGACGATGTTAAAACAACGGGTTCAACACTGCATCAATGTGTTGAGCTGCTTGAAAAAGCCGAGGCAGGAAAAGTTTGCTGCATTTGTGTTGCACTTTCCGATTTTTATGCAAATAGCAACCTTTAACAATAATATATCACCGATTTTAGCTAAAACTATTATCGGTGATTATTTTATGGAAAGCTTTAGTAATAATTATAGCGAAAACTTACGGCATATAAGTAAGCTTTTGAAAACTGACGAAAACTACGACATTATCGTTAAGCATATTCTTGTCGGTGGCAGACGGGCAACATTATTTTGTGTTGATGGGTTTGTTAAAGATCAGATGCTCGAAAAAATGCTTGAGTATCTGACTAAGCTGACGGAAAAAGAAATGCAAGCTAGCCGTACGGCTCAAGCTCTTGTTGATAATTATATTACTTATATTGAAGCCGACACTCAAAGCAGTATAGCTTCTTTTATCACGCTGGTATTGACCGGTGCGGTCGGAATGCTTGTCGAGGGGTATACACAGGCGGTTATAATTGACAGCAGAACATATCCTGCAAGAGATGTTCAAGAACCGGAATCGGACAAGGTTTTAAGAGGCTCGCATGAAGGCTTTGTCGAAACAATTGTCTTTAACACTGCACTCATAAGAAGAAAAATAAGAAACCCAAAGCTTATCATGAAGAGTTTTCAAATCGGAAAAAGCTCAAAAACGGATATCGTGATATCATATCTTGACGATAAGGTTGACAAAAAGCTTTTGAAAACAGTTGTGGATAAGCTCAATTCCATTGATGTTGAGAGCCTTACAATGAGCCACGAAAGTGTTAAAGAATGTCTCGTTCCGTCACAGCCGTATAACCCCTTTCCAAAATTCCGATATACTGAAAGACCCGACGCAGCCGCCGCTTGCATTTATGACGGTAACATAATCCTTTTAACCGACGGCTCACCCACGGCAATAATTTTACCTACGGGAATATTCGATTTTGTGCAGGACATCAATGATTTTTATTTTTCGCCCTTTATTGGATCATTTTTAAGGCTTATAAGGGCAACGGTGTTTTTTCTTACCTTGTTTCTCATTCCGTGTTGGTATCTGTATACGGTTTACAGTGATGTTTTGCCAAAGCATTTAAGCTTCATGCTTATTGAAGAGCCTAACACTGTTCCGATAATTGTTCAGCTTTTGATTGTCGAATTTGTTGTTGACACACTTCGGTTGGCATCACTTAACACACCGAGTGCTTTGAGTAATTCCTTCAGCGTTGTGGGTGCTTTGGTTTTGGGCGAATTTGCCGTAAAATCCGGTTGGTTTGTCTCCGAGGTGGTTTTATTCATGTCTTTTGTTGCCATTGCCAATTTTACACAGCCGAGCTACGAATTAGGCTATGCGATAAAAATTTCACGAACTGTTATATTGATTCTTTGTGCATTGTTTAAGGTTTGGGGACTTGTAATCGGAACGGCACTTGTTTTCCTTGTTGTTGCAACAACAAAAACGATAGACGGATATACTTATCTTTATCCGTTGATTCCGTTTAACAAGTCGGCGATGAAAAGTCTAATTTACAGAAGACCTTTAAAATGTAAATATAAATAAACGAAAGGGTTTCTTTTGAGCTGAAAAAACTCAAAGGAAACCCTTAAAAATCATATTTCAAAATCCTCAGGTTTAAAATCAGAGTCGAATATCGGCTTAGCCGGAATGCGCTTGAGAGGATCATATTTATAATGTCTGCATTTGCCGTCTGGATTAACCTCACCCTTTTTCTCGCAAAGAACAGATTGGTTGTCAAGGGGAGTACGGCCGAAAAAGCAATTACTGCACTTTTTAGGATATTTTCTCTTATCAATAATTTTTTGTTTCATTTCACTTCACCTATTTTAACTTTGTAAGGATATATTAGCACAAAACAAGAATAATTTCAACACAAATTTACAATTTAAAAATCATAATATTTACCTTGATATATTCCTCTTATTATGATAAAATTAGTTAAAATCAGTGAGGTAATTATTATGGATTTAAAGCAAGTGACAATATATACAGACGGAGCGTGTTCGGGCAATCCCGGTTCGGGAGGCTGGGGAACAATTCTTGAATATCAGGGGATTAAAAAGGAGCTTTCCGGAGGAGCTGCTTCAACAACCAACAACCGAATGGAGCTGACTGCCGTCATCGAAGGTTTAAAAGCACTTAAAATGCCGTGCAAGGTTACTGTCGTTACCGATTCGCAGTATGTTTCAAACGGTATAACTCTCGGTTGGGCAAAATCGTGGAAAGCAAATAATTGGAAAAAGAAGGACAAAAAGCCTGCTCTTAATCCGGAGCTGTGGGACGAATTGCTTAGCCTTACGGAAAAGCATGATGTCACATTCAATTGGATAAAGGGTCATGCCGGTCATCCCGAAAATGAGAGATGCGATGAGCTTGCTGTGGAGCAAAGCAGAAAATACGGCACGGCTTGAATAAGTCAAACTAAAATGAGCTGTAAAAAACGATGTTTTTTACAGCTCATTCTGTTTTGCTTGCTTATAACTTATGCTCCAAAAAATGAAGTAATAACTTCAATAAGCATTCTGAAAAATGCTGTCAAAGCATCAACAGCACCGATTCTTACCGAATAGTCGGGTGCAAATCTCAAAACGGTAGGAAGTCCGTTGTTTTCATCGTATCTTTCAATCTGAATTGTGTGGTTACCGAAGGTGAGATACTTGTAAGGTATTTTGCAAACGCCGTTTTCATCGGGTGTGATTTCAACGGTTTTGTTGCCGATGCCCCAGGTGAGTGTGTAATCCTTTACAGGACATTCGGTTTCAACCTTATTGAAGCCCTCATAAACAGCATCAATGCTTGTAAATGAGATGATACCGTCGGAAAGCTTTGAAGTGTCGATGATGGGATACTGCATGCCGGTGTTCCAAGGGTCAGCGTAATATAATACGATTTTTTCGCCACCGGAAACGGTATATCCGTCAACTGAAACATCGGCTTCAACACCGTCAACTCTGTAACACCAGCCGTCCCACTTCATTAAGGTGTAGCTTCCGGCTGCAATGCCGTTGACCGTTGTGATGTAATCTCCGTATTTTGTTTCATCAATAACAACGGAAAGCTTATCATCACCTTCGTCAGCAGTCCTGATGACATCAGAAACAGTTGCTTTACCGCTTACGGTAACATCTGAATAGTAAATGCATTCGTCGATACCCTCGATGCGAAGGCTTACGGTTGTTTTTTCGTTTGCCGCAAATGACATCAATGACATACAGCTGAAAATCATCATGATTGCAACAATGAAACTGAGTGATTTTTTGAACATTTTTTTCATTCCTTTCATTTTTTATGTAAGCCTTTCACTTATCGTGCACTATAAGTGAAAAGTGATTACCTTAATATGCGTTTCCGACATCTTCACCCATGTTGCAGGTGTAAGCGAAAACTATCCGGTCTCCGTTGGAGATGTTATATGCACTCACACCGACATTCGGGAAAATGCCATTTACACTGTACATCCAACCGGACTGACTTCCGCAGTCCTTTTCATATATTTGATGTATTCCCTCGATATAGTAATTATCAAAAGCAGGTGTATAGGTGTACTCAATTTGAATTCCGCTGTTTTGACAGTAAGCGCAGTTTGAACGGCAGCTGTTTTCACTGCATGCTGTTTTTATAACATCAAAGGCTGTCTGGCTGCCGTTTAATTCAACGATAGCTTCTTTGAGAATGATTCCATCTGACGGAACAAAGCTTGCCTTTGCCGGCTTGAGCTTATTAAGATTATCGTTGATTGTTGTGCATACAATCGTTACATAACAAACCTGCGTTTTTTGGGGGGCTTTCGTTGTTGAGGGTGCAGTTGTATTTTTCGCACTCGAAACAGACGGCTTAGTTGTGATGGCTTTGGTCGTTGCGGGTTTTGTTGTGGGCTTTGTTGTGGTGACAGGTGCTTTTGAGGTTGTAACAGCTTTCGTTGCAGTAACAGCTTCGGTCGGCTTTGTAGTCTTAATGTGATTTACCGTGCTTTGCGTAGCCGTATATTTTTCGGTCGAATGAGCTATAGTGGCAGTTGGAGCTGAAGTGGGGGAGGGTGACACGACAGCTGTTGACGGAACCGTCGCAGTGCTTTGAAGACTGCTCGGTTCGGTTTCGCGATTGTTTATGCTAAGCAGGGCTTGAGTTGTACTGCTTGTAGGATTAAACGTATCGATTGTCGAAGCGTATCTTTCAGCCGTAGTAATGCTGTAAATATCGTCATATTCACCTTTAACATCTTCACTTACAGTGTTGCCACAGCCCGTAAGAACAGTCAAAATCAAAAAAACAGTGATGATATATTTAGCTTTTTTCATTTTTTACTCCAATTCAAAAATCCCGTATTTTATTCTCAATCTGTTAAATTTATCCGCCATAGGTTTATTTATAAAAAACAGTAAAAGAGCCGTTGTCAGAGCGTGAATTGAATTGAAAAGCACACCCGAAGCGTAAATTCCCATAACGGATTTTAAATTGAACTCTGTAAGCATCATGAAAACACTGCAAGAGTCAACAATGAATCCGTATACTGCAAAACAGATTAACCCTCCAACAATGCTTACGGCAATTCGGTTTGTGTTATAGCGTTTTGCGTAAAAAATCAGTCCGCAAAAAAATCCCGTCAGCCCCATGCCCAACATTTGAAATGGTGTGAACATTCCTTGACCGAACAAAAAATTTGACATAAACATTGAAAGACTGCCCGTAATAAAGCCGACATTTGGCCCAAAGGCGATTGCAGTGACAATGACAAGCGCACAAGTCGGCTTCACCTGAGGGATGAAAGCCATTACGGCTCTTGAGGCAACACAAAGAGTGATCATCATTGCAGTGATAACTATTTCACTTGTTTTTATCTTTCTTTTTTCAAAAGCAACAAAAAACGGAATCATTGATAAAACAATAATAATGACAGCTGATAAATAATAACTGTTTTTGTCAATGTATTTCATACATAAGAAAATTGAAACAGGTATCAGCACAAGAAGAATCAATATCGAAAAAACGGTCAGCTTGACAGATTTTTTTCGCATAAGTCCAACACCTGCCTTTGTGTTACCGCAGAATCAAAGATATCCCTTGAAATTTTATTTGCCGCAGTAGTATAAAAATAATTTTGAGAGAAAAAGTCATATTTGTTTGTCTGCAAAACGCAAGTTCCGTCAAAAATCATTGCACACTCATCACAGTATTCCGCACAAAACTCCGTATCGTGAGAAACCATAACCGCAGTAACTCCGCTTTCGCAAAGCTTGATAATTTTTTCCGCAAGTTTCCTTTTAAAAAGATTGTCCAAGCCCTTTGTGGGTTCATCGAGGAGAATAATTTTCGGATTTTTTAAAAGTATCATTGCAAGAGCGGCTCTTTGCATTTCACCACCACTGATGTCATAAGGATGCTTGTCCAATAAATCAGCGATTTCCATAAAATCGGAAACCTCGTTTATTTTATTTTTGATTTCATCTTTCGGCATTGCAGAGTGCTTGATAACACTTTCGAGATCTTCTCTTAAAGTGTTGCCTGCAAACATACTCTCACATTTTTGCGGCAAAAGAGCAATGACACCGTTATAAAGCTCGGAGGCTTTATATTTTTTTATATCCTTTGAGAATATTTTAATTTTTCCGGCTTTGCATTCCAAAATACCGCCCATGAGAGACAGAGCTGTTGTTTTTCCTGCACCGTTTGCTCCCATGACAGCTGTGAATGAACCCTGCTTTACGGATATGCTCATATTGTTAAGCACAAAACCGCTGTTACTGTAAGCATATCTGACATTTTTCATTTCAACAGCATTTTCTTTGGAAAGCTTTCGCTCATTTTTTACGGGTACGGTATATTCAGCGTTCTTTATTTTGCTTTCAAGAAGCTGTTTTCCCTGAGAAACCGTTAAGGATACCTCCGTGTCTGCTTTTAATACTGAGTGCAGCTTCATTGAAAACGGCATTGAGAAATTGACAAATTCATTGCTTTCAAACAGCTCACTGCTGATTTTTTGAGGCGCACAATCACTGATTATTTCACCTTTTTCCATTATGATAACTCTATCGGCAATGGGTATTACATTTTCGAGTCGATGCTCCGTTATTATAACCGTTATTCCGTTTTCGGTTGAAAGCTTATATAATGTATCCAAAAAATTGGAGGCGGCGACAGGATCAAGCTGTGCCGTCGGTTCATCGAGAATAATTACCTTCGGATGCATTGCCAGAACACTTCCAAGGCACACAAGCTGTCTTTGACCGCCCGAAAGCTCATTGACATTTCGGCTTATTATCGACTCCAATGAAAGATATGCTGTAATTTCCGCAATACGAAGTCTTATTATATTGCTGTCTAAACCAAGGTTTTCGAGTCCGAAAGCAAGCTCGGAACGAACAGTGTGTGTTGCAAGCTGATATTGTGTGTTTTGAAGAATAAAGCCGATGTTACCGGCAGACTGACGTTGAGTAAGCTCAGCTTTATCCTTTCCGAAAAACAGAATTTCACCGTCTAAAGTTCCTTTCGGTGTAAGCTCAGGCTTTAACATTCGCAATAATGTTGACTTACCGCTGCCGGATTTACCGCATATTGCCACAAATTCACCTTGATTTATTTTCAAATCAATATTTTTTAAAACGAGAGATTTAGCTCCTGAATAGGAAAAATTCAGATTTTTTACTTCAAAATTAACCACTTTTTTTCCTCCGTTAAATCAAAAACGATGGGCGTCATAAGAACAACTGCGAAAAATATTATTGAAACGATTGCAACAGTGTCTGATTTTGGAATAATAATAACAGGATTGTAATAAGCCTCAAGCTTATTCTTACAGGCAAAAAGCACAGCAGTTGCCATTAAGCAAAGCAAGGAAATAATGCCGTCAATGTGCATAAACACATAATTGCCATAAGATGTTCTGCCCTTTAATCCGTAGCCTCTGGCTTTCATTGAATCAGTCGTATCAATTCCTCTTTCCAAGGTCCAGGAAACGAGTATGGAAAGCCTTCTTGATGCGGTTGCAATTTTTTTGAAGAAATTTTTTGAGGTGACATCTACACCGATACCTTTTTCGGCTTTTACAATTTCTTGAGACTGAGCTCTTATTAAAGGTATAAATCTCAGAACCATTGAAATAACCAAAGCGAGCTTGGGTGAAATATTACCGAAAAGATAAATTATTTTTTCACTCGTTATAATTTCGTTACAGCAGTCGAGCCACAACAGCATACTGCCCATTTTTACTCCCGTAACAAGTCCGTATATAATAGCTTCGAGAGTGAAATTGTTTCCGTTTTTCATAACAAAGAGAACAGTGACTCCGTAATGACTGAAAATGCTGTTAAACACCGTTATAAAAACGATAAGCGGAATAACAAACCTTAAAATATAATTTAACGCAGTTCCTTTTTGCAACTTTACATCATAAATAATTGCACCGATGAGGCAAAGCAGAATCAAAAACGGATTAGTTGAGGTGAGTGAAAGAATAAATGTGAAAAGAAAAAAAATCAGATTAGTCACAGGGTGCAAGCTTTTGAAACCTAAATTCATTTGAGCCATCCTTTATTTATTAGTGAAAAAAGCATATCAAAGATACTTTTAATAATTGCATAAACCTTTTCTGCGATAACGGCTTTTGGGTCTTTTGAAACAGCAAAAATAAAGCCGGAATCATTTTTATAATATAAAGCGCCGTCACCTCCGACAGAAATTGTGCTTATGCAATATTCACTCATGTCACCTTCGGGTATGAACAAATCAGTTTTCTTTGCCTTTGTTTGTCCTACGCTGTCCTCGAACACAGTAATTCCACCCGGCTTACTGTTATATGTAGAATAAATATATGTCTTTTTTTCGCTTTCCTCATAGCCTGTTGACACTAAAACGGTAGCTTGGGGATAGCCCTGCATTTCAGCGGAATAGATTTCTTTCATTGACTTAGCATCAAGAACAAGAAATTTTCCGATTTTGCCTTCTTGCACTCCGATGTAAAGTCTGCCGTTATGTACAACGGGACTTGCAGTTATTGCACCGGAAGCGGTATATGTTTTTAAAGATGCGATTTTTCCGTTTGTCTTATCAACATTGAATTTATATACATATCCGCCCTTACTTGAAGCATAATAGGAATCGGTCTCTTGAGAATATGTTACACAAGAACGCACATCACCTTTGACAGTGACAGATGACACCTCTTTGCCGGTAATTTTGTCCAAAACAATTATTTTCGAGTCGCTGACGCTCTTTTTTTCGCCGTCGTCTTTTCCAAAAATAACATAATTATCGTTTATTGCACAGCCCACCCAATAGAAACCACCAAGAGCCTTATAAGTCCAGTCGGCTTTTTTTATTGTGCTGTCTTCGTCGTTCAAGCTCAGACAAACATAATTCGCGTATTCTGTTTCATCGTTCCAAAAGCCGGTATAAAGCTTTTCGCCGTCACAAATAATCGGACAAACAGCCTGTCCGCCAAATGCATCCTTATAAATCCAAAGTGACTCCAAGGTTTTATAATCGAAAGCTTGAACCATACCGCCATCGAGCTGAACAAAGATTTTGCCGTCGGTGTAAAGGGGACTTACTGTTGCATAAAGTGAGCTTCCACACATCTCTACACTCATGATAGTCTTTCCGCTTTGAGCGTCGAGTTTATAGAGATTAACACCCGAAACGACGATTAAGGTATCTTCAACAACAAGTGGGGGAGTAGGAGCACCCTTATAATTAGCACCGAATCGTCTTGAAAATTTAAGTGTTGCACAGCTTGTTACTGTTTTAGCTGTTGTGACGGCATTGACTGAAACACTTTTCGCATTTGCAGTAAAGCCGAAAGCAGTAATTAAAATTATTAAGCTCAATAAAATAGCCGGTATTCTTTTCATAATATGACATCCTGTTTCTTAAAATATTTTATAATTCATCGGAAACCTTATTGCGTAAAAAAATATAGCAAAAAAACAAACCCTCTTAACCTTTTGGGGTTAAGAGGGTTGCAACTGATTATATAAACACGCCTTAGAAGCAGGGGAAGAATACATCACCGTGACTCAAGCGATAAATCGGTTGCACTCTTCACACCAAAAGCTGTGTTAAACCAAAAAGAAACGGCAGGTATCCTGACTTATGATGCAGTGGATTTTCCACAAAAAGAACAGCCCCTTTTCAGTCGCAAGACCAAGCATGGCACTAATATTCTTTCACTTGTCAAATACAGTAATGGCGGTTGCTCCGGATTCGAACCGGATTTCCTTTTACATCTACTCAGCTAACAACTTTTCAAACCGTATCTTTATATCAATATTTAATTTCGTTCATTATATCACGATAAAAATAATTTTTCAAGCATTGCAGTGAAATTATATTATTAAATTGTTTAAATTGGGGTATGGGCAATACAGGTAACAAAGTTAACCACTAAGCAAAATGAAAATCAGTTAAGTTACTCAAATGATGATTAGTTTTTTTAGGCAACGGCTTAGGTTCATTTGTAAAACCGAGTATGTAGTCGGCTGAAACATT
>CAZBFI010000029.1:0-16979 GCA_964491165.1 uncultured Faecalibacterium sp.
ATCAGATGATCCTCGACGGTCCTCACAGAAAGGGCGACATGAGAAGAGCTCGTGCAGGTGCTGCAAACATCGTTCCCAACTCAACAGGTGCTGCTAAGGCTATCGGCCTTGTTATCCCCGAGCTTAACGGCAAGCTTATCGGTGCTGCACAGCGTGTTCCCGTTGCCACAGGTTCAACAACAATCCTCACAGCTGTTGTTAAGGGCGACGATGTAACAGTTGACGGCATCAATGCTGCTATGAAGGCTGCTGCTTGCGATTCATTCGGTTACAACGAGGATCCCATCGTTTCCTCCGATGTTATCGGCATGAGATATGGCTCACTCTTCGATGCAACTCAGACAATGGTTGCAAAGATTGCAGACGGTCTGTTTGAGGTTCAGGTTGTTTCATGGTATGACAACGAGAACTCATATACAAGCCAGATGGTTCGTACCATTAAGTATTTTGCAGAGCTTGCATAAGTTAATTTGAATAAAAGACTGAACGCTCTGTAAAAGGGCGTTCGTTTTTTTGTTAAGTGACAGCTTTTAAGCTTCACGCTGAAGTTTAAAGGGCATTACGGAGGGAAATATATGTTTTGCTCGAATTGCGGAAAAGAAATATCGGGACATGAAAAATTTTGCCCCGCTTGCGGAAATGCTTTACAGGAGCAGGGCGACAGCTTTCACGAACAGCAGAATTATAATTTTTCACAGGAAAACAGCACAGGCAACAGCAATTATAACAGCAATAACAAAAACAACGGCAACAGTATTATAATTATCTTGCTTTGCGTTCTGATCGGCTTACTCGCACTCGGCTTTGTTTTGATTGCGACTTTAAGCATTGTAGGCAATGCCGAAAAAACACAGCAGACGAGTATTGCTGCTGAAAGCACCACGAAAAAAGAAAGCGAAAAAACAACAACCAAAAAAGCCGAAACCACAAAGAAAGCGGAAACGGCAAAGGAAAATTCCAAAACGAAAGCAACGGATAACTATGGAATAGTTTATCCGGATTATCGTATAGCAGATGAGAGACTTTATGTTGAGCCTCAGGAGGGACTTTATTTGAGAAAGGGTCCCGGCAAAGATTACAGCAGGATAAGGCTTCTTGACAGAGGTGTCGGAGTTGTGGTTGAGGGTGCTTGCAACGATGCACCCGATTGGAGCTATGTCAGAGTTGTTGACAGCTCCGACTACGGCTGGGTGAATACAAGCTATCTGACAATCAATAAGGTTCAGAATTACAGAAAGGATCAGTATTTCAGATATTCATCAAGCTACACGGTGACGGTTTCCGACAGAGAGGGCTTGAATCTCAGAAGCGAGGCAACTAAGGACAGTCACAGGTACGGAACAATCCCTTACGATCGTTCGATGGTCGTTCTGGGCTACTCGGCTTATGATTCTCGTTGGCTTTATGTCAGCGTTTATCTTGACGGCAGGACACAGTATGGCTTCGTTGACAGCAGCTATGTCAGGTGAGATAAATTCTCCCTGAGGGTATTTTCATATAAAAACATTGACAAATACTATACTTTTGATGTATAATAGCTTTCTACGGGCTATGCTCGTTGAGTTAAAAAAGCGCCGGACGTAAATTGCGTTACTACTTACACTACTTCTATGCAATGTGTCCCGTTTTAATTTTAAAAAATCTATTATTAAAAAGGAGGTTAACGCAAATGAAAAGAACTTATCAACCCAAGAAACGCCACAGAAAGATGGAGCACGGCTTCCGCAAGAGAATGGCAACAAAGAACGGCCGTAAAGTTCTCGCTCGCCGTCGTGCAAAGGGCAGAAAGCAGCTCACCTACTAATTTATTTTTCCGGCAGTAGCTCTGCCACAATCCTTTGCAAAAGACTGTTCTTTTGCAACTGTTCACTTTACTGTGTTGGGATTTGATTTTTTTGCAGAAATACCTTTCTTTAACTGAAAATACCGACTTTCAGCGTGCTTATTATCGCGGAAAGTCTCACGCACGGCCTGCACTGGTTGTTTATTCAAATAAAAACCGTGTGGGTATTTGTCGTGTCGGGATCACAACAAGCAAAAAAATCGGCAATGCAGTTGAGCGTAACCGTTCCCGAAGAGTTATAAGGGCGGCATTCAGAGATGTTTGTCAGCAATACAATTTCAAGGGCAACTTTGATTTTGTTTTTGTTGCAAGAAGCAAAACCAAATATCTCAAAACCGAAAAGGTGCGTCTTGCAATGGTGGAGTGTCTCAGAGAGGTCGGTGCCATTGAATGAAGAAAGTGCTGATTTTTCTCATTAGCTTTTATCGCAGGCACATTTCTCCTCATTTGCCACCGATGTGCAGATACTATCCGACCTGTTCATGCTATGCTTTGGAGGCAATCGAGACCTACGGGGCATTTAAGGGCGGTTTGATGGCGGCGTGGAGAATACTTCGTTGCAATCCTCTTTCACGGGGAGGCTTTGACCCCGTACCCTTAAAAAAGGACAAGCACGATTAACTTTTAATTCGTGGGAATAATTTTACGAGAGGAAATTTATAAATGTTTAATTTCTTATACGGCATTTTCGGTTATCTGTTCAGATTTCTTCTTCAATTCGTTCAGCATTACGGACTTGCACTTGTGATTTTCACGGTGTTTTTCCGCTTGATTCTTCTTCCCTCAACAATTTATCAGCAGAAATCCTCTGCAAAGATGGTTCGTCTTCAGCCTAAGCTCAGAAGGATAAGAGAGAAGTATCAGGACTACAATCCTCAGGAAAGAAACATGAAGATTCAGCAGGAAACAAGCGAGCTTTATCAGCGTGAGGGCTACTCAACAATGGGTGCAAGCTGTCTTCCTCTCATCATTCAGCTTCCGATTCTCTGGGGTCTTTACGGTGTTATCCGTCAACCGCTTACTTATGTTCTCAATCTTCCTTCAAATGTTATTCAGGCACTCAGCGATGCCATTAAGACCATTAACGAGTCTGTTGCATCGGGAAATGCCGCCGCATATATCGAGCCGTCGATTATTTCAAACATTGAAGCGATCATTGAGCATAAGCCGGAGCTTTTGACTCAGTTCGCAGCCGAGATTGAAAAGATCCGTGCATTCGATTTCACGGTTTTCGGCATTGACTTGGGAAGCATTCCCAGTGCTTGCTACAAGGAATCGTTTTTCATCATAGCTATACCGGTGCTTTCCGGCTTGACATCTCTTTTGACAAGCCTGCTCACACAAGCAAGACAGAAGAAAGCAAATCCGAACATGGAAAATCAGCAGATGACGGGCTGCATGATGCTCAGCATGCCCCTTATTTCCGTCTGGTTCACATGGTCACTTCCTGTCGGCATGGGTATGTATTGGATACTTTCAAACCTGCTGGCTTTCATTCAGACTCTTGTCATCGGTCATATCTATGCTCCGAGAAAAACCATTGCAAAGATTATGGTTGATGAGACGGTTTACCGTCGTTCTTATGAGAACAGCAAAAAGTCGCTTTTGGAGAACAAAGAAACCGAAACAGAAGAATAATTTAATCAAAAACTTAACACTAAACAAACGGTGGTGATAACAAAATGATACATGAAGCTACAGCTACCGGTGCAACCGTTGAAGAGGCATTGGCTAATGCCCGTGCTGCTCTTAATGCCCCCGAGCTTGCGGATGTTCACACAGAGATTGTTTCATATCCGACAAAAAAGCTTTTGGGACTTTTCGGCGGCTCACCAGCAAAGGCAAGAGCTTACTATGAAACTCCCGATGCTCCGGAAAAAAAGGAGAAGAAAGCCGATAAGGCGGTCAGAAATACCGCAGTGAAAAATGAGGCTAAGGCAAAGTCCGAGCCTAAGACATCGGAAAAGGCTCCCAAAGCCGAAAAAGCTCCTAAGACAGAGGAAAAAGCCGAACCGGCTAAGGAATCTGTAAAAGCATCTTTTGATATTGCTTCAAGCAAGAGCGTAACAGCGGCAGCCGATTATATTAAGGCTGTTGTCAAGGGTATGGGTGTTCAAAGCACTCAAATCAGCGCATACCGTACAGATGACGGTGAAATCATCCTCGAGCTTGATTGCGGTGACGATTACGGTATTGTTATCGGAAGAAGAGGCGAAACTCTCGATTCGATTCAGTATCTTACAAGACTTGTCGCTAACAAGTCTAAGCTTGAAAATGAGTATTCGAGAATTTCCGTTAATGTCGGAAATTACCGTGAAAAGAGAAAGAATACTCTCAGAGAGCTTGCAAGAAAGAACTCCGAAAAGGTTCTTAAATACGGCAGAAATGTTACATTCGAGCCGATGAATCCTTATGAAAGAAGAATTATTCATACAGCGGTTCAGGAGATTGAAGGCGTAACCTCTCATTCTGTCGGCACTGATGCTTCAAGAAGAGTTGTGATTACTCTTGCTGATGGCGTTAAGCCCACAAATCCCTCCACAAGAGGCGGTTATAACAAGGGCAGAGGTTCAAGAGGCGGTTATAACAGAGGTAACAACAGAAATAACCGTTCACAAGCTCCCCGTCAGGACGCTCCTTCAAGAGCTCCCAGAACAGATGCAGGTGCAAAAAGCGTTTCTCTTTACGGAAAAATCAACTGAGAAGCTTAATTGAAACAAACGGGCTGTAAAAACGAACTTTTTACAGCCCTGTTTTTATATTATGCAGATATGCTCTTGCAAAATGAAATTTCATATCAAGCCTTTTATGTGGAATCCTAAATTAAAGGGATTCCATTTTTTTGTCACTTGACATATACCCCCATGGAGTATATAATTGATGGTGAAAGGGTGATGATAATGTGTGAAAATAACTGCTGTGAAAGACATAAGCACCGTGAAGATGCGGAAAAGCAGGCTTTGATTAACAGATTAAACAGAATCGAGGGACAGATCAGAGGCATTAAGGCAATGGTGGAAACCGACCGTTACTGCGTTGATATTATTACTCAGGCTTCGGCAGCAAGTGCCGCCCTCGGAAGCTTCAACAGAGAGCTTTTGTCGGCTCACATAAATTCTTGTGTGGTCAATGACATCAAAAATGAAAAAGACGGCTGTGTTGAGGAGCTTATTGACTTGATTAAAAAACTGATGAAATGAGGTGCTTTTATGAAACAATTTAATGTTACGGGTATGTCCTGTGCCGCTTGCAGTGCCAGAGTGGAAAAGGCTGTCAGCGGTGTTGCAGGTGTTGAAAAATGCTCTGTGAATTTGCTGACAAATTCAATGACTGTTGAGGGCAGTGCCACCGACAGTGACATTATTGCGGCGGTGAAAAAAGCCGGCTACGGAATAAAGGAAGCAAAGTCAGACAGTGAAAGCGAAGAAAAATACGGCGAGCAGGAGAGCCGGCAGACGAAAAAAATCGCAAAAAGACTTGTTGTTTCTCTTGTGCTTGTTGGGATTCTCATGTATGTTTCGATGGGGCATATGCTTTCACTTCCGACAATTCCGTTTCTCGAAAGCAATCCGCTTTTAAATGCAGCACTTCAAATGGTGCTTGCCTTAGCGGTGATGATAATAAACAAAAAATTCTTCATCAACGGCTTTAAGGGCTTTGTCAACAAATCACCTAACATGGATTCATTGGTTGCCTTAGGCTCGGGTGCTTCATTTTTGTGGAGTGTTATTGTTGTTTTCATGATGATACAGGCTCAGAAAACAGGTGACACCTCGGCACTTGCCGAATATCGCCACGATTTATACTTTGAGTCTGCGGCAATGATTCTTGCACTTATAACACTCGGCAAGCTGCTTGAAAGCATCAGTAAGGGCAAAACAACAAACGCCTTAAAGGCACTCATTGACCTTAAACCTAAAACAGCGAGAGTGCTTATTGACGGTGAGGAAAAAACCGTTAATGTAACGCAGGTGAAAAAGGGCGATATTTTCATTCTCAAGCCGGGTGACAGTGTTCCGGTTGACGGCACTGTCATCGAGGGGGAAAGCGCCATTGACGAAAGCAGTCTTACAGGTGAAAGCATTCCCGTTGACAAGTCTCAGGGCGATACGGTTTCGGCGGCAACACTGAATCAATCGGGATTTTTGAAGTGTCAGGCAACCCATGTCGGAGAGGACACGACAATTTCACAGATAATCAGAATGGTGAGCGATGCGTCGGCATCAAAAGCTCCGATTGCCAAAATTGCCGATAAGGTTTCCGGTGTTTTTGTTCCCGTCGTTATGGCGATTGCCGTTGTAACAAGTGTGGCTTGGCTGCTTGCGTCGGCAGATTTCGGCTTTGCGTTTGCAAGGGGAATTTCCGTTCTTGTCATCAGCTGTCCGTGTGCGCTCGGACTTGCAACACCGGTTGCGATAATGGTCGGAAACGGAATCGGTGCAAAAAACGGAGTTTTATTCAAAAATGCTGAAGCGATTGAGAAAGCCGGAAAAATTCAAATTGTCGCTTTGGACAAAACCGGAACTGTTACCAAGGGTGAGCCTGAGGTTACGGATATTTTTTCCGACAATGAAGCAGAGCTTATTGAGCTTGCGTTCAACCTCGAAAAACAGAGTGAGCATCCTCTTGCAAAGGCGATTATTTCTTACGGTGAGGCGAAAAAGGTGCAAAGCAGTGCTGTTTCCGATTTCGAGGCTTTGACGGGAAAGGGACTCAAAGGCAGGCTCAACGGCAAGGAAATTTTTGGTGGAAATTATGCTTATATCAGCTCGGTTTGTGATATAAGTGAAAGTGTCAGAAAAAAGGCAGATGCTTTTTCAAGGCAAGGAAAGACAGTGCTTTATTTTGCCGATGAAAGCGGCTTTAAGGGCATTGTAGCCGTTGCAGATGTTATCAAGCAGGACAGTGTCAAGGCAATTCAAAGGCTTGAAAAAATGGGACTTACAACGGTGATGATCACAGGCGACAATGAGGCTACGGCAAGGGAGATTGCGTCTCAGGTTGGAATCAAGGAGGTTGTTGCAGGAGTTCTTCCCGACGGAAAGGAAAGGGCTGTAAGAGAGCTAAAAAAGAAAGGCTCGGTTGCGATGGTGGGCGACGGAATTAACGACGCACCGGCTCTTACGAGTGCCGATCTGGGCGTTGCAATCGGTGCGGGAACGGACATTGCGATTGATGCGGCAGATGTTGTTCTTGTCAAAAGCGAGCTTGAAAGTGTGCCTGAGATGATTCACATCGGAAGAAAAACACTTAAAAATATCCGTGAAAATCTCTTCTGGGCATTTATTTATAACATTATAGGCATACCTCTTGCGGCAGGTGTATGGATACCGATTTTCGGCTGGGAGCTGAATCCGATGTTCGGTGCTGCGGCAATGAGCCTTTCGAGTTTCTGCGTGGTTATGAATGCATTGAGACTTAATCTGATTAAGTTTGACAGGTAAGGCTTGATTTGTGAAAAAACGAGATAAATAATAGAAGCTTTCCGTTAGAGAAATCTGACGGAAAGCTTTTTTATATGCCTTTTTTATTTCAGCCGGTCTTACCTTTTCTTGCCAAACCGGTGCTTTTATTGTGAATTAAAAAGGATTCCTTAAGCCTTGCACTTAAGGAATCCTTTTGTGATAATTTACATTGATATGTCGGCGATGAATCAATCTGCGTTTTCTTCTTCGATCTTGTCGATGATCTCCTGAGGAATAGCCTCGCCGTGTTTAACAAACAGGATAAGAACGATCGCCAACGCAAACATTATCGGGCTGTAATAGAACAGGGACATATAAGTTCCCGCAAACATTCTGATAAAGCCGTAAACGATGGGAGAAGCAATCTGTGCCGAGAAGGTTGCTGTGTAGTAGTAGCCGGTGAATGTGCCGACCTTTTCCGAGCCGCCGATTTCAAGAACAAGCGGAAGAGTGTTAACGGTGATGAACATGTTAGCTGCACCGCCGAGAACAAGAACGGGATAAATGAGAATGCGAAGAATTGCCGTAACACTGTCAACAGTGTCAACGATTGCGGCAAGAGCAACCTCAAAGGTTGTTGCACCGGTGTTCAGAATATTGTTTGCAACCTTGATGATTTCGTCATAAACAGTTGCGCCGAGAGTCTCTGAAAGGTGAGCGTCATAAGCTTCATAATAACCTGTTGTTTCTGCCGTAGCCTCGCCCGACTTATAAGCAAGGTAACCCTCAATGCTGAGAACCTCGTTATCGTCAAGAACTCTGTTTTCAGCCTGAGCCTTTGAGCTGAGGCTTGCGTTATAAGAGTTGATGTTTTCGTCGATTGCGATGTATGCGTTGTTAACCGATACATAATCCTTGATTGCAAGGTCTTTTCCACCGAGCATTCCAAGGAATACACCGAAGAAAACGATGAAAGCTGCAAGGAAAACAGAAAGACCTGCGATGATGGTTTTCTTTCTTCCGAACTTTGTTCCCATCTTGCCGGCAGGGATTGCTGCCGCACCGGAGCAAACTGCAAAGATAAGCATGATAAAGGTTGCTTCCGATGTGATCATGTGGAGAATTTCCTGAGCAAAGAGTGAGAAGAAGGTTGTGATTGCGTTTGATGCACAGAAAAGGAAGAAAAGTGTTCCAAGCATGAAGATAAGGCTTTTTCTTTCGCCCTTTGAAAGCTTGATTGCTTTAAGCTCCGCTTTTTTCTTCTTTGCTTCTTCCTTTTGAGCCTTCTTGAGAGCCTTCTGGTCGGCATATTGGTTTGTTTCGCCCTTAACACGAATGCTTGTGTCCTCTTCCTTGACGAAGAAGAGAAGAATGAGCATACCGAGGATCATAACAATTGAGCCGATGAGGAATACATAGGGGAAGGACAAGGTTTCATCTGCTTTGATTTCAGCCTTGCTGTAGCCTGCAAAGAGAGTGCAAAGAGCAATACCGACTGTACCTGCAACCATGCCTATTGCCGAGCCGAGACCGCCCATAAGGTTGATGATTGCGTTACCCTCCGAGCGAAGCTCTGCGGGAGTAAGGTCGGGCATGAGAGCAACAACGGGAGCTCTCCAAAGTGACATTGAGAACACGAAGAGGATAACCATGAGCATTGTAAGAGGAAGCTGAAGTGATCCTGATGTGTTGAGAGCTACGATGGGAATGAGTGTGAAAAGAATTGCCGAAATGGGTGCGCAGCTGACAATGAAGGGACGGCGCTTGCCGAGCCTTGAATGACAGTTGTCGGAAAGCTTTCCGAAGGTGGGCTGGAAGATAACACCGAAGATGTTATCAAAGGTCATGATGATACCGATGAAAAGCGGAACAAGTGAGAAGCCACCCGTTGCGGAAATGGTGCTTTGACCCTGAGCTTCAGCAAACTCGCCAATCCAGGGGATAGTCTGTGCAAGCTTGTTGCTGAGGTTTGATATAAAATCGCTTTCGGAAAGAATCTTGTTGAGAATCTTTGTGATGTATGGGTCATAAATTGCCCATGCTATTGATGTTGCCATAAAACCGAAGCCGGTAAGTATGGTTAGTTTGACATTCAGTTTTTCTTTCTTTTTCTGTTCTGCCATGTCAAAACTCCTTTCTTTAATTATAGTAGTCCAATTATAGTGTTTTTCAATAAAAAAAGCAATGAAAAAATATATTTTCGTCATAGTGTACATGATTAAAAAGTCGAAATTATGCAACATGATAGATATAATTTTTAATTCTTGACGGCACAAAAAGCTTATGGTAAAATTAGGGTGAGAAAATAAGGCTTTATTGATAATGGGAGCGTATACAATGGATAATTTCTGTACTCGGTGCGGACAAAAAACTTATAAAAACACCGGATTATGTCCTGCGTGTGATGCAGCGGCAATCAAAAAGGAACAAAACATGAAAATTTTAATTGCCGTGCTTTCCGCTTTGAGTGTTACAGCGTTGGTCGCCTTGGTAATTTTTGCCATTTTAAGCTTCCATCCTTCAAAAAATTCCGCAAACGAAGTTCAGAAAAAGCTGACCGGCTATTATTGGACAAATCAGTCTCAGTCCGACTCTGCTTTTGAATTTTTCGATGACGGAAGCTACTGTGAATATTATTATGACCCGACTGATGAATTTTCACCCGAAAAGCTTTCGCCTGCAAGCAGGGGTACATACAGCTACGACGGTGAAGCCTTATATATCCACAAGGCTTCGGGGGCTTGTCATGAGCTGCATTGGGTGTGCAAGAATGACCTTTATGAGTGGGACATCAGAATAGAACATCTCCTGCCCGAAAACGATTATTTCTTTTATGAAACAGGCTGGAATGCTGAAGCTGCCGACGAAGATGAAATTCCCGTTTATCTTGTTGTAACCGATAATAAATCGGACAACGACAGCAGCGATATATCCGAAACGGCTTTGCCCGAAAACGACACCACCGAACCCGACACCACCGAACCCGACACAATCGAAACGGACTCCAATAAACCCGATCCGGCAAAGCTTCTGACGGAGTATTATTGGAAAAACATTATCCAGTGTGTCAGCGTTTATGAGTTTTTCGATGACGGAACTTACATTGAATATTACTGTGACTCATACGATGATCCTTTGCCTGAGAATTTATCCTTTGCGAAAGAAGGAACATACACACTCGAGGGTGAAACCTTATGTATTTACACCGGTTCGACAAAAAGATTTGAATTAACTTGGGTTTGCAAGGATGATCCTTATGAGTGGGAAAAAGTGGCAGAAACTCACTTTCCCGAAGACGAGTATTTCTTTTATGAAACAGGCTGGCAGCTCAATCCGGAAGTTCCGTCGGATAATGCCACATATCTTATTATGGATAAGAAAAAAACGGATTATGTCGGTAACGGTTCTTACGACAGCGACACCGATGTAACACAGACGGATATTATCGAAACCGATGAAGTTGAACCCGATTTGGAAGAAATGCTGACCGGATACTATTGGGTCAACAACATAATGTCTCATAATCTTTATGAATTTACGGATGAGGGCAGATATTATACATATAAAGACTGCAGCGACGATGTTCCGCCGTCTGACAGCAGTTCTCGTGGTTGCATATATATACTTGACGGAAAAAGCCTGCGTTTATATGACAGTGATGGAGTTTTCATTGAATTAAAGTGGGTGTCAAAAAAGGAAATAGGAGATTATGCCTTTGATCATGCACTAGGGTTAAGCTCGTTGGCGGATGAGGATACTTATTTCTTCTACCAAACCGATTTTGTAAATGACGGGCCTTTATCCTATGCGATGTATATTGTCTGCGGCAGTTCGAAATAAACAAGTTTTATACTCAAACGAGGAGTATACGGATTTTAAATATTTTTTGCTTTGGAAGGAGCTAATATGATGAAAAAAGTTAAAAAAATTCTCACGGCTTTTCTTTCCCTTTGCCTTTGCTTCTGTCTGGCATTCAACAGCGCAGCCGTTGTTGGCGTTGAAACGAACACAGAGGCTTATCAGTCGGTTCCGACCTTCACCAAGATGATATATAATCTTCTTGATGTTGTTGTCAACGGCTTGATAAAGGCAGCTGCAACAGGCTTGCCGACACCTGAAAAATGGGACAGTGAAGTGAATGATGACGGCTTTATGGCAGGAACAAAGGAGTTCATCAGCGCACCCGATGAAGCTGCCGTCTGGAGTCTCGGTTACGATGAAAGAAGCATTCTTGTCGACAGTGACGACATCATTGGCAAAATGTATGTCGCAGGTTCAATTTCACTTCAAAGTAAGTATGCCACAGAGATTGAAGATGACCTCAAGGTGAGAACTGCCGTGCTTGATGACGGCTCCGGCAGAGGAATTTCCGTTTTTTGTGTCATTGATGCTTACGGCGTCGCTCTTCCTGATGTAAGAGAGATTCGTTCAAGACTTTCCTCTCTCGCACAGGAAAAGAACATCAATTCAATCACTGTTTCTGTTATGCATCAGCACAGTGCTGTTGATACCTTTGGCATGAACGGCAATATCTGGAAGATGGTTTTGCTTAATCCCGGCTCGAATGTTGTCGGAAAAGAGGTTGAAAACGGAAAGAATCCCGCTTACATGGAAAATCTTTTCAACACCTGTGCCGAATCCGTTACAAATGCAGTTGACGGCATGAGAGAGGGTAAGCTTTATCTCGGCACTGCCGATGCTTCAAAATATACCCGTGACAAGCGTCAGCCTTATGTCATGGATCCCAATTTTAACAGACTTCGCTTTGTTCCGTTCGACGGCTCAAAGGAAACATGGATTGTTTCAACACCGATTCACTGCGTCGGCAACGGAGCTGCCGGAACTGTAATTACGGGCGACTATCCTTATTACGCTCAGCAGGAGGTTTCCGATGTTGCAAACCTTATGTTCTATCTCGGTGCAGAGCAAAGCACTTCAAACAATTCCAATGCGGACACTGTTGTTGATTATGATGAAAACGCAACAAGGCTTGAAACTCTCAAGGGCTTCGGCAAGTCAATCGGCAGAGATTTAAAGGCAATCACCGATGAAACCGAGGTCGCTCCTCTTTTGAACATTGCTTACACACAGGTGAGCTTTTCAATCGACAATCCCGTTTTACTTCTTGCAGGCAAGGCAGGTCTTTTTGAAAATCTCATCAAAAAGGTTGATGACGAATACAAGGTAATCAGTGAGATCGGCTACATGGAGATAGGTGAGGATATCGCTTTTGCGATTGTTCCGGGTGAGCTTGCACCTGAAATTGCTTACGGCGGTTGTCTTACGGGTGAATACTCGTGGAGTGGAAAGGATTGGGAATATCCGAGCTTGCAGGACATCATCACCGAAAACGGCATTGACCGTGAGCTTCATGTTCTCGGACTTGCAAACGATCAGATAGGCTATATTGTTCCCGACAACAACTACACACCCATGCTTCACGAAAGCAGTCAGAGCATTGAGCTTGTCTCTTTGGGAAAAAATACAGCCTCCGATCTTATCACATACTTCGGCTGTCTGGTGCTTGACAGAGCAAAATAAACAACTGCATTGTCACAATGTGACAGCTTAACCGATTTTTATACACTACCGAATCACAATCAAAGCGGCTTATATACCTCTTGGGTTGTGATTCGTTTCGTCTTGACTTACGGTTTTAGAAGTGATATTATTAAATTCCCGTAGAAAATTAAAAGCGGAGGAAATATTGATGAAGCTTGATTTCAAAAAATATATAATCTCGGCTGTCTTGACTGCTTTTATGCTTGCTTTCACGGCTTTTGGCGTGAGTGCAACAGATGAGTGTCTGCATGAAAGGACAATTCCCTTTAAGAGCATCACGCCAACCTGCACTCAAATCGGTTATACACAGGGAGTTTACTGCCTTGACTGTGAAAACTTCATTTCCGGTCATGAGGAACTTGCGTTTGCCGACCATGTTACCGAATTTCATAAGGGCGTTGAAGCCAACTGTACACAGACGGGTTACACCGACGGATATTACTGCACGGTTTGCGAAAGCTATGTTTCCGGCCATGAGGAAATACCGGTTTCACACAATGAGGTTATTCTGCCGAAAGAACCGGAAACCTGCACAAAGAACGGCTACACTCAGGGTGTTTACTGCACTTACTGCGAAACGGTGCTTTCCGGAAGAGAAGTGATACCGGCAGGTCACAAGGAGGTCTTTGTTCCTCAAGAGCCTGCAACCTGCACCGGTAACGGCTACACCGGTGGAATGTATTGCACGGTTTGTAATGTTTTCACATCGGGTCATGTTGAAATACCCTTCATTGATCATAGCTTTACGGAAAAAATAATTGACGAAAGGCATTTGCTTTCACCTGCCACGGTGGAAAGCCCTGCCGTTTACAGATATGACTGTGCGACCTGCACGGCAATAAGTCCGAACCTTACCTTTACTTACGGAAGCAGACTTACAGTAGGCTCAACCTCACGCGTCAGTGCCGTCAGCAATGTCAGTGCAATTAAGCTCAGCTGGGAAAGGGTTGCCGGTGCAACGGGCTACAGAGTATACTACTATAAAAAAGGTCAGGGCTGGACGGCATTAGGCGAAACGCAAAAATGTACAGTGACTTATTCGGGTCTTGCAAGCGGTACTGTTTTTAACTTTGCCGTCAGAGCGTTTTCCGTCGATGAGGGAAAAAAGGTCTTGTCACATGATTACACAACCGTTCAGGCGGCAACAAAGACGGAAGCTCCCTCAAAAATTGCAACAAAGCAGAATACCTCTGCAATAAGACTCATGTGGTCAAAGGTAAAAAACGCAACCGGTTACAGAATTTATTATAAATCCGGCAACAAGTGGAAATTATGCGTGTCCTCAACCGTGGATAATTATCACACCTTCACAAAGCTTCCGGCAGGAAAAACATATCAGTTTGCCGTAAGGTCATATCAGATAATTTCCGGTGGCGGACTTGTCATGGGTGAATATAAAACTTATACCGCCTCGACTGTTCCGACGGCTGTTAAGACCACGGCGGTTTCTGCATCAAAGGGCAGTGTTGTTGTGTCGTGGAAGGCTTCATCTCAGGCTGACGGCTATCAGCTTTTTTATAAGGTCGGCTCGGGAAAGTATAAGATATATAATGTATACACCTCACCGCAGACCTTGACCTTCAAGTCCTTGAAAAGCTCTGCTACACTCACCTTTGCTGTCAGAGCCTTCAAGAAAACAAGCGGCGGATATATTTTCTCGGATTATGTTCCGGTTTCCGTCAAAATAAAATAAAGAAAAAAGTGAAGCGAAAAAAGGATAAATATAATGAAAGATAAACCAAGGCTTAACAGAGCCGTAAAAACACCGATTCAATCCTCGGTAATTATTTACCTTGTATTGTTGATGTTCGGACTCCCCTTGATTATTACGAACAAGTATTTTAATATCACCGAAACCAAGAGTGTATATTTTTACATAATAAGTATAGCACTTATTGTGGCAACTGCGTTTTTCTCCTCAAAGAATAAAGATGAGGGCGAAGCTGTCGGCTCTTTGATAAGCAGGGCAGAGCTTTCGGCAACCGATATAGCGATGCTGATTTTTTGCTTCGCCGTATTTATCTCGGCTGTTTTTTCGGATTATCAGGATGTATGGCTGGGAGTTGCATCGAGATATCAAGGCTTTTTAACTGTGCTTGTTTATGTTGCGGTATATTTCATAATTTCGCGGAATTTTACCGTTGCACAAAGCTTTTTGCTGTTTTCGGTGTTTTCCTTTTCGATTGTGAGCATCCTCGGTGTGCTTAACTGCTTTGATGTTGACATTTTCGGGTTTTACAACGGTATCAGTGAAAATTATAAAACGCTGTTTCTTTCGACCATTGGTAACATCAATTTTTACAGCAGCTATATGTGTCTGCTTTTACCTCTTGTTGTCAGTGGATTTTGCTTGAGTGAGGGAAAAATCAGCAGAACGGTTTACACGGTGGCGCTTGTTATCGGCTCTTTCGGAATGATGGTCACATCGAGTGAGAGCTTTGTTGTCGGCTTTGCATCGTCGCTGATGATAATGCCGTTGTTCTTTTACAGCAGACTTCACCGTTTCAAAAGATATCTCATCAGCCTTATTATAATTGTTCTTTCCTCGCAGGCGTATATGTTATTTTACAGGCTTTACGGAAAAGGGAACATAGCACTTTCAAAGCTTCTTTCGGTTTTTGTCAATCCTTATATTGCTTTAATGATAGTTGCGTTGTGCTTAATGGCTTATCTTCTTGCGGCTAAAGCCCCGTCGAAAATAAAAATTCTTAAAATTGTTTATCCGATTTTGCTTGTGATTTTTGCTTTGGCGATAATTGCTTGCTTCATTTTGGCAAACACGGTGGGAATCGGAGAGCTTGACAAAATTTTCAAAATCACGACCGAATGGGGAACTTACAGAGGAAAAATATGGCGTTTCTGTTTCAGTCGGTTCAAGGGCTTCGGCTTTAAGGATAAGCTTATAGGAATCGGGCCGGAAAGCTTGAGATATATCACTGAGGGCGTGAAGCTTTTCGATCATCAGAGTCTTGATCAGGCACACAATGAATATTTGCAGTATCTTATCACAACCGGAGTTTTCGGTTTGTCGGCTTATCTCGGAGTGATCGGTACAACGGTTTATACCGTAGTCAGAAAATTGAAGGAAAGCACGCTTGCTGTTGCCTTGCTTGCCGGACTTATCTCGTACTGGTTTCAAGCATCTGTAAACATTGCACAGCCGTTTACAACGCCGATTGTTTATGTTTACATTGCCTGCATAGTCGGAATGTCAAGAAATCAGAAAAAGAGGAAAACGGAATAATAAAAAAACAGACACTTTTTTTAAAATGAAAGGTGTCTGTTTTAATTTTCGTTTTTATTCAGATAAGTTTCTTCGTAGAGCTGTTTAATTTTCCGGGCAAAGATGAGATCGGTTGAATAAGAAGCGCTTTCTTTCAATTCAAAAAGCTCATTAAGGTCAAGGTGAAGAATTTCCGCAATTCGTTTGAGCTGAAAAATGCTTGGGTCTTGTGTATTCCGTTCGATTTTAGAATAATTTGACTGATTCATGGGTATAAGCCTTGCCATATCTTTTTGTGTGAGGTCTGCATCTTCACGGATGTTGCGAATTTTTGAACCGATATCCATAATTTCACTTCCTTTGCAAAATAATGTAGTGATATTTCAATTTATTTTATAGCAAAATAAACTAAAATCATTGACTTTTAATGTTAAAAAGATTAAGATGTTAGCATGATAGTTAAAATTTAACTACAAAATAGTTACATTTGTAAAGGAGAGATTTTAATGGAAATTGTTATTTCAACAAAAGTGCTTAAAAAAAGCCTTGCTGTCACGCTTGCATTTTTGATTGCACTCGGCTCAATGTGGACGGGACTCGGTGCTGTCGGCTTTGCGGTGGGGGAAAATTTTGAAAATGAAAACGGCATTGAGTTTATGGAGGCTGACGGCAATGTGACCGACGGAAATGTGCAAAAAGTTCTTACAACCGGTTCGTGCGGTGATAACATCACATACACACTTTATTCCGATGGCAGACTTGTTCTTGAGGGAACAGGTGAGATATGGGATTGCAGTTATAATATTTTTGCAAAAAATGATGATTACGACAATGCCGATTCAGTAAAAGTAATTGAAATCGGTGAGGGAATAACTTCGATTGGTGATAATGCATTTTACTCTTGCTACAGCTTAACAAGCGTTACAATTCCTGATAGTGTAACGAG
>CAZBFI010000030.1:0-16705 GCA_964491165.1 uncultured Faecalibacterium sp.
GATAATATCGCAAATGCACTCGCTGCCGACAGCAAGCCCATCCCCAAGGAGTTATACACAAAGCCAGTCGTTTTCTGTGAATATGCTCACGCAATGGAAAACTCACTTGGAAACTTCCAGGAATATATGGACGCTTTTGAGAAATATGACAATCTTTGCGGCGGTTATATTTGGGACTTCGTTGATCAGTCTGTACATAAGGTCAACAAGGACGGCGAGGATATGTGGCTTTACGGAACAGACTACAATGAAAAGGACTGTTGGATCAAGCCGCCTTATAACACCTGTGCGATAGTGGGAAGCAACATTTATTTTAACGCTAACGGTATCATTGCCGCCGACAGAAAGGTTCACCCCTCTATCCATGAGGTCAGAAAGGTTTACTGTGAAATTCAGATTAAGGCGATTGATATCAAGCAAGGAAGATTCCTGCTTAAAAACAAGCAGATGTTCTCCGACCTTAAAAAGTTTGATATAGAATATGTCATCACAAATGACGGCGAGAAGATTCAGCAGGGTATTCTTAAAAGAGACATCTTCGAAAACCTCGCACCCTTGAGTGAAATGGAATTCACCTTTGATTACGGACTTGCACAAATGCCCGAGGGTGAAGTGCTGCTCACATTTTCATTTGTTCGCCGTGACGATTGCCGTTTTGCAAAGGCAGGCTATGAGCAGGGCTTTGATCAGTTTGTTGTCAAAAAGGCTGATGAAAAGCCTGAAACAAATTATACCGGTTCAGTTACCATTGAAGGCACTGAAAAGGACTTCTGCGTTATGGGTGACGGCTTTAAGTACATCTTCAAAAACGGACTTTTGACCTCACTTAACAAGAATGACAAGGAATATCTTGTCGGTCAGCTCAAGCCGAACTATTACAGAGCCTTGACTGACAACGACATTGATTATATCAATTTTGTTCCTCCCCTTATTCCTCTTCATCCGCTTCACACTTGGAGAGTATCTTCAAACACGCTTAAAACAAAGGCGACACTTATCCATCGTTACAGTCACAGTGCATACATCGAAACAACAATTTCGGCAGCCGGAATGACAGACGCAAAGCTGACATACACGGTTTACCCCGACGGAAAAATCGTTGTAAGCGAAAAGGGTACTCCGCTTATGGACATGGTGCGTTTCGGAACTGTGCTGACAATGGACAGAAGCTTTGAAAATGTCAAGTGGTACGGCAGAGGCCCGCACGAAAATTACATTGACAGGCGTGTCGGTGCGAGAATAGGTCTTTATGAGATGACTGTTACCGATTTGGAGCATCATTATATGAGACCGCAGGAAAACGGACACAGAACAGATATAAGAATGCTTGAGGTTACCAACGCACAGGGCGAGGGCTTGAGATTCACTCACAAGGGTGAGACATTTGAATTCAACTGCCATCATTACACTGTCAACGACCTTGACGATGCAACTCACATTCACACCTTAAAACACAAGGATTTCACAACCGTATGCATTGACTATAAGCAAAGAGGCATCGGCGGTGACACTCCGGGTAACGCTTGCTTGAGAGAGCCGTATATCATGCACGCAAAGGTGCCGTATGAATTCTGTTACAGCATTGAAGTCATTTGACGGATAACAAAAGCAGCAAAATAAACAAGGGATTCTTTAGCTTAAAGGCTAAAGAATCCCTTTTAACATTTTAATGTATATAAATGAAAGCCAAGAGAAAAAGGGGCTGTGAAAAAGCAAGTTTTTTCACAGTCCCTTTTTGCTTATTTTTTAGTCCAGGTTGCAGGCGAAAAGGTTAAAAGAATCGGATAAATCTCAAGTCTTCCCAAAAGCATGGCAAATGAAAGCACTATCTTTGATAAGGATGAGAAATCTGCGTAGCTTGATGCCGGACCTGCCTGTCCGAATGCGGGGCCGATATTGTTAAAGCAGGAGGCGGCAGCTGAAATATTCGTTTCAAGGTCAAAGCCGTCAAGACTGATGGCAATAAGCGTTGCACAGAAAATCAATATGTAAACGGTAAGATATGAGCTGACGGAGCTTACAACATGATTTTCAACTGTTTTTCCCTCAAAGCGCATGGAATTGACAGCCCTCGGATGAATCAGCTTTTTTGTTTCACGACGGATTTTTTTCAGCAAAATAACAACCCTCGCACACTTAAATCCACCTGCCGTAGAGCCGGCACAAGCACCGACAAACATCAGAAACAGCAATATTGTTTTTGAAAATGTCGGCCAAAGGTTGAAGTCGGTGGTTGCATATCCCGTTGTGCTGACGATTGTCGCAACCTGAAAGGCACTGTGACGGATTGTTTCTCCGAGAGAGTCAAACAACGGACGGATGTTAAAGCAGATAAGAACAATACTTAAAAGCACCATTCCGATGTAAAACCAAAGCTCTGTGCTTTTTGAGGCTGTTTTCCATTTTTTGACAAGCAGCAAATAATAAATGTTGAAATTCACTCCGAAAATCAGCATAAAAATCGTTGTGACCCATTGAATATACGGTGAGTATGAACCGAAGGAGTCAGCCTTGATTCCAAAGCCTCCCGTACCTGCCGTGCCGAATGCGTGAAGCAGGCTTTCAAAAAGAGGCATACCCCCAATGAGAAGAAAAACAAAGTTAACAACTGTCAGAACGACATAGATAACATAAAGGATTCTTGTGGTCTGCTTCATTTTCGGAACAAGCTTTCCGACAACGGGACCCGGTGATTCTGCCCTTAAAATGTGAATGCTTCTGTCCGAAAGAGTGTTGACAACAGCCATGACAAAAACAAGCACACCCATTCCGCCGATCCAGTGAGTGAAAGACCGCCAAAATAAAAGTCCCTTGCTCATGCTTTCAACATCTGTTAAAATCGAAGCGCCGGTGGTTGTAAATCCGCTTACGGTTTCAAAAAACGCATCAATGTAAGACGGGATTTCACGGCTGAGATAAAACGGCAATGCGCCTATTGCCGAAAGTGCCAGCCAACAAAGTGCGACGATGACGAAGCCCTCCTTGGCAAAAATAACCTTTGATGAGGGCTTTGAAACGAGTGTCAGCGCAAAGCCTATGACAAGGGCGACAATGATTGAAAAAAGGAAAGCAAGCGTGCAATCCTCTTTATAAATCAAAGAGGTGATAAGCGCCGGCAGCATGAGTGCCGCTTCAATCTTGATGACATTGCCGACCATGTATAAAACCATTCTTCTGTTCATGGTAAATGCCCTCTCTTAATTGATAATATCCGACAGATCATTCAGCTTTTGACTTGCACTGAGCAGGATAACACTGTCACCGCTGAAAATCATGTCATCACCTGTCGGAATAAGAGCTTTTTTGCCCTCACGAATGATGCCGACAATGAGAATGCCTTGCTTGATGTTCAAGTTTTTGATGGGAATCTCGGCAATAGGTGAATTTTCCTTGACCTTAAACTCAAGAGCTTCAGCTTTGCCGTCCATGATTTTGTAAAGCGTTTCAATACTGCTTGCTCTTGAATTGTTGAGCGCTCTTGTATAGCGTAAAACAATTTCACTTGTTATCGCTTTTGTTGAGAAGATATAATCAAGTCCGAGATTTTCAGCCATCGGATAAAGCTCAGATTTATTGACCTTTGAAATGACAGTCGGCACATTCTGACGGGAAACGAAAAGTGAGGTGAGTATATTCTGCTCATCGAAATTCGTAAGGCACAAAAATGCGTCAAGATTCCTCATGCCCTCTTCAAGCAAAAGATCCTGATTTGAGCCGTCACCGTGAATGATTATTGCATCGCTTGGAAGCTGCTCACTCATTTTTTTGCAGCGCTCAATATCCTTTTCGACAATTCGAACATTATTGCCCGAATTAAGAAGCATCTGAGCAAGATAAAAAGCTGTTTTGCTTCCACCGACAATCATAATGTTCCTTGCCTGCTTTTTAAGCAAGCCCAGACCTTTAAGCAGCTTTTGCATATCTCCGGGAGAAGCGGCAATGGAAATCACATCACCGGCTTTAAGTTCAAAGCTGCCGTCGGGAATAACCAACTCGCCCTGTCTCAAAACAGCGGCAACAATAAATTCCGTCTTTTGTTTTTCACGAATTTTTGAAATCCTTTTGTTGCAAAGGTCACTTTCGGGCTTGAGCCTGACCTCAATCATTTCAAGGTTTCTTCTTGCAAAATAATCGACCTTAAAAGCCGAGGGGATCTTCAAAATATTATAAAGCTCCTGAGCCATCAAACGCTCCGGATTGATTGCCATTGACAAATGAAGCTTATGACGCATGAAAGCAAGAGAGTCGCCGTTATATTCCGGATTTCTGATTCTCGCAATGGTATGCTTAGCGCCCATTTCTCTTGCAAGGAAGCAACAAAGCATATTCAGCTCATCAGAAGCGGTTACTGCGATAATGAGATCGGTTTGACTGACTCCGGCACTTTCAAGCACAGTGCAGTCAACACCGTTTCCGCAAACGCCCATGCAGTCATACATATTTGTTATTTCTTCAACAGTCGGATTATCCGTATCAATTACGGTGATATCGTGACCTTCCTTTATTAAGTCCGGCACAATGCTGAAGCCGATTTTTCCGCAGCCGACAATGATAATATTCATCAGAAAAATATCCTTTCAAAAAAATTCGGTACGCTAAAGGGCATTGTACTATAAAACATACCAAAAATCAATAGCAGAGGGCGTAATTAAAATTTAAATTCACAGCAGTCTTAAAGCGTTAAAAAATAAAACAGCCGAAAAAAAACGACTGCTTGCTGTAATTTTTTTTGCCACAAAAAAACAGACCGCAAATTCAAGCGGTCTGTTTTAAGTTTAAATTATTTGTTGCCGAAAATGTCGTAAAGGAAATTGATAAATCCATCAAAAATACGGCTTATAGCAAGATAAAGTTGTTCTAACATGCCCCAATCCATAATTCAAACTCCTTTCGATAATTCCTAAAAATTCAGCTGAAAATCTTATTCGTCGATGTCGGGATAATCTGCGGGCGGCCATTCATCTGTGATCTTAAAGACATACTGAAGCCACTGAACAACGCGATCCAAGAATTTCAAAAAGCTATCCCATACTTCCATTAATACATCCCAATTCATAGTGTATCTCCTTTCGAAAATATTTAAATTTCTTCGTTAAGGGGATACCTATCCCCTGAGTTTTCTAATGCCATTTTACTACTTAGTTCTATTTTTGTCAACGCTTTTTTCTTGAAAAATTCATATTTGTGAGTTTTGCACATATATCAAAACTTCATTTTTTTCTTTTATGTTCCAAAAGCGAAAAAATCCGTTATATAGTCTTTCTTAATGCAACAGTGTTACATATACTGTTTGTTTTCAGTTCGTCAAAATGCACAAGGCAGGGTATGTATAAAGCTGTATAAAATGTCCTTTGAAAGAAAAGTGAAAAAATGCTATACTATATAATACTGAAAAGGCGGTGATTTTATGCAATATAAAAGCGGTGACATTGTTGTTTACGGAAATTACGGTATTTGCAAAATAAAGGATATAAAGCCGATGTCATTTTCATCTGACAAAAAGAAAGAGAACTATTACATTCTCTCTGCCAAAAGCAACAACACCTCAACCTATTACATTCCCGTTTCCGCTTCGGAGAGCCTTTTAAGGCAACCGATGACGAAAGATGAAATTGACTCTCTTTTAAGAAAAGCAAGCGCAATCAATATTGAATGGCAGGACAACCGTCAGCTTCGTGCAGACCGTTTTCACTCAATCATTTCAAACGGAATCACAGAGGAGCTGGTCGCCTTGATTTCCTGCATCTATAAAAGAAAGCAGGAGCTTAAGGAACGCAACAAAAGCATTTCAAGCAGTGACGAGGCTCTCTTTTCGAGTGCGGAAAAAATGCTCGTTGAGGAGTTTTCCTTCTGCCTTGACATACCAAAGGAAAAGGTCAACTCTTACATCGGAAGCTTTTTTGAGGCAGTTTAAAATAGTAACAAGCATTTTAAAGAGGTTCTTCGCTCACAAGCCGAAAGGACTCCTTTAAGCTTATTTTTACGCCTGTAAAGCTCTGTCATACAGCTCTTTTTATATTAAAAGGTACACTTTTTTGTTGATTTTTGATATTGCCATTTTGCTTTGCATAAATGTATAATATAATTGTAAAAAGCTTAAAAGGAGGAATAATATGAAAAAGATTATCACCGTAAGCCGTCAATTCGGTTCAGGAGGAAGAAGCATTGCAAAAATGATTGCCGACGCCCTCGGTTACGACTACTATGACAGCGAATTAGTCCAAAAGGTCGCTCAGGAAACCGGCTTCGATCCTTCTTATATTGCCGATGCAGGAGAGTACGCTCCCGGTAAAAGCATTTTATCCTATGCATTGGGAAGCTCTGCACCGCACGCAACGGGAGGTCATATCAGCGCCTCCGACTATCTTTGGACAACTCAAAGCCGGATTATCACAGAGCTTGCCGAAAAAGGCAACTGCGTTATCGTCGGAAGATGTGCCGATTATATCCTGCGTGAAAGAGATGACTGCCTCAATATTTTCATCCATGCCAATGATGCTTACAGAGCCAAGAGAATCGTTGAGCTTTACGGCGTGAGAGACAAAAGCCCTCAGAAGCGTCTTGAAGAAAAGGACACAAAGCGCAGAGTTAACTACAAATACTTCACCGGCAGAGAATGGGGTAAGGTTGAAAACTACCACATCACTCTTGACAGCAGTGTTTTAGGCCCTCAGATGTGCGTTGACATTGTCACCGCTGTTGCAAAAAAATAAATATAAGTCCCCTGTCCGACAAAAAATCGGGCAGGGGTTTTCTTTTGTAGCTTTATTCTTCAAGTCCGAGAATATCGGTTGCCTCCTGAGCGTCGAGAGCCTCAACGCTTTTGAGCTTTTTCTGTATAATACTGTTTCTGTTTTGAGCCTCATCAAGACTCTTTCCGGCTTCCTCGATTTTCTTTCTCGCCTTATTAAGCACATCACCGAATTTGTCATACTGCACCTTTGCTGCGGCAAGCAGAGTTCTGACCTCCTTTGCCTTTTCGTTGATAGCCATTGCTCTGAAGCCCACGGAAAGCGAATTAAGAAGCGCCGTGATGGTACTCGGCCCTGCAATCATAACAGAATAATCTGTCTGGCAACGCTCTGCAATTGCATTGCGTGAAGAAATCACCTCACTGTAAAGTCCTTCCGTTGCAAGATACATGATTGCAAAAGGTGTTGTTTGGGGTTCGTTGATATATTTGCGAATCTCCTTTGCCTGATTGATGATGGTGGTTTCAAGGCTCTTTCTTTCAAAGTCAACAGTTGCCGTGTCACCTCTGTCAGCGGCATCACACAAACGGATATAAGCTTCAACGGGAAATTTCGAGTCAATTGGAAGATATGTTATTTGGTTTTTGTCCTCACCGGAGGGAATTTTAACCGCAAATTCAACGATATTTCTCGAAGCCGGATTTGTCATGACATTTCTTTCAAACATTCCCGGAATCGTCTCATTGAGCAAGCCCTCAAGCTGAACCTCAGCCCATGTTCCTCTCGCTTTAACATTTGTGAGAATGCGGTTGAGTGAAGCGACATTGTCCGTAACTCCCGTTGAAAGCTCCCTCATCTCACCGAGAGATTTATAAACATTTTCAAGCTGATCGCTGACAACCTTAAATGAAGAATCCAGACGCTTTGTCAAGGTTTCGTTCAGCTTTTCGTCAACGGTCATTCTCATCTGCTCAAGTTTTCTTTCGTTTCCGTCTTGCATTTGCTTGAGCTTATTGGAGATAAGCTCTGTTAATTTAAGGTTGGAGTCATAGTTATTGTTTATCAAATTGTCGAGCTTGCGGTTCATGTCACTCATGCCCTGCTGAAGCTCCTGACGCTGTGTGCTTTGATTTTCGCGGTTTTCTCTTCTCGATTCGGCAAATTCTCCCCTGAGACTGTTGGAAATATTTTGCCATGTTCTTTCAAAGGATTTTTCCATTGCCTCCTGCTTTTGCAAAAGCTTGGCATATTCTTCATTATTTTTCTTTTTTGTCAAAATAAATAAAGTAAAACTGCTTATAATAAGAACGAGTGTAATAAGAACAAGAATAAAAACAAGCATTTCTTTTCACCTCATGCAAAATTATTTTCACTAATTATAACAATAAAAAACATCAATATTTTTCCGAAAAAGAATTGAAATATCATTAACAGTAAGGATTGAAAAAAATGATCAAGAGAATTTTAAGCCTTTCACTTTGTTTTATCATGCTTTTCCTTTTCACCGCCTGCAAAAGTGCCGGTGCGCAAGCGAATCTCTGCTTTCCGATAGACAGCGACCCGAAATACCTTGATCCGCAGGTGGTCTCCGACACGGGCGCAAAAAACATCGTTGCAAACTGCTTTGAGGGACTTGTGACCCTCAACGATAAGGGCGAAATCGCACCCGGATATGCGCAAAGCTGGTCGGTGTCCTCGGACAACCTGACCTACACATTCAACCTGAGAAAAGACGGCAAATGGGCAATAATGAACGCATCGAGTGAGTTCCTCGGTGAAAACTTCAGGAAAGAATTTGACTCCAGAGTGACGGCTCATGATTTTGCTTTCGGCTTAAAGCGTGCAATACTTCCCGAAACGGAATCGCCCGGAGCTAAGAACCTTTTCAGCATTGAAAATGCACAGCTCATCAATCAAGGAAAGCTCACCGCCGATGCACTCGGTGTGAGTGCCGCAGATGATTATACACTCACAATTAAGCTCACACAAGCTGACCCCGACTTCCTTTATGTTCTTCTTGAGCCGGAATGTATGCCCTGCAATGAAAAGTTTTTTGAAGCCACCGGTGGAAGATACGGACTTTCAACAAGATTTTTGATGTATAACGGCCCGTTTTATATGTCAAACTGGGCTGATGATTACTCTATAACGCTGATGTCAAACGATGATTATTACGATTTTGACAATGTTAAGCCGTACTCGGTTTATTATTCAATCAACAGCGACAAAACAGGCAGACTCGATAAGATCAAGGACGACATTTACAGCGTTGCACCCTTAACGGTTCAGCAGGCACAGGAGCTTGAAAAAAAGCACGGATATGCGGTGAACACCTTTGAAAGCGGACTTGCATGCTTTGCTTTCAACTGTCAAGATGAGACACTTTCAAACCTTAACATCAGAAAAGCAGTGACCTATTCCTTTGATTCAAACCTGTTTTTCAACACCGTCGGAGCAAGCACAGCAAAAGGTATTATTCCTGCCTCAATGTTGATTTCCGGCTCAAAATACCGTGAAAGTGCCGGACAGCTTACCCTCAGCACGACTTCAGATGCAAAAGCCTGTTTTGAAGCAGGCATTAAGGAGCTTAACACGGATTCGGTTTCGCTCACTGTCCTTTGCACGCAGGAATATGAGTCTGTCATCAGAAGTGTTATGCAAAAGTGGCAAGCTGTTCTCGGTGTTCAGTTCAGCATCTTTGTTGAAATTGCAACGGACAGCGAAATCAAAAGCAGAATCGAAAACGGCGGCGACTGGCAAATCGCTTTAACGGATATTTCATTTCCGAGCCTTACAGCTTTCAACGGTCTGCTTCAATTCACAACGGACAATTCCGCAAACATCATCGGCTTTTCCGATGCAAAATATGATGAGCTTGTTGGAAACATCAAAACGGCTTCCGGCTTTGACACCGGCATCAGCGCAACAAAGCAAGCCGAACAATATCTGCTTGACAGCTGCGTAATCATTCCTCTTTACGATTATCCGATTTTCTACGGAATCGGCAAGGGTGTCAGAAATGTGATTTTCAACCCGACCGGTGAAATCCTTTATTTCAAACATACCACGGCAAGATAATTAAAAAGGCATAAAAAAACAAGGCGAACACAAAACCTTAAAGTGTATCGCCTTGTTTTTGTTTTTTACTGATTATTGGGTGTGATTCCGAGATTTTTAAGCTGAGCGTTATACTCGCTCTGGAACTGAGTGTGAACCTTGTTGATTGTGTCAAGGTTGGTCATTGCAATTCCCTGATATGCTGCAAGGTTGTTTGTGATGAAGTTGTGTGCGCCCTCAACTGCACTGACTGCATAGTTTGTTGCATTCTCTCTGAGTGCCTCACATTCGGCAGTTGCCTGTGCAATCATTGCCTGAGCCTGCATATTTGCTTCGTCCTTAATGCGCGCAGCTTCTTCTCTTGCAAGCTTATAAATGTTGCTTTCCTGAACCATTGCATTTGCCTGATCATTTGCACGGGAGATAATATTTGCGGCATCGTCCTGAGCCTTCTTGATGGTGGTTGAATAATATTCCTTTGCCTTGTTTACGGTGTCGGTTTCTTCCTTATGAGCAGCGGCAAGAATCTCATCTCTTTGCTTATTGGCTTCGTCGATAATTTCAACCTGTCTTGAAAGAACATCCTTTGCTGCAATAATTTCAGTCGGGAGCTTGTTCTGAATGTGCTGTGCAAGATGTGTCAAATCCTCGCCGTTGATAACTCTCTTCTTCTTGGAAAAGAAATATCTTTTGCTTCTTGAAATAATTGACTCCATCTCAACAACGAGCTGATCAAAATCCATTTCACCCCATTTAGCATCTGCTTCTTCGGGGTTATAGTTTCCAAATTCGGAAGCATCTTCGTAATTGTCATACTCCTCATATTCTTCCGAGTATTCGTCATCGTATTCTTCCTCGGTAACTACATCCTCTACACCGAGATCAGTTTCAAGATCGTAATAATTAGACATATTTAATCTACCCTTTCTTTATCTTTTCAATAACATCTTTTGCAATTTCCTTTGGAATGAACGGGGAAATATCACCGCCGAGCTGACAGACCTGCTTGATAACGCTGGAGCTTAAAAACATATGCTCCGAGCTTGCAGCAAGGAAAATCGTTTCAACATCCTCGTTGAGCTTCTTGTTGATGAGAGCCTGTTGAAATTCATCTTCAAAGTCAGAAACGGCACGCAAGCCCTTGACAATAGCCGTGGCTTTTGATTGTTGGGCATAGTCGGCAAGAAGTCCCATATATGAATCAACGCTGACATTCGGCAAATCACCGATACATTTTTTTATCAAGTCAACTCTCTGCTCAACAGTGAATGTGTATGACCCTGTTTTTCGGTAATTCGTCATAACGACAACAATAATTTTATCGAAAAGCTTAGAGCTTCTGCGAATAATTTCAAGATGACCGCTTGTTACCGGATCAAACGATCCCGGATAGATAGCTATGCGTTCCAGCTCAGTCATTCCCTTCCTCGTCAAAACGGTAAACAAAAAGTCCCGTTTTTCCGTATCTGTATTTTTTCTTTAAAGCAAATGTGCCTGCCTTTTCCGGCATTTCATCGGTAAACGGTGCTTCGCAAATAACCGTTCCACCCTGATTCATAACATCGGATATCTTCAAAAGAGCCTGTTCAAGCAAGCCCTTTGAATAAGGCGGATCAAGAAATGCAATGTCATATTTCTCACTTCTTCTTGAAAGAAAAGCGATTGCATCGCTGTTGACAACAACTGCTTTTTTCTCAAAGCCAGTAAGCTCAAGATTTTTTCTTATAACATCAATTGATTTTTTTGAGGCATCAACGATAACCGCATTTTCAGCGCCTCTTGAAAGAGCCTCGATCGCAAGCTGTCCACAGCCTCCGAAAAGGTCGAGAACCCTCCTGCCTTCAATTTCAAACTGAATAATGCTGAACATTGCTTCCTTAACTATGTCTGTTGTTGGTCTGACATCAGTACCTTCAAGAGTTAAAAGCCTTCTACCTCTGGCACTGCCTGTTATAACTCTCATTGCACACCTCCGAATTAAGACATAATTATTTACGTTATATTATCACATTTTTGAAGAAAAAAAGCAACACTATTTTTATATTTTCTACCTTTTCACCCAATTTTACGCTCTGTTAAGCCTGATTTTTGCATTCTGTCACTAATTTATCAGACAAAATATACCTGTCAGTCAAGCTTTGCTTTGGCTTCGGGCTGTTTTCTTCCGTGATTGAAAAGCTTTCTGTTGTCAAGTGCCCACTGTCTTTGAGTGAACTCACCCTCTTTTACGCCCGAAACAGCTTCATTGATTTCATAAACCGTGGCGTCAAGCTTATCAAGCTGGCTGAGAATTTCAGCCTCCAAAAACATCGGTCTGACAGCAGCACCGAAATCCGGCTCACCGTGATGTGAAATGACCATGTGTTGCAAAAGCAGAGCCTTTTCACTGCTTATGCAAAGCTGCTTTGCCTTGGTTTCGATTTTCATTGCACCCATAACAAGATGTCCCAAAAGCTCACCCTTCACACTGTAGCCTGTGACAAGTCCTGCCGAGCTGAGATTGAATTCATCAATCTTGCAAAGGTCATGAACGATAGCACCGCACATGAGCAAATCTCTGTCAACGCTCGGATAAATTTTGCAAACGCTCTCGCAAAGTCTGAGAATTGACAAGGTATGATAAAGCAAGCCGCCTCTTATTGCGTGGTGCAGTTTAAAAGCTGCGGGCCAATGCAAAAGCTGACTCTCACAATCCTTGACAAGCTCATAAGTCAATCTTTGAAGATCATCATCTTCAACATTTGCAATGATGTTCATAATCTCACCGAGCATCATCTCGCCCGAATAATCAGCCGTAGGGACAAAATCGGCAATATCAATTCCGTCATTTGCATCAACATGGCGGATTTTGTCAACTCTGAGCTGATCGTTTCCGTTAAACTGCGTAACACTTCCGCGAATCTTAACAACCTCGCCTGCCGTATATTCTCCGTGAACAAGCTCACTGTAATCCCAAAGCTTTGCGGGAAGCTCGCCCTCTTTGTTGCAAAGCATCAAATCAAGATAAGCCGCCCCTTTAACATTAACCTTTTTGTCAACTGTCTTTATCAGCCAAAAGCCGTCATTTGTTCCTGCCATTGCGCAATCTCCTCTTCTTTAAATAAAATTATTCTTCGGAAATCATACCGAATAACTCTCTCAACCGTTCAATCTCACCCTTGAGATAAAGATAACCGAAAAGAGCCTCCAGGCCCGTTGCTCTGTGGTAATCCCTGTCACTTGCATTTTTTGCCTTATGGTTTGTGTGAGCGTTTCTGCCCCTTTTGAAAACAGTAAGCTCCTTTTCGGAAAGGCTGTCGATGATTTTATCCATGGCTCTTGACTGTGATGAAGCCTTGACAAGAGCCGTCGCATTTGAATGAAGTGCATTGACGGGTCTGTTGGCACGGCAGATAAGCTGTTCACGGACAAACAGGTCGAAAACAGTGTCACCGATAAACGCAAGAGTCAATGGGCTGAGATTTTCCGTGTCACATTCTTTGTTATAAAGGCGTTCCATTTTTACTCCATAAATTCAAATTCAAAATCGTATATGCTTACAATATCGCCCTCATTGATTCCCTTTTCACGCAAAGCATCAATGATTCCGCTTGAGATAAGAACACGCTGGAAATATTGCAGTGATTCATAATCGTCAAGGTCTGTCCGGCAAAGAATCTTAATAAGCCAAGGAGCTTCAACGATATAAACTCCGTCCTCAACGGTGATTGTGAAGCCCGTGTTCTGCTTGTTGACAAGTGTTTCAAGAGGAATTTCCTCTTTCTCATATCTGACAACGGGAGGAAGTGTCGCAAGCTTTGCGGCAACGGCATCAATCACTTCTTTTGTGCCTTCGAGAATCGGTGCGCACATTTCAAAATATTCGTATCCCTTGCTCTGAATATAAGACCTGAAGCGTTCTCTTTGCTCATCTGTCGCAAGGTCAATTTTGTTTCCGGCAACTATCTGAGGTCTTTCGGAAAGCTCGGGATTGAAGCGTTCAAGCTCAAGATTGATTTTTTCAAAGTCATCAATCGGATCCCGTCCCTCACTGCCTGCAACATCAACAATGTGCAAAAGCATTCTGCAACGGTCAACATGCCTCAAAAAAGCATGACCGAGACCCACGCCCTCGCTTGCACCCTCAATGAGTCCGGGAATGTCTGCAATGACAAATGAGCTTCCCTCACCCATCGAAACCACTCCGAGAACAGGTGTTATTGTTGTGAAATGATAATCGGCAATAATGGGCTTTGCCTGACTTACAACGGAAATAAAGCTTGATTTTCCGACATTCGGGAAGCCGAGAAGCCCCACATCTGCAAGAAGCTTCAGCTCAAGAGTAACCTCCCATTCTTCACCCGGTGCACCGCTTTTTGCAAAGCGTGGTGTCTGTCTTGTTGCGGTTGAAAAATGACTGTTACCCCAGCCACCTTTACCGCCCTTTGCGGCAACAAAGGGTTCATCTGAGGACATATCCGCCATAATGACACCGCTTTCATTTTCTCTGATTACCGTTCCTCTCGGGACACGGATAACGAGATCCTCGGCTTTTTTTCCGCTTCTTCTTCCGCCTGAGCCGTCTGCTCCGTTAGCCGCCTTATATTTTCTCTTATACTTAAAATCAGCCAAGGTCGAAAGGTTATCGTCAACAACAAAAACGATGTCGCCTCCCTTTCCGCCGTCTCCGCCGTCGGGACCTCCTGCATTTATAAATTTTTCTCTGTGAAAAGCAACAGCACCGTTACCGCCGTCGCCTGCCTTAATCTTTATCGTAGCTTTATCTATAAACATTTTAACGCCTCCTTTTCTATTGGCATAACTGAATTATTATATCATAAAAGAATGTAAATATAAAGTGTTTAAGGAGAAAAACTGTTATATTAAATGTAAACTTGCCCCCTGTGACCTAAAAAGCTTTTGAAAAAAAGACAGTGCAGAGTGTTCCCGGCTTAAATCGAACACCCTGCAATTAAACTGACGGGAATCGAACACAATACGGTTTTTCAAGGTATATTTTCGCCAATGCTGTGTTGTAAATCCTCGCAATGCGCCAGCATTGCTTGCGGTTTCTTCCTTGCCTTGACAAAAATCTATCCTTGAAAAACTACTTTGCACCCAAAACGCAACGGATTGCGTGATATGTTGTGTTTTGGGCGTATTGGGTTCAATTCTCGTCAGCTTAAGCATCGAAGACTTATCCAAACTCGATTCATTTCGGATAAGCCTCCGGCTTATTTAACTGTAACCACAACCGGCTTATAAGAGCCGAAAATCCAGCCTCCGTCGCTTCTGATTGCAGCTCTTACAGCAAATGTATAAGAGCCTTTTTTAACGGAATTGAAATTAAGCGTTCCGGCTGAGGTCACATTTTTATAAAGCTTGTAATTTCCGTTGCCTGCCTTATAATAAATTTGATAAGCCTGAGCACCATTCACCCTTGAGAAAGACAGAGTTATTTTTCCACTTGACTGTGAAACAGCCTTGACCTGTGGTGCAGCGGGAGCTGTTGCAGCCGTGTAAGTGATGAAATTGCCCCAGACAACACCGTTTTTCGTCAGCACATAAGGTCTAATTGCAAATGTAAACCTTGAACCTGCCTTGAGATTTTTGAAGGTTGCAACTGTTTTTTCAGTCTGCCCGAGTGCCTTCCAGCCGTTTGAGTTTTTGTAATATATTCTGTATCCGGTTGCGCCGGAGCTGTTTGCCCATTGCAGACGAATTGCCGTTTCATTTTGCTTTGAAATCACCTTGGAGGGTGCTTTCGGTTGAGTTGAGGTCTCAAAGGTTGTATAGGTCGGTGCTTTAACCACCCTTCCGCTTTCAATGACATAGGCTCTGAGTGCAAAAATATACTTTTTACCCGATGGGAGCTTTGAAAAGGTCACTGTGTTTTTTGTCGTTGTGTTACAGCTTCTCCAGCCGTTTGAAGTGTAATAGTAAACCTCATATCCGGTTGCACCCTTAACAGAAAGCCATGTAAGCTTTATTGCACTTTCATTCTGCTTGGATACAATCTTATCGGTTCTTCCAAGCACAAGCTTAGGGATTGTTTTCTGCTCTGTCAGCACCTCTGAGCATACAGAACAGATGACTCCGTCGGTAAGTCCCGTTTTAATATAAGTCGGTGCAGTTCCCGAAACGGTTATCATTGTATGCTCATGAACGGCAGCACCGTAAACCTTGTAGGATATGATTCTTCCGTATTTATCCGCTGAAACATTCATTTTTTTGCCGTCGGTGAAATTATAAACGGCTTGGAAAAAATCGCCGTCAAAAGTATACTCAACCGGATAGATAACATCCGCAGTCTCATAAGCTGAAGCATTTTTATCATAAAAGACCTTAACGGTGTTGCTTTTTGAATCGTAATTGTCAGAGCAAGAGATATCTATTCCGTCAATGGCGAAAAAGCTCTTTATACATTTTTGAATTTCGGTGGCAGTATAAATCATATAATCCGAGTGAATTTCCTTTGGCTTTCCCTCTTTGCTTCCGATTGCCGCAAAGCTTAAAAGCTTGTCGATGTTGTCTGAGGCAACGAGTCCGTTATAAGAGTCAACCGATGCGTAGCTGTTATAAATCACACGGCTTTTTTCACTCATTGCCGATTCAGCCCAAATCAAGCCGTCACAGCAATTACTCACAAGCTCATCTTCCCACTCATTAGTGTTTAATGCTATATAATAGCCGTCAAGCTTTTTTCCGATGAACACATCGAAAACACCGATATCCGTAACGATTATCGCATTTTTCTTTTCACCGATTTTCATTTTGTCAAAGTCACCCGAAATTGCATTTTTAATGGCGACACTGCTTTTTGATGTGTCCGAAAAATTCAGCTTCAACAAAGGATGTCCGTTTTCATCGGCTGAAAGAACCATTGAGCTTATCTTTTTTTCCTTAACCTTAATTGGTACTGCAAAAAAACTGTCAGCAAAATCAATATTCACCTCAGAAGCACCCTCGATGATTCC
>CAZBFI010000031.1:0-16294 GCA_964491165.1 uncultured Faecalibacterium sp.
TTACAAATCCTGAAAAACATGTTATTACCGACAAATATAATTTATTTGTGAAAATTCACATAGAGCATGGTTATATTTTGATGTTTTCGGCAAAGTTATCCGGTTTCAAATGAAAAAATATTTGCTTACTGTTGATTTTTGACTGATTTTAGTATAAAATAACCATAACGATATTAGAAAAACGCTTTTTTTATGGATAAAATTGGAGGTTTTTATGAATTATTCACTTTCTAAGAAGCAAGCAAAGGATTTAATCACCGGCAAGCTTTCGCATTATTTCGGTGTGAATCCCGAAGAGGCAACCGACGAGCAGTATTATAAAAGCGTCGCTATGATAGTAAAAGACCTTATGCATGACGGCTTAAGAGAGTTTCGTGCCGATGCGGATAAGTCGGATTCAAAGAAGATTTATTATTTGAGCATGGAATTTCTTATGGGTCGTTCGCTTAAAAATAATCTTTATAATCTCAACCTTACGGGAACATTTGCCGCTGCGTTGAAGGATATGGGCATTAAGCTTGAGAAGCTTTACGAATGTGAGCCGGACGCAGGTCTCGGAAACGGAGGCTTGGGCAGACTCGCAGCCTGTTACCTTGACGGCCTTGCAACTCAAGGCTTTTACGGCATGGGTTACAGCATTCTTTATGAAGCAGGCATCTTCAAGCAGAAGCTTGTTGACGGCTGGCAGACAGAGCTTCCGGACTTCTGGCTTCCGGGCGGTGAGGTCTGGCTCAGAGCTAAGGAAAAGGATACCGTTGAGGTTCGCTTCGGCGGTGAGGTAATCGACAACTGGGATAATCATTATCACAGTGTTGAGTATAAAAATGCTCAAACGATTATGGCAGTTCCTTATGATATGTATGTCAGCGGTAAGGACGGCAGAGGTATTTCCGTTTTGCGCTTATGGAAGAGCGTTGCTCCCGCACTGGATATGAAGCTTTTTGATCAGGGTCAGTATATGAAGGCTGTTGAACAGCAGGCAATGGCTGAGGTTATCAGCAAGATTCTTTATCCGTCGGATAATCATTACGAGGGAAAGAGTCTGCGCCTCAAGCAGCAGTATTTCCTTGTTTCAGCCTCCATTCAGGACATTGTTGCAAGACATCTTCGTCATGAAAGCTCCATGGAAAACTTTGCACAAAAGAATGCAATTCACATCAATGACACTCACCCCACTCTTTCGATTCCCGAGCTGATGAGAATTTTGCTTGACGAATGCGGTTACGGCTGGGACGATGCATGGAGAATTGTCACACAGGCAACGGCATACACCAATCACACCGTCATGAAAGAGGCTCTTGAATGCTGGTCGGAGGATCTTTTCAGAAGTCTCCTTCCGAGAATTTATACCATCGTCAAGGAAATTGACAACAGATACAGAGCTAACATCTGGGAGCAGACACACGATGCCGGTATGGTTGAGTCAATGGCTGTCATTTCCGGTGGAGTTATCAAAATGGCAAACCTTTGCGTTGCAACCTGTCACAGCGTTAACGGTGTTTCGGGTCTGCACTCGCAAATTCTCAAGGATTCCCTTTTCAACAATTATTACAGACTCACACCCGAAAAATTCAAAAATGTCACAAACGGAATCGCTCACAGAAGATGGCTTTGTCAAGCCAATCCGGAGCTTACGGCATATATTACCGAGCTTATCGGTGACGGCTTCATTTACAACGCAGACGAGCTGACAAAGCTTCGTAAATTTGCCGACAACAAAAAGGTTCTTGAAAAAATCGGTCAAATTAAGCACAACAACAAGAAGGCTTTTGCCGATTATGTGAAAAAGACGATGGGAATCGAGCTTGATCCCGATTCGATTTTCGATGTTCAGGTCAAGAGACTTCACGAATACAAGCGTCAGCATCTTAATGCCTTACAGATTATCGCAAGGTATCTTGAAATCAAGGACAATCCGAACGGTGATTATGTTCCGCACACTTATATTTTCGGTGCAAAAGCCGCTTCCGGCTATTTCCTTGCAAAGAAGATCATTCAAATGATTTGCTCCTTGGCAGAGGTTATCAACAATGATCCCGACATGAAGGGCAGACTCAAGGTGGTTTATCTTGAGGATTACAATGTCACAATGGCTGAAAGACTCATGCCGGCAGCCGATATCAGTGAACAAATTTCACTTGCAGGCACAGAGGCAAGTGGTACGGGCAACATGAAGCTGATGATAAACGGTGCAATTACCCTTGGCACGCTCGACGGTGCAAATGTTGAAATCAATGAGGCTGTTACCGATGAGAATATGTTCCTTTTCGGAATGAAGACTCCCGAGGTCAACGAGCTTAAAAACAGCGGTTATCAGCCGATGAATTATTTCAACAACAACGCAGAGCTTCGCAGAGTTATTGAGTTCATTCAAAAGGGCATCGGTTCAAAGCAGTTCCCCGAAATCGGCAACACGATTATTCATCATGATCCTTACATGGTGCTTGCCGACTTTGCCGATTACAGAGCAACTCAGAAGAAGATTGACGAGCTTTGGAGAGACAGGGAGAAGTGGAACAGAATGTCACTTCTTAACACTGCCGGTGCAGGCCGCTTTGCAACCGACAGAGCGATTCTCGACTATGCGAGGGATATTTGGCACACCGAACCCGTGAGATAAAAAATTGAAGTAAGAAGTAATAGGGAAGAAGTAAAAAGTATGGTAGGGCAGAAAAGCGTCGCTTTTCTGCCCTGCCTCACTTATTACCTCTTACTTCTTCACTCTTCCCTCAACTTCTGCCTTTCCGTTTATATTCAAGCAAATCATCAGCTATTATCATGAATTTATTGATTTATTTACATTTTTAAGTTAAAATAAAAGCACAAAAGCACAAAAAGGAATGATAAATATTTTAAAAGCAGTTATTTTTGACCTTGACGGCACACTTCTCAATACCCTTGCAGATCTTCACGCAAGTGTCAATTATGCACTTTCGGCTTTCGGCTTTCCGCAAAGAAGTCTTAACGAGGTGCGTGGGTTTATCGGCAACGGAGTTAAAAAGCTTATGCAAAGAGCAACTCCCGAAAATACCGACGAAAAAACAAACGAGGATTGCCTTTCTGTTTTCAGAGAGCATTATCTTGTCCACATGCGTGACAGCACAGCGCCTTATCCGAATGTGATAAAGCTTATTGAACAGCTCAGAGAAAACGGTGTTAAAATTGCCGTTGTTTCAAACAAGCTTCATCAAGCGGTTTTTGAGCTTTGTGAGGAGTTTTTCCCTGCGCTTATTGACAGTGCAATCGGTGTGGAAGCGGAAAGTGAGCGTAAGCCGTGTCCCGTCAATGTTTTTAAGGCAATGGAAAGGCTCGGTGTCACTGCCGATGAATGTTATTATGTCGGTGACAGTGAGGTCGATGTTCAAACAGCACATAATGCCGGTTTGAGATGTATCGGTGTCACCTGGGGCTTCCGTGACGAAAAAGAGCTGCGTCAGGCTGATGCCGAGGTGGTTGTCAATGACTGCGATGAGCTTTTTAAAGCTCTGATGTAAAGCTGAGCTTTATTCTTTCAACAGCGTTATTATTAAAAAACAAAGGAGTAAATCAAATGAGAACAGTTTTAAATTTAAACAAGGCGTGGTCTTTTAAAAAGCCCGATGCAGAGTCGATAAGCGTTGACCTTCCTCATTCTTGGAATTCGGTTGACGGTCAGGACGGCGGAGCCGATTATTTCAGAGGTACTTGCCGTTATGAAAAGACACTCAAAAAAGCAGACCTCCCCTCAGCCGATCGCTATTATCTTGAAATTCGCGGTGCTAATTCATCGGCAGATGTTTTTGTCGGTGGTGAAAAGCTCGCCCATCATGACGGCGGTTACAGCACTTGGAGAGTCGATATCACAAAATCCCTCAAGGATGAAACAGTTATTGAAATTGATGTTGATAACTCACCGAATGACAGAGTTTATCCCCAAATGGCAGACTTCACCTTTTACGGCGGAATTTACCGTGATGTGAATCTTATCTGCGTACCCGAAAGCCACTTCGACCTTGATTATTACGGTACTCCCGGCATTAAGGTCACTCCGGAAATAATCGGCAAGAACGCAAAAATTGAGGTTAAGACTTACCTTACAAACAAAGCCGACGGACAGGCTTTGCGTTACACATTAAGCGATGCGCAGGGCAATGTTGTTTCAACAAAGGAAAGTGACAGCGACACTGAAAGCTTTGAAATTGAAAATGTTCACCTTTGGCACGGAAGAAAAGACCCTTATCTTTATTCGGCAAGGGTTGAGCTTGTTGAAAATGATACCGTGCTTGATGAAGTAAGCACTCGTTTCGGTTGCCGTACATTTAAAATTGATCCGGAAAAGGGCTTCTTCCTTAATTCGCAGCAGTATCCGCTTCACGGTGTTTCACGACATCAGGACAGACTCGGCATCGGCAACGCTCTTCACCGTGAACATCATGAGGAGGATATGGATCTTATCTGTGAGGTCGGTGCAAACACAATCCGTCTTGCACATTATCAGCACGATCAGTATTTTTATGACCTTTGCGATGAGAGAGGTATGATCGTTTGGGCTGAGATTCCTTATATATCACAGCACATGTCATCGGGAAGAGAAAACACGATTTCCCAGATGAAAGAGCTTATCACTCAAAATTATAACCACCCGTCAATCGTCGTCTGGGGTCTTTCAAATGAGATAACCATGCAGGGTGCAGCTAATCCGGATCTTGTTGAAAATCACAGAATACTCAACGACCTTTGTCACAGCATGGACAAAACGAGGCTGACAACCTTAGCCTGCCTTTCAATGTGCGATCCCGACAGCGAGTATATAAAAATCCCCGATGTCATTTCTTACAATCATTATTTCGGCTGGTATGGTGGAGAAACTTCCATGAACGGACCGTGGTTCGACAAGTTCCATAAGAATCATCCGAATATACCCATCGGTTGCAGTGAATACGGCTGTGAGGCACTTAATTGGCACACCTCAAAGCCACAGCAGGGCGACTATACCGAGGAGTATCAGGCTTATTATCATGAGGAGCTTATTAAACAGCTTTTCTCAAGGGAGTATATCTGGTCAACTCATGTCTGGAACATGTTCGATTTCGGTGCAGATGCTCGTCAGGAGGGCGGTGAGAACGGACAGAATCACAAGGGTCTTGTCACAATGGACAGAAAGTATAAGAAGGATTCCTTCTTCGCCTATAAGGCTTGGCTTTCCGACGAAAAGTTCGTTCATATCTGCTCAAAGAGATATATTGACAGAGTTGAAGCTGTAACAAAGGTTACTGTTTATTCAAATCTTCCCGAGGTTGAGCTTTTTGCAAACGGAAAATCCGTCGGCAAAAAGACGGCAGCAGATCATTTCTTCCGTTTTGAAGTTAAAAATGAGGGCGAGACACAGCTTCTTGCCGTTGCCGGTGACTGCAAGGATGAAAGCACTATTCGTAAGGTTGACAAAATCAATGAGGAATATGTTTTCAAGGAAAAGGGAGCAATCCTCAACTGGTTTGACATCACAACTCCCGATGGATATCTCAACATCAATGAAAAGTTTTCCGTCATTTGCAAGACCTTACAGGGCAAGCTTGTTACGCTCAGCTTTGTTCTCGGACTTTTCAAAAAGTTCAAGGCAACAAAGAAAGGCTCTGGCGATGAAAAGAAGGGTGGAGGTCTCCCCGGCGGAATGAAGCCGTCAAAGGAGCTTTTGCAAATGGCAGGCGCTTTCACTCCTTTGCGTGCTGCAAACCTTATCGGCGCAATGGAGGTTAAGGTGACAAAGCAAGAGCTTCTTGACCTTAATGCAAAGCTTAACAAAATCAAAGCACCGAGAAGTTGAAGTAAGATGTAATAAGTAATAGTGAATAAGTAAGGTAGGGCAGAAAAGCGTCGCTTTTCTGCCCTACCTTAGTTCTTACTTCTTACCTCGGCTACTGCCTCAACAATAATACACCTTCAAGGTGTCAAGGCAAACTGCTGCGAGTCTGCCACCAAAGGCTGCACCGCAGTCGATTGCAAGATGCCTTTTCTTTGCATAAACCTTTCCGGCAAACTCCTTGCCGATTGTGACAGTCGGCTTGTGACCCGTCACAAGATAAGCGTCCTTGATGTATATCTTGCCGTAATCCGTGTCGGCAAAAACAAAGTCCTCGTCGTCGTAGTCGCTAAGCTCTTTTTCGGGGTCAAAATTGTTTATTCCCGCATGGCAAAGCACAAATTTTTTGCCCTTGCATTCGAGCTGCTCATAAGCGTTGAATTCGTCAAGATAATCGAGCAACGCCTCCCTGTCGTCATCACCGAGCTTGAGGAAAGCTTCAACTGTTTTTTGACAGCCGAGCTTTTCCCATTTAAGCAAAAGCTCCTTTTTTTCACCGTCGAGTCCCTCAAGAGCCTTTTCGAGAGAGCCGAAAGAGGCAATATCTTTTAAAAGCTTCCTTGCGAAATACTCTCTTTCTCCGAGAACGGGATAAATATTCGCACAGTACATCATTTCATTTAAAATGTCGATGCCCTCATCACCGATGTCGAGAATGTCACCGAGAACAAAAACAGCATCATGCTCATCGGGATTGATTTTTTGAAGCATTTGAGTGTATTTTTCCTTACAGCCGTGTATATCACCGATTACATATATCATAAAACTATCTCCCGTATTTATTTGGTAATAAGTAAATCATTGTTTTCAAGGAATTCGTCATAGGTTTCCTTGCGGTCATAAAGTCCGTCGGGTCTGATTTCAATGATTCTGTCGGCAATCGACTGAACGAACTGATGGTCATGCGAGGTGAAGAATAATGCGCCCTTGAATTTGATTAAAGCGTTGTTGAGTGCTGTGATGGATTCAAGGTCAAGATGGTTTGTCGGCTCATCGAGAATGAGCACATTTGCTCCTGAAAGCATCATCTTGCAAAGCATACAGCGTACCCTTTCACCACCGGAAAGCACCTTTGCCTTTTTTGTGGCTTCCTCACCTGAAAACATGAGTCTGCCAAGCCAACCTCTGACATCGGATTCAAATTGAAGGTCGGAATATCTTCTGACCCAGTCGATGAGGCTGTCCTCAACACCGTCGAAAAATTCGGAGTTATCTGCCGGAAAATATGCCTGCGAGGTGGTAACACCCCATTTGAATGTACCTTCATCAGCTTCAAGCTCACCTGTGAGAATCTTGAAAAGCGTTGTTTTTGCAACTGCATCTGTTCCCACAAAGGCTACCTTTTCATTCGGTCTTATCGTGAAAGAGACATTGTCAAGAACCTTTCTGTCACCGATGGTTTTTGAAATTCCGTCAACTGTCAGCAGATCGTTTCCGATTTCTCTGTCTGGCTTGAATTCAACAAAGGGGAATCTTCTTGATGAAACGGGCATATCCTCAAGAACAAGGTTGTCAAGCAGCTTTTTTCTGCTTGTTGCCTGCTTTGATTTTGAGGCGTTGGCACTGAACCTTGCGATAAATTCCTGAAGCTCCTTCATCTTTGCCTCGGTCTTTTTGTTTTGCTCACGCAGCTGGCGTTGAGCCATTTGGGTGTATTCGTACCAGAAATCGTAGTTTCCGACATACATCGTTATTTTTCCAAAGTCACAGTCGGCAATATGTGTGCAGACCTTGTTGAGAAAATGTCTGTCATGACTGACAACGATAACCGTGTTTTCAAAATTCATCAAAAATTCTTCAAGCCAGTTTATTGCCGCAACATCGAGATGGTTGGTCGGCTCGTCAAGAAGAAGAATGTCGGGGTTGCCGAAAAGTGCCTGTGCAAGAAGCACCTTAACCTTTTGGTCACCGCTGAGCTGCTTCATTTGCATATAATGGAACTCATTGTGAATGCCGAGGGCATTAAGCAGAATTTCGGCATCGCTTTCGGCACTCCAGCCGTCCATTTCGGCAAATTCCTCTTCAAGCTCGCTTATGCGGATTCCGTCTTCCTCGGTGAACTCCTCTTTGGCATAAAGCTCCTCCTTGGCGTCCATGATTTCAACAAGCTTTGGGTTTCCCATAAGCACGGTTCTTATAACATCGTATTCATCGTAAGCGTAATGGTCTTGCTTTAAAACGGAAAGTCTTTCACCCGGAGTTATTGTAACATAGCCCTTATTAGGCTCGATTTCACCTGAAAGAATTTTCAAAAATGTGCTTTTGCCGGCTCCGTTTGCACCGATAAGGCCGTAACAGTTGCCCTTTGTGAAGTTGATTGAAACGCTCTTAAAAAGCTCTCTGCCACCATATTGAAGTGTGACATTGTTTGTGCTTATCATAATTGCTGATTTTTTCCTTTCGTATGTTTTTGTAATCATCTGAGTCAATTTTAGTGTATAAAATAAATTCTAACATATTATTCTCATTTGTTCAAAGAAAAGAGAGATATAAAACACATTATTAACAGTTTGTTAATAAAGACGAACGCTTTAAGCTTAACTCAAGGAATAATTCGTTTGTGATTTGACAAAGCTTTTCATAAATGATATGATTCAAAAAACCGAAAAAAATAATACAGAACGGAGAATTGTTATGAAGCTTAAAGGAACAAAAACAGAAAAAAATCTCATGGAGGCTTTTGCCGGTGAATCTCAGGCAAGAAACAAGTATACTTATTTTGCCTCCGTGGCTAAAAAAGAGGGCTATGAGCAGATTGCCGCAATTTTTCAGCAGACAGCAGACAACGAAAAGGAACACGCAAAAATGTGGTTTAAGGCGCTGGGCGAATTAGGCGACACGGCGGCAAACCTTGCAGCTGCTGCGGCAGGTGAAAATTACGAGTGGACCGATATGTATGCCGGCTTTGCAAAGGATGCAGAGGAGGAGGGCTTCACAGAGCTTGCCGAAAAATTCAGACTTGTTGCACAGATTGAAAAAAGCCATGAGGAAAGATATCTTGCACTTCTCAACAATGTTGAAATGCAGAAGGTTTTTGAAAAGAGTGAGGAGACAATGTGGGAATGCCGTAACTGCGGACATCTTGTTGTCGGCAAAAAAGCTCCCGAGGTCTGCCCCGTATGCGCTCATCCTCAAAGCTTTTTTGAGCTTAGAAAGGAAAATTATTAACCCTTGAGCTTAAAGTAGCTCGTCCCACACGAAACGAAGCATAAAACACAAAACTCAAGTTTTGTCCAATCCGAAAAATGCATATAAAAAAAGCTTTCCATCAAATCACTCTGACGGAAAGCTTATCTAATTTAATTATTGTTTTATGCGGTCTGTGTTTTTTTTACAGCACATTTTGATGTGCTTTTTTTATTTTCCAATAGCTTCCTTGATCGCCTGAGCCATCTGGTCGGGACAGGAGGTGCTTTTGAAGCCGCAGCGAATGCCGGAAAGCCTGTTTATGACATCCTCTGCTTTCATTCCCTCGGCAAGAGCCGAAATTCCCTGCGTGTTTCCGGAACAGCCTCCGGAAAAGCGAACCGACGAAACGATGCCGTCGTTGATTTCAAAGGTGATTTTTCTCGAGCAGACACCCTTAGGTATAAATGTATATTCCATGACAGTATATCCTTTCTAACTTGTTTTGTAAGATATAATAACGAAAAGACGGGGTCTTGTCAAGTCAGAATATACAAAAGTGCAATAAGGAGAGCTTTGTCATGGGTCTCGGACAAAACAAGAAGCATTACGGAAAAAATGAGGGCAAAATCCTTGTCCGTGCTTATCACTCCCCTTACAGATTAAAAATGTCTCCTTGGGAAAACAGCGAAAAAATTTTCATCAAGCGGATTGCTTCATCTGCCTTTTTTTGTCTGGGTGCGGAAAGCAAGGGCTTGAGTGAGGCAATCAAACGGCACCTCGGATCGTCCTGACAGCTGTTCAGCCTTTGAAAAATATTCATCAGCTTGAAAATCATTTCCGGATCAAATGAAAAAGGATTGTTTTCGGTGCTTTCACTGTTTCCGGCATTTTTGCCGTTTGTGTTTTCTGTGTCGTTTTTAAAAAAGCCCTGTGCAATGGAGGCTATGCTGTCAATGTCGTCTTGTGAAAGGCTGTTGAGAATGTCCCCGATGCTGTCGAGATCAAGGTCCTGAAGATCCATTGCCGTTTTCTCCCTGAGGTGACTGACCGAATTTTTTCATAAGCTCCCTTGCACGGGGTGAAGAAAGAATTTCATTGAGCTTTTTCGGGTCCGACAAAATGGCGTTGAGCTTTTCCTTTTGACTGTCTGCCAATGAGGAGGCGATGAAGCTTTTGATTTTTTCCGGATCATCATTCTGCTTTTTCATAAGGTTCAAAAGAGAATTTATTTTTTCGGCTGAAAGATTTGTTTCATTTTGCATTGAAAAATCACCTGACTTATGATAATATTACTTGTATATAAATATGTTGAGAGGCAGGTTTTTATGAATGAGAGTTCTTGTGTTTTCGGATTCTCACGGCAGAAGAGAGCTGCTTGACCTCATGCTTTCAAAGGAGACCGACTGCAATCAGGTCATCTTTTTGGGTGACGGAATGAAGGAGGTTGATTGGGTCAGGGATTTTTATCCCGAAAAGAAGTTCATCTGCGTCAGAGGGAACAACGATTGGGATTTTGCCGTCAGCGGTGAGGCTTATAAGCATTTTTCCGGTGTTACGGTGTTTGCCTGCCACGGCGATGCTTATTCGGTGAGAACCACCCTGACTCCCCTTTTCAGAAAAGCCTCATCTGTCCTTGCGTCGCTTGCTCTTTACGGGCATACTCATGTAAGGCAAATGACAAAGGACGAGCTAACGGGAGTTACGGCTGTCAACCCCGGTGCGTTATGTGACGGAAAATATTGCGTTATCGAATTTTCAGACGGCAAATTCACCGTGGAAAACAAAAGCTGTTACGATTGATTGAAATAGAGGTGACTGCTGATGAATATAATGATTATCGGTTGCGGAAAGACGGGCTGTCGTTTGGCGTCGGAGCTTGACGAATTGGGACACGATGTGGCTGTTGTTGACATAAGTGCCGAGCAGCTTGAAAAACTTCCGGAGGATTTCACGGGAATCAGCGTGCATGGAAGCGGAATTGATGTTGATGTGCTTAAAAAAGCGGGGTGCGAAAATGCCGAGGTTGCGGCTGTTGTCACCTCAAATGACAATGTCAACATCATGGCGGCGAAAATTCTCAACAGGATTTTCGGCATAAGCGATGTTTATGTCCGGCTTTTTGATTCGTCGAGAGAGTCGGTGTTTCGCAAGTTCGGCTTGAGGACAGTGTGCGCAACAAGGATAGAAAAGGACGTTTTTCTTTCACTTATTCTGGGCAGGAACGACGAGATTGAGCCGGTGAATATCAGCGGAACGAATGTCGGCTTCAAAATGGAGAAGGCTGACAGGAAGCAGGTTGACAAATACGCCCATGACATTCTTTGCATGGAGGACGAGATGCTTTTTGCCGTCAAAAAGAAAGACGGAACGATTCACCTTGCAAACGAATCGGAGCTTACCGTGGAGGAAGGAGACAGGTTGATTTATGCCGTTATTTAAGGATAAAAAGACTAAGGTTCTCATTCTCGGCGGTGGTAATCTCGGCTATCACCTTGCAAGAACGCTTATAGAGTCCGGATATACCGTTTCGGTGATTGAAAACAGCAAAAAGCGTTGTGAAATTTTGGCTGACAGCTTGAATATTCCCATCATCTGTGGAGACGGAACGAGACTTGAGGTGCTTTCAAGGGCAAAGGCAAATGCGTTTGATGTGTTTGTTGCACTGACAGGGCGTGACGAGGATAATCTTGTCGGCTGTGAAATTGCAAAAAGGCAGTTCGGAGTGAAAAAAACCGTTTCACGAAGCAACAATCCGAAAAATATTCTGATAATGAAAGAGCTTGGCATCGACATTGCAGTCAACACGGCAGGGATTATTGCCGACATGATTGACCATGAAATCGACTCTGCCCCCGTTCAGCTTATGGCGAGCATAAGCAACAGCAACGCCATTATAAGCGAATACAACATACCGTTCAAATGGAGTAAATCGGGGAAAAAGCTCATGGAGCTTGATGTTCCGCAGGAATGTGTCCTTGTTTATGTTATGAGAGATGAGGGTCTGATCATTCCAAGAGGTAACACGGTGATAATGGGAGGAGATACTGTTCTTGCTCTCACCGTGGGCAACGCTTCAAAAAAGCTGAAAAAGCTTTTTGAAATTTAAAGTGTTAATTTTGCCGAAAGGCGTTAAATTAAAAAAATACAGAAAGAAGGAATTATTTATGAAAAGGAAAATTTCGGTTTTTCTTACGGTGCTGCTGACATTTATGCTTTTGTTCAGCATGGGAACAGCTGCGGCTAATGTTTCCTCTGCAAATGCAGTCACAGCGGGAAATGTCGCAGGTGACGGCACACTCACCATCGGTGACAGCTTTGTCGGCTCACTTGATTCGGCTGATGCTGTTGACACATTCGTTTACAGTGCCGAAAATGAAAAGGGCTATGTCTGCTTTGCACTTGATGCCGAGGAGTCGGCTGAGAGCGTAAAGGGCGGTTGGCTTGTTGAAATTTACAGTGCCGACGGAGAGCTTCTCAGATCAACTCAGGCTGTTTTAGGTGAGGACGGCAAGCTTCCCAAGGAAACAAAGTTTGCCTGCGCCGATATCAACGGAGAATACACCGTTAAGGTTTCAGCCGCAAATGTCGGCAATGCTCCCGTTGACACCGAATACACCGTAGAGGTTCAGCAGGTTTACAAATTCAAAGGACTTTTCGACAAGTTTCTTGCATTTGACTTGAGCGTTTTTGAGTGGGTGCAGGGAATACAGGGCAAGTTCCTTTCAACAGTGATGGTTGTTATTACAACTCTTGGTGATGAGGGCATCATTTTCATTGCAATGGCATTTGTTTTCCTCTTCACAAAGAAATACCGCAAAATTGGCTTTGCAATGCTTGTTGCACTCGGTGTTATGGTAATTTGCAACAATGTTATTCTCAAGGATTTGCTCGCAAGACCCAGACCCTTTAACCTTTTTAACATTGATCCGGATACATATTACCGTTGGGGCGGAGACACTGCAAAATATTTCTTCCCCTACCTTGTCAAGCAGCCCTCAAGCTTCTCATTCCCGTCGGGTCACACATCATCTGCCTTTGTTGCCGCTTTCGCTATCCTCTTCTATAACAAGAAGATCGGTATTCCGATGACAGTGTTTGCCGCAATTATGGGATTTTCGAGAATTTATGTCGAGGTTCACTATTGCACAGATGTTCTTGCAGGTGCTATTGTCGGCTTGCTTTATGCCGTAATCGCAGTTGTAATCATCAACCTCGTTTATCCGTATTTTGAAAAGATTGTTGACGGATTGACAGAAAAAATCAAGGGCAAAAAGGCTTAAACGGACTGAAAACGGGCTGTAAAAAACGGAAGTTTTTTACAGCCCTCTTTGTCGGTGAAAATAAAACGCAGCTTTGCCCATTTCCAAAAATGCATATAAAAAGCTTTCCATCAAATCACTCTGACGGAAAGCTTATTTAATTTAATTATTGTTTTATCCGATCTGCACTTTTTTCAGTCACTAGTTGTTCTTAATGAAAATTCACAGCCACAGTAGTTCTGCCTGTAAAGGTTGTGCTTTTTTGAAAGCTCGATGCTTCTTTTGTACCCCTCTTTCTTTTTGAAGTCCGACGGCAGATTCTTCACCCCGTACCTTTCTTCAAGCTCCAGCCCGATTTCACGCAGCTTTTTTGCATTTTTCAACGGACTTATCGAAAGCGTCGTGGTGAAATAATCAAAGCCTTTTTCCTTTGCCAGTGCAGCCGTTTTTTCAAGCCTCAGACGATAGCAATCAAAGCATCTTGCCCCGCCCTCTTTTACTTCTTCTTTCCCCTTTGCAATTTCATAAAAGCTCTGCGTGTCGTTTTCTGTTTCCCAAACGGGTATGTGAAGTCCCATTTCACTCACAAGTCTTTTAAGCTCATTGACACGGTGCGAGTATTCATCCGAGGGGAAGATGTTCGGATTGTAAAAAAAGAGGGTGATGTTGAAATGCTCATGAAGATATTCTATGCAGTAGCTGCTGCAAGGTGCACAGCAAGCGTGAAGCAACAGTGTCGGCTTAATGCCTGCCTGCCGATTTTTTTCGATTATCTCGTCAAGTGCTTTTTGCAGATTTTCCATGACTGTTACCTCCGTCGCCTTTTTTTTGAAAGTTTATCACAAAAAGTGCTTTTTTTCAATCCCCCGTTTCCGTGCATTGCGACGGCATTAGGTGCAAGTGGGAAACACAAGGCAGTTTAAGGTTGTTTTAAATAATTATCCTTATTATTAAGGTGTCGGTTCATGACCTTAAAGCAGTGAAATTTGCCGTTTTCGGTGTTTTTGCCGTTGAGTGCCGACGCTTGAATTTTTTTAGGTTGCATTTTAGATAAAAGAGTGTTAAAATGTTGCAAAGGTCTTTTAAACAGGGAGGTTATATTTTGAACGATTTTGAAAAAAAGACGATTGACAGCGGTGCCGATGAGCCTGCCGACAACGGCAAGGAACAGGAGCAGTCCGCTCAGCAGCTCGCTCAGGAGCTTGAAGAAATCCGTGAGATGTTTCAGGAGGCTATTGACAATGCCGACGCTCAGCAGGAAAGCGGTGAAATTATTCAGGAGCTTGAAGATGTTGAAGATGAGGCACAAGATGAGGAAGTCGACAGCGTGAAAAGACCCGTTTGCGACTGCTGCGGTGAAAGACCGGCAAGCGATGCTTACGGTGAGGATTATCTTTACTGTGATGAATGCCGTGAGCTTATGAAGCGTTATCCGTTCAGAATCGGCGGAATTGTTGCGATTGTTGCAATGGTTGCCGTTTTTGTCCTCTCGGTTTATTTCGGCGGTGACAACTTTGAAAAGTCGATAAGCATTCTTGAGGCACAGGAGCTTTACGGACAAAGCAAGATGATTTCAACTCTCAACTCGCTTTATTCTTACATTTCCGCAGAGGATCAGGATTCGGCAAAAATCTCAAAGCTTATTATCGACTCCTTCTGCCGCGCAGGTTATATAAACGATGCAAAGGAATATATCGAGCAGTTATATTCCACTCAGGAGCTTGAAAAGCTTTCAAACAAAAAGTATAAGGAAATTGTCGATAAGACGGAGATTTTCATCGCAACTCAGCAGGCAACCGAGGAAATCGTTTACAGTGCTTTCAGAGGCAGTGAGTTTGATTATGATGAGCTTGCCGCAAGCCTTGATGAGATTAAGGAAAGCTATATCGACGAGGAAAAGCAGATAAAATACGAGTCTGCTCTTACCGATTATTATAAAGCTGAGCTTATGGAATTAAGCGGAAAAAGCTACGAGCAGCAGCTTGAGGTTTTAAAGGGTATTGAGGCAAACGATAAAGACGGCTTTTATGAGTGGATGTATCTCGCCTCACTTTGCAGAGTTGCCTCAAGAATGGGCGACAAGGAGCTTGCAGAGGGCTATTTTGAAAGAATGGTTGAGCTTAACAGCGAGGACATGAACGCTTATAAGGTCTATGCCACTTATTTCCGTTTCCTTGAAACACCCGACGCAAGCGGAATGATGCAGATTGCTCAGCAGGCAGCAGACAACGCACAGAGCAACGACCTTTCTTATTATCCCATCACCGTTGTGGCATATCTTTTAAAGGGTGAGGGCGCTCTCGCATTTGACACAATGAAGGAATATATGGCTGCGAGCCGTTACACCGTTTCCGACTGCAACCTTTATGCACTTTGTGCTGCTTATTGCGGTGACACGGAAACCTATGAAACGATGAAATCGACACTTGAAGGTGCAGGATATGAGCTTAGTCCCCTTGTTGAAAAATATAAGAACAAGGAAATGACACTCGCACAGGTTCTTGCAGATAAAGGAGGTGACTTGGGATGACGGCTTTTCTTTGGATAACAAAATTATTGACCTTCCCCGGAGCTTATGCAAGGTGCTTCTGGGAGCAGGTTGTTTGCAGAATCTTCCGTATACCCGTTGAGGATAACAGAGCGTTGAGACAGGACGAGATGGCAGGCCATGTTGAGCATGAGCTTATGCCGACGGCTTGCTCGGCTTTTGCAATCTGCTTTGTGCCGGCATTCCTGAATGCAATCGGAGCTTTTTGCCTTGCCGTGTTCCCTCTGGTTTATCTCTTCATTTATGAAACGACAGATGTTATTCTTACCATCGTGACCGCAATTTCTTATTGGCTCGCCTGTTCTCTTTATATCAACAGCTACAGCCTTATTGAAGATGCCATCAACATGATGGAGAAAATTTACAAGCACGGAAATCTTTTCCAAAAAATCATCTTTGCACCGGCAGCGGCCTTGCTTTATGTCGGTTCGTATCTTGAAAGATACGGCATAACCTTCATTGCTTGTATCATCGCAACTGTTGCACTCGCATTCGTTTTATAAAAAAAGCTTAATGAGC
>CAZBFI010000032.1:0-16003 GCA_964491165.1 uncultured Faecalibacterium sp.
TAATTAATTGAATGATTATTTTTAACCTCTAATATATTAACCGATAAGAGCGATTTTTTCAACCTTTTTTTCAAATATTTTTTGTCATGCCTCGAATATTCGACATTCTAAACAAAAACTTTTGAATTAAAATGTAAAAGGGCATAATACTGACTAAAAAAACATTTGATAGTTATAGACACAAGAATGTTTTTGTGCTAAAATGTCTAATAAAAATAAGCAAAGAGGTGATAAGCATTGAAAGAAATCAATGTCAAGGAACTTAACGAAAATGTCATTTCACTTTTTAAAGACCGCTGGGCACTCATCACCGCAGGCAATGCCGACAGCTATAACACCATGACTGCATCGTGGGGTGCTGTGGGTGAGCTTTGGAACAAGGATGTTTGCTTCTGCTTCATCAGACCGCAGAGATACACCTATCAGTTCACCGAAAAAGAGGAATACTTCACCGTCAGCTTCTTTTCTCAGGAGTATAAAAAAGCACTTGCTTTCTGTGGAAAATACAGTGGAAGAGATGTTGACAAGACCAAGGAAACGGGACTTACCCCAAAGGCAATCGGTGAATCAATGACCTTTGAGCAAGCGGAAATTGTCCTGCTTTGCAAAAAGCTTGCATTTCAGGATATCAATCCCGACGGCTTTATCGAAAAGCAGATTGACTCATCGTGCTATCCGGCAAAGGATTACCACAGAATGTATGTTGGTGAAATTGTCTCCTGCTTTGTAAAATAACCGAAGCACCGATAACAGCAAAAATCCGGAGAATGAGCGTAAAAGCTTTTCTCCGGATTGATTTTTTTGTTTTCGTTATGAACGGTGTCAGCTTGCGTTTATTCTTTCAAGAAGCTGCAAGGGCAGTGTTATGGTTGAAACAAAGCCGTTATCATCAACATAGTAGAAAGCAAAGCCGTCCTTTGTGTAGCCGCAGGCACTTTCATAAATTGCCGTACCCAAGCCGTCCTGATCCTCGGGTATGCCGTTTTCATCGGTCTGAGCCTCGTAGCTGTCATAATAGCTGTCATAATAGCTGTCATAATAATCATCCTGATAATAATCCTCATTATCAGCCTCCGAATCAGCCACGGTAGTGCTTTGCTGTTCAGCTTCGGTTATCACGCTTTCATATTCATAAGAATTATAAATTCTGTAAAGGATTTCGCTTATGAGCATATAATCCTTACCGACGATGGAATCCTTTGAAATGAAGTCGCCTGTTGCTCTGTCAAAGGTGTAAGCCTCAACACTTCTTGTGAAAAGCTTAACAGGCTCCTGCTCAGGCTGTTGAGGTATGTTGTCTCTTTCAGGCTCGTAGCCGAAGCTTCTGTCTTCATCGGATGTTGTTGTCTCTTCCTGCTTGACGGGAATTTCGGGAGAACGGGTTGCAAGCTTCTCAACGCAGGAAATTTTCTTTTCGTCGGAATATGTAATTCTTGTGACGATTGTTTCCTCATAGGGAAGCTGACTTACATCTCCGCCCTTGCTTACAAAATCCTCATAATCCTTTTGAGCAGAGGACGCCTTAAGCTCATAAGCAGAAACTATACCGCTGAAAACCTGATTGATAACATTGATACCGACCGAATTGCCGCTGAAAACGGGATATTCGACAGTGTATTTGCAAAACAGCGTACCCTCATTGTTGCGACCCTCGATAACCTTTGTTTCAAGCACATACTCTGCCGAGCCGTTGATCTCAACCGGAACTCCGGTATCGGTAAACAGGGGTGTTTTTGAAGCCTTGTTGATAACAAAGGAATAAGCACCCGTGGAAGCATCAACAGACTTGCCGACAGAAACATAATAGTTTTTGCTCTTGACTGTTTCGGAGCCTTTTTGAGTGTAGAAATAGCATTCGGCATAAAAGCTTCCGTCTGACACCTTTTTGGTTTTTGTCACATCGGCAAAAACAACGGGAGTGGTCTTTGACTGAACATTATTGAAATAATAAAATCCGTCATAAAAATAACAGTTTTCCGTGTTCACACAGTCATAAGAGGAAAGACCGAAGCGTTCAAAAATGCCGTCGATTTTCGCTTTTTCAATCTTGTAGTAAGAATATTCCTCATATTCGTTGCAAAAACGCATTGCCGGATCTGCCACCGTTTGCAAGGTGTCATTTGAGCCGTTCAATCTTGAATAAAGATTTCCGCTGTCGGCAGGATTGATTCTTTCAACGAAAGCCTCCGCATCACAAATTTCATTGTCAAATTCGGTTTGCAGGGCAGAAAAATATAACGCAAGCTCCTGCTCGAGTGCTGTTTCCTCTTCAGTGGAAAGCTTTGAAAGAGCAACAACCTTTTGCTGCTTGCTTTCACTTTTAAAGGCATCGGTTTTCACACGGATAACTGTGAGAAAGGATGTCAGTGAGCCGACGATCAGCAAAAGCACAAGAATCAGTGCCATTGCCTTTTTTTCCGTGGCTGTTATCGGCATTTTTCTTTCTGTAGCTCCTTGCTTGCGTCTTACAGCCGGCTTTTCCTTGACTTGAGGCTCTTGCTTTTCAACGGCAGAGGTGTCGTTTTCTTTCTTCGGCTGAAGGTTTGTCTGTTCGTAATAAATCGGGGCATCGTACTGCCGGTTGACCGCTTCATTCGAGCTGTTGTTGCCGTTGTCGTCTGTGAAAAATCTTGTTTCGTTCATGCTTCCGCAATTCGGACAAAAGGAATATGATTCATCGTAATCGGTTGAACATTTCTTACAAATCATTTCTTTACTCCTTCAAGTTGAATTTTTCAGATATATTCGAGCAGCTGTCTGATATCGGTAATTTCCGCTTCAACGCCCTCGGCATTAAGCCCCTTGCCGTAAAAATCACCGTAATTCATTCTTATTGCTTTCATTCCTGCGCCTAATGCACCCTGAATGTCATTTATCGGGTGATCACCGACAAAAAGAGCTTCCTCATTTTTCACACCGGCTCTTTTGCAAGCCTCGTCGAAAATGCCCCTTGCCGGCTTATATATTCCGATATCTCCGGAAACCACCACAACATCGAACATATCTCTGATTCCGGCAGTGTCAAGCTTGATGTTTTGAAGTGACGAAACACCGTTTGTGATACAGCCGAGAATATAGCCGCGTTTTTTTATCTGCTCAAGCACCTCGACAGCGCCGTCGAGCATGACGATATATTTTCCGAAATCGTAATTGAAGCTGTCATAAAGCTCCTGCAATTCGGGGTGATCATGCCACTTCCAAAGCTCTATAATTTCAGGAAAATAAACCTCCCTGTCCTTATAGCCTCCGTCAACAAGCTCCTCCATCTCGTCAAGCTTTTGCAGTCTTTCCCTCTCATCTATATTCGGGAAATACTTTTCAAGAAAAGCCTCGCAGTAAAGCCTGTAAGCTCCCTTTCTGCTTTGCAAAGTGTCATCAAAATCAAAAAATATCGCCTTAACATTAAGTTTATTCATTCCGGTTTTCCTCGTTATAAATAATTCTTGCATTTATTATGTCTTTTTCAATCTGTTGTGAAAGCTCCTGCAAGCTTGGAAATTTAATTTCCGAGCGCAGATACTTAATCAGGAACACTTCCACATTTTTTCCGTAAAGATCCTCTGAAAAGTCCAGTATACAGGTTTCACTTCTCATGCTTTCGGCAGAAACCGTCGGTCTGACGCCGATGTTTGTCACGGCAGGATACCATTTTCCGTCAATGAAAACCTTTGAGGCATAAACGCCGTATTTCGGCACAACAAAGTCCTCATCAAAGCATTGATTTATCGTCGGAAAGCCCATAACATGACCCAAGCCGTCTCCCTTTTGAACCGTAAAGTCATAAGAAAAACAGCTTCCGAGCATCATATTTGCCTTTTCAATCTCACCGTTTGTTATCAGAGACCTTATAGCAGTTGAGGAAACCTTTTCACCGTTTTGCAAAACAGCCTGCTTTGCAGTGGCTTGGATTCCCCTTTTTGCAAGCTCATCGTGCAGTGAACGGGCATCTCCCTTGCCGCCTTTTCCGTAATGATAATCAAAGCCGCAAAAGACAGCCTTTGCATTGAGCTGTTCAACGAGAATCTTATCTATAAATTCATTGGGAGTGTAATTCATGGTCTGACGGAAATTCAAATCGGCAACCGTGAAGCCCATGCTTAAAAGAAGCTCCCTTTTTTTATGTGTGCTTTTGATCATAGGGGGAGTTTTTCCGCGAATGATCTTTCTGGGGTGAATGTCGAACAAGGTGACAACCGGCACAAGATTCATTTGCTTTGCACATTCCAAGGTTGAATTTAAAACAGCCTGATGTCCGAGGTGGATTCCGTCAAAATAGCCGAGGGCGACCGCAGTACCCTGCTTTTTAATTGTTTCGGGTAAATTTAACATACCGTTGCCTCCAAATCAAATTTCAACAAAAACTCTTTTTACCTTGAGCTGCTGCTTGTCCGATGTGATTTCACCGAGTCCAAGAAAGTCCCCCGAATGTGAATACACCCTGTATAAGCCCTGTCCGGCTTCAGTTCTGAGCCTTTGTGTGTCAAGCTCACCGCCGTTTGAAAAACGCTTTGCCTGATTGTCCGTTACTCTTATTATATCATAAGCGAGCAGTCTGTCAACTCCGTGCAGGCACTCGTCAGCCCTTCCGCTTTCAAAAATACGCATCAGCTCATCAAGAGTAACACATTCACCGATATCGACTCCGTTTGACCTTGTCCGGCAAAGCTTTGTCATAACAGCTCCGCAACCGAGCTGACTGCCGATATCGTCAATCAGAGTTCTTATATAAGTTCCCTTTGAGCAGGAAACATCAATTTCAAATTCATTTTCGCCCTCATAATCCGTCAGCTCAAGTGAATGGATAAAAACCTTACGCTTTTCCCTTTCAACCTCAATGCCCTGCCTTGCAAGGTCATAAAGCCTCACACCGTCTTTTTTGAGAGCCGAATACATCGGAGGAACTTGAAAAATCTCACCCCTGAATAAAGGCAGAACCTTTTCAACATCCTCTCTTTTTTTGTCAACCTTGCTTTCGGAAATAACCTTTCCCGTTATGTCCAGCGTATCGGTGGTTTTTCCGAGAACAAACCTTGCCCTGTAAGCCTTGTCGCTGTCTGCGATAAAGTCAATGAACCTTGTCGCACCGCCCACGGCAACGGGTAACACTCCCGTCGCCATAGGGTCAAGAGTTCCGGTATGACCGACCTTTTTTGTCGAAAAAATTTTTCTGAGTCTGCTTGCGGCAAAAAAAGATGTCATTCCCTCGTCCTTGTTGAGAAACACAAATCCCGTCACACCGTCACTCCCCTTTAAAATTCACTGTTTTTGCTTCAAATAACTTTTTCGGTGATGTATTCAACCACCTTGTTCTTTGTTTCCTCGACGCAAAGCTTCATCTCACAGCCGGCTGCCCTGCTGTGTCCACCTCCGCCGAAATAAGCACAAATTTCGGCAGCGTCGTAATTCTCGCTTGTTCTGACGGAGACTCCCGTTTTTCCGTTTGCCTCCTGCTTGACGGTTACACCGATTTCAACACCCTCAATCTGCCTTGTTATCGGCTTGATGGCATCGAGTGCAGACCTGTCCGCACCGCTTTTTTCAAGCATTTCATTCGTCACCGTTATAACGGCAAGCTTTCCGTCGGCATAGCTTTCAAGTGAATCAAGACACATTCTTTCAAGCATAATACTGCTCATGCTCTTTGTTTCAAACATTCTGACATTTATACTGCTGTGATCCGCGCCTGCAAGAATAAGCTTTGCGGCAGTGATGTGAGTTTCGGGCGTAACGTTGGAATATCTGAAGCAGCCCGTATCGGTGCTGATGCCCGTATAGATGCATGAAGCAATATCTGCGCTTACCGTCACACCGAGCTTTTCGATAAGCTTATAAATAATCTCACAGGTTGAAGCACTTTCCGGTTCACTGTATGTTTTTTTCGCAAAGAGCCTTGTCGTTGCGTGATGGTCAATCGAAAGGTCAACCTTGTCACCGTAGCTCTGCATTAAGCAGTCGCCCAAAAGTCTTTTTTCGGCAACATCAACGCTGACAATAAGCTCCGGCTCGATTTCATCGTTTTCAACATTTTCAAAAAGATAAGAAAACTTTTGCGGAATTTTGTCGTTGCAGCAAAGCTTAACACCTTTTCCCATTGACTTCAACGCTCTCAAAAGTGCCGTTCCGCTTCCGAGGGTGTCTCCGTCGGGGTTTGCATGGCACAGAATAAGAATACTCTGTGCCTTTTTAAGCTCGCTTACGGCTTCATCTAACTCAATTCTCATATCATTCACCGTTGTTTTCAAGCTTCTTGAACATATTGAAGCCCTGCTCTATCGAATCATCGGCAACAAATTTAAGCTCCGGAGTTTTTCTCAAATGGAGCTTTGAGCCGACCTCACGACGAATATAGCCCGTTGCCGCCGTAAGTCCCTTAACCGCCTGCTTTGCAGAGTCAATGCCATTAAGGTCACTGACATAAACCTTTGCATAAGAGGCGTCCGAGCTGACTTCAACACGGACAACCGTCAGCATCTTTCCGGCTACACGCGGATCCTTAAGCTCACGCATAACCGCAATTATTTCCCTGCGAATATCTTCGCTTACTCTGTCAATTCTGAATCCTGCCATATCCTTTTTCCTTTCCGAAAATCAGCAAAAAAATCAAAATCAGTCACGGTATTCTTCCATCATGAAGCACTCGAAAATGTCGCCCTCTTTGATATCGTTGAACTTTTCAAGTCCGATACCGCATTCAAAGCCACTTTGAACCTCCTTGACATCGTCTTTAAAACGACGAAGGGAGGAAATTGAATCCTCGGTGATAACAATACCGTCACGCACAACACGGATGAGTGCATTTCTCTGAACCTTACCCTCAAGGACATAAGAGCCTGCAATCTTACCTGCCGAGGAAAGATTCATGACCGTTCTGACCTCGATTCTGCCAAGAGCAAGCTCACGGAACTTAGGTGCAAGCATACCCTTCATAGCTGCCTCGATTTCCTCAATGCAGTCATAGATGACTCTGTACATTCTCATTTCAACCTTATCTCTTTCGGCAAGAGACACTGCGTTTGCATCGGGGCGAACATTGAAGCCGACGATGATTGCATTCGAGATTGATGCAAGCTGAACATCGGACTCATTGATTGCACCGACACCGCCGTGGATAACACAAACTCTGACCTCATCGTTTGAAAGCTTTTCGAGATTTTGCTTGACTGCTTCAACCGAGCCGTTAACATCGGCTTTGACGATGATGTTAAGCTCTTTCATCTCGCCCTGCTTGAGTGATGAGAAGAGGTTATCAAGTGTAACCTTCTGCTGTGCATTCCATTCTGCCTGCTTTGCATCATGCTTTTTCTTTTCAACAAGCTCTCTTGCAAGCTTTTCATCCGAGGCAACATCAAATGTATCACCGGCATTAGGTGTAACATCAAGTCCCGTAATCTCAACAGGAACAGACGGGCCTGCCTGCTTGATTCTCTGACCTCTTTCGTTGCTCATTACTCTGACTCTGCCGACAGACTGACCTGCAACAACAATGTCACCTGCATTGAGCGTACCGTTTTGAACAAGGAGAGTTGCAATAGGTCCACGACCCTTATCGAGTCTTGCTTCGATAACAACACCCTTTGCCGCTCTGTTCGGGTTTGCCTTAAGCTCAGCCATTTCGGCAACAAGAAGAATAGACTCAAGAAGATTGTCGATTCCCATGTGAGTTTTTGCGGAAACGGGAACGCAGATTGAGTCACCGCCCCACTCCTCGGGAACGAGTCCATGCTCTGTGAGCTGCTGCTTGATTCTTTCGGGGTTTGCACCCTCTTTATCCATCTTGTTGATGGCAACAATTATCTGAACGCCTGCTGCCTTTGCGTGATTGATAGCTTCAATGGTCTGAGGCATGATTCCGTCATCAGCCGCAACAACAAGCACGGCAATATCCGTTGCCATTGCGCCTCTTGCTCTCATTGAGGTGAAAGCGGCATGACCCGGTGTGTCAAGGAAGGTGATTTTCTGTCCGTTGACATCAACTCTGTAAGCACCGATGTGCTGAGTGATACCGCCTGCCTCTGTTGCTGTTACAGATGCGTTACGAATAGCGTCGAGGATTGAGGTCTTGCCGTGGTCAACGTGACCCATGACGCAGACAACGGGATCTCTTGCAAGAAGCTCCTGCTCTGCATCCTGATGGTCGTCGATAATTCTTTCCTCAATTGAAACAACAACCTCTTTTTCAACCTTTGCACCAAGCTCCGTTGCAACGATTTCCGCTGTTTCAAAGTCAATGACCTGATTGACGGTTGCCATTGTTCCGAGCTTGAACATCTCCTTGATTACCTCTGCGGCTGTTCTTCTGAGAAGCTCTGCAAGTGCGCCGACGGTGATTTCATCGGGAATTTTGATGACAAGAGTTTTCTTTGCTCTTTCTGCGGCAATTCTCTTGAGCTTTTCAGCCTCGGTTTCTCTCTTGTTTGAACGCATTCCCTGCTTTCTGTATTGCTGTGACTTCTGCTTGAGCTTCTGCTTGTTTGAGCCCATGTCATTCATGCGGTTTGCAGGTGCGATTTCTTCGTATCTTTCGTTATATTTTTCAAGGTCAACATTGCTGCTTCTTGTGTCAACGCGTCTCTTTTCGCCCTTTGTTCTTGCCTGAAGCTTATCGCTTTTCTCCTTTTGAGCAGCTGTGCTTTGCTGAGGCTGTGCGGCAGGCTTCTGAGCCTTCTGAGCCGGCTTGTTTTCATTCTGCTTTGTGTCCTTAGCCTCTTTTTTGCCGTTTTCCTTTTTGTGAGTGTCCTGCTTAGCGGGCTTCTCCTTTTCGGCTGAATCCGTCTTAGGTGTAGCCTTGCCTTCACTCTTTGCTTCCTTTGTTTTCTTGCCTTCGGCATTATTTTCACTTTTGGCATTATCCGAGCTTTCTTTTGCAGTTGCCGCAAAGTAATCATCAAAAGAAGAAACCTGTGTGTTTTGTGTAAGAGTATCGAAAATAATATTCAGCTCCTTGTCCTCAAGGGCAGTGCTGTGCTTTTTCGGTTCATCGAAATGCTTTTCGAGAATTGTGATAATTTCCTTACTGCTCATGCCAAAGTCCTTGGCAACCTCATGTACTCTGTACTTATCTCTTGGCATAGTGTCAATCCTTTCTGCCTTAATTTTCAGCCGACAAGCTGATTTCGTCATATCTTTTTTCCAAAGCCGAGGCAAAGCCGGAGTCGGTGACGGTAAGCACCGCCGCCTTACTGCCGATTGCCTTTGAAAGCTCCGGAATTGTGTATCTTACAATAAGTAGCGGGATATTCTTTTTTTCAAATGTACAGGCATGTGTCAATTCATTTTTCAGCCTTTGTGAGCCGTCAACCGAAACGACGCAAAGCTTTGCCTGATTTTTAACAATCGAAGAAATTGCCGCATCATGCCCTAAGCAAAGCTTCCCCGATCTTCTTGCTATCCCCAAAAGGCTTAAAAACTTATCATTCATCTTCCTGAATCTCCGCCTTCATCTTTTCAAATACTTCCTGAGGAATCTGACATTCGAGAGCTTTCTGAAAGCGCTTTGCCTTTGCCGCCGCTTCAAGACATTCAACCTTTTTGCAAACATAAGCACCTCTGCCTGCCGCCTTGCCTGTTTTGTCAAGGCTTATAACATAGCTTTCTTCGTTCTGATCGGCAGTCTTTGTCTTAACGACTCTTACAAGCTCTTTTTTCGGGAACATTTCCCCACAGCCGAGGCATTTTCTCATCGGTATTTTTTTTGTTGTCATTTTATTATCCCCTTGCTTATTCCTTAACTGCTACCGCACTGAGAGGCTTGATGTCGATTTTCCAGCCGGTAAGCTTTGCGGCAAGGCGAACATTCTGTCCCTTGTTGCCAATTGCAAGTGAAAGCTGACTGTCGGGAACAACTGCACGGCAGCTCTTTGCACCGTTTTCGTCAACAGTTACAGAAAGAACCTCGGCAGGAGCGAGTGCTGCTGCGATGTACTTTTCAGGCTCCTGACTGTATCTTACGATGTCGATTTTCTCACCGCAAAGGCAGTCAACAATGTTGCTTACTCTCTGTCCCTTAGGGCCGATGCAAGCACCGACGGCATCGACATTTTCATCGTGGCTGTTAACGGCGATTTTTGTTCTTGAGCCTGCCTCTCTTGAAACAGAAACAATTTCAACAACACCGTCATAAATTTCGGGAACCTCCTGCTCGAAAAGTCTCTTGACAAGACCGGGGTGCTTTCTTGAGATTGTTGCATAGCTTGAACCGCTTTCCTGTGTGATTGATGCAACATAAACCTTGATAAGCTGACCCGGAACAAGCTCCTCGCCGGGAATCATATCGGACTTGTTGAGAATTGCATTTGCTCTGCCGATTTCGATTGAGGCGTCGCCAGTGTCGGAATAAACCATGTTGACCTTTGCGGTAACAACCTCTTGATGTCTGTTTTGAAATTCCTTTGCGGCAATGTCTCTTTCTGCCTCTCTGATACCCTGACGGATAACGCTCTTTGCTGTCTGAGCAACGATTCTGCCGAATTTTTTAGGCTCAAGAGGAAGCTCAACGATTCCGCCGACCTGTGCATTCGGATCGTAATTTCTTGCCTGCTCAAGAGACATTTCCGAGGCTGAGTCAACAACCTCATCAACAACATTGATTCTCACATAAACCCTCATTGTTTTTTCCTCGGGATTTATCTCGCACACAACATTGTCCTTATTGCCGTAGCTGTTTCTTGTTGCGGAGATGATCGCAGCTCTGATCTTATCGTAAATATATTCCGATGAAATACCCTTTTCCGCTTCAAGCATTTCAACGGCTTCGAAAAATTCTTTGTTCATTTTTGTTATTCACCTTTCTTTACTTTTTATTTTTTATAAATCAAAATCATCAAGTTTTATCCACGATGCTTCTTTTTTGTTGAAAGTGTAACCGCTTTCGTCATCACATCTTAAAGTGACATTGCCGTCCTCATAGGCTTCGAGTATACCGGAAAACTCTCTTTTTCCGTCAATGGGTCTGATTGTTTTAACCTTGATTTTTTTGCCGATATTCAAAATGAAATGCTCTTGTCTGACAAGCTCCCTTTCAACTCCGGGAGAGCTGACCTCAAGGCAATAAGCCTGCTCGATGGGGTCTGCCTGATCAAGAGGAACGTTAATTGCGTGTGTCATCTCAACGCAGTCATCAATGCTCACGCCCTCATCCTTGTCGATAAAAATACGCAGATACCACTGTGAGCCTTCCTTGAGAAAACGCACATCCCAAAGGCGAAGTCCAAGCTGATTTGCAATCGGTTCTGCAATATCCCAAACCGTTTTGACGGTGTTTCCGCCCTTTGCCATAAAACCACTCCTTTTTTATATTCAGTTGTCAAGTCAATAAAGAAGAGTGGGCTTTTTTGCAAAGCCCACTCTACCGTAGAGATTATTTGTATTATATCACACTTTTTTCTCATTATCAAGTGTTTTTGAATTTTATTTTTGGGAAATTCGTTTGTTATATTGAAGCGCCCTGCGAAGCATTGCCGGCAGCGTCAAAGGCTGTTACGGTATAAACGCTGTCAATGGAACAGTTCTGTGCGAGATATGTCGTCTGACTCTCGTCAAAGGTCTCGACTCTTGCAAGGAAGGTGCCGTCCTTTTCGATTCTGTAATAAGCCACACCGAAATTATCCTCGGCTTTGTTCCAGCTGAGTCTTACTCCGCCATCCTCTTCATTTTTAACAAGTCCGCTGACCTGCTCGGGTGCAATCTGTTCAAGGACACAGCCGTTTTCAACATAATCCTTATATGTCTGCATGAACATCGGATCGGAAAATGCAGTGTCATAAAAATGGTTGAAGGAGAAAGTTATGATGTTTTCGGCATAAGCACTTGCAATCTCCATTTGCTTCACAACTCTGTCGAGAGTTGCGGGAACCTGAACAGCGTTTTCGGTTGACGGTCTTGTGATGATTCCGTCAAGCAAGCTATCCTCAAAAGCGAGGGTAAAGGATTCCACATTTGCCCAAAGCTTCACATCTGCCTCACAGGTCTTGACAGCCTGACTGTACATTGACCATACACCTGCAAGATCATCAACAGAAATCCACCCTGCACCGACAGCGTCCTGAGGACAGTAAATGTCACCGTCTCTGAACTCGGTCAGGCTGAAGAATCTCACAAGCTGAGTGAGAGTCAGCATCGGGCCGGTTGCGGTATATTTCGAATAAAACGGGCTTAAAAGAAGAGGAAGTGAGGGATCAAGCTCGGTAAGCTTTGCAAGAATCTTATTCAAGCCGTTTGCAACTCCCTGAACATTGAATGCACAGGTGAGAATGTTGTTAAGCTCCGGTGTGAAATACCAGCCGCAGATAACATCACTGTAACGGCTGTAATACTTGCCGTAAATTTCCTCTGCCATTTTCACGCTTACATCGCAAATTTCCGAATACTGACCGGTCATTGCGCCCTCTGTCCAGAAATCGTCAAACATTGCAAGCGGAACAAATACCTTTATGCCTGTTTTACGGCAGACACGCAGAATTGTTTCAAGCAAGTCGGTTTCGCTTCTTTCGGCATTTTCAAACTCCGGCAACGAGCTGTCATAATAAATATGCCAATTGCCTCCGTCACTTCTGGGTGATTTTGATGCGATTTCCTGAACAATAAGATATTCGAGACCGCACTGTTTCATGTTTTCAAGGCTGTTTTCCCATTCCTCATCGCTCCAGTTGACTGTTGCCCAAAGCTGAATAAAGCTTCCCGTGAACGCAGGGTCACACTTTTTTTCTTCGGGAAGAGCAAAGCCCGACAGCATAGCCATAACAAAGGCCAGAATAGCAGAAATAATTTTTTTGAAAATAATCATCATTTTTCCTCCTGTGAAATTTATTTAAAGACACCTTATTTGTGGTATCTTGTTCCCAAGGAAATTTGCGACGCTCTGTAAAGCTGTTCAAGAAGCATGATTCTCGCAAGCTGATGCGGAAAAGTCATCTTGCTCATCGAAAGCTTATACTTGCTTTTCGCCTTAACCTCATCGGAAAGACCAAACGAACCACCGATGATAAACACTGCATTTCCAACACCGGAAACTGCAATATTCTCAAGCTCAAGACTGAGCTGTTCACTGCTTCTCTGCGTACCCTCAATGCACATTGCAAAAATCGCTGACGATTTGGGTATCTTTTCGATTATCTTTTTTCCCTCGATTTCGAGTGCCTTTTCAATCTCCTTTTCCGAGGGATTATCCGAGAGCCTTTCGGGTGCAATTTCCGTCACCGTAAGCTTACATACCCCGTTCATTCTCTTTATGTATTCGGCACAAGCGTCACGCAGGTAAGCTTCTTTGAGCTTTCCGACGCATATAATATTGATATTAACCATAAACTCACCTAAAAGCGTATAATTTCGCCTTCGTTTTCAACCTCGTTGACCGTTAAAATACAGTCTCTTCCGTTGACGGCTCCGATCTCATTCAAGGCAGCAAGACCGGTCTGTAAGGCAAGGTCGGGAAAATTATTTTCCTTGCTCAGATGTCCCAAAAATATCCTGCCCGTGCCTTTTTCAACGAGAGATTTGACAAACTCCGCACAGCATTCATTTGAAAGATGTCCAACATCGGAAAGGATACGCCTTTTAAGGTAATAAGGATACGGGCCGTTTTGAAGCATTCCGACATCGTGATTCGATTCAAGCATCACAAGGTTACAGCCGAGCATATTCTCCCTCATTTTATCGGTCACACAGCCGGTATCAGTTGCGATTGCGGCAGTCTGTCCGTCGGGAAAGCTTATCCGATAGCCGCAGCTTTCGACACTGTCATGAGGCGTCTTAAAGGCTTTGACAAAAATATCTCCGATTTCAACGCCCTTTTCATCAATGATCTCAAATGGGAATTTTGAGGTGACATGACCGTTTTCTTCAAGAAAATCCATCGTTCCCGCCGTTGCGAAAACAGGTATATTGTAAGTTGAAGCGAGGATTCTCATTCCCTTGATATGATCGCTATGCTCATGGGTAATGAAAATACCGGCAAGCTCTGACGGATCAATTTCCCTTGAAAGCAGTGCTTGCTTGAGCCTTTTTGCACTGACTCCGGCATCTATGAGTATACCCGTCTTGGCAGAACCGATAAAGGTGGAATTGCCCGACGAGGACGAAAACAACGAACAAAAACGCAAAAGTATCCCTCCGGAATAAAAATAAACAAAAGCCGTAAAAAAGTGCAGAACGAAAAAAATTGAATTATCGGAAATTTCCTTTAATTTATCCTGTCAACCGACCTTTTCTCTCGGTTGCTTCATTCTGCATTTTTTCCTTTAACATGGGAGGGCTGTAAAAAAACTTCCGTTTTTTTACAGCCCTGAATGTGCGTGAAAATTATCGCAGACCGTTTTATATTAAAGCTATCTTTAAAATAACCCCTTTATCTGTCCGTCTGCATTTTTCAAATTCCTGATGATATTAACCGACACTTCCAACCTTGCCCTCATCGGGAGCAAAGCTCTTGCGATAGATATCCGCACCGACATTTCTGAGCTTTTCAACATAGTCCTCATAACCGCGGTCGATATAGATAATGTCCTCGATCTCGGTTTTTCCTCTTGCCATAAGTCCGGCAATAATCATAGCCGCACCTGCTCTAAGGTCATCTGCTCTTACGGGAGCACCGGTAAGCTCCGGAACGCCCTGAAAAACGGCAATCGTTCCGTCAACCTGAACATTAGCACCCATTCTTATGAGCTGATCAATGTATTTGAAGCGGTTATCCCATACGCTTTCGGAAACAATGCTCGTTCCGTTTGCAACTGTCAGAAGAACAGCCATCTGAGGTTGCATATCCGTCGGGAAGCCAGGATGAGGCATTGTTTTGACATTACATTTTCTGAATTTACCGTCGGAAACAATACGAACGGCTTCATCGTATTCCGTAACACTGACACCGCATTCAAGAAGCTTTGCGGTGATTGACTCAAGGTGCTTGGGAATGACATTCTTCACAAGGACATCGCCACCTGTTGCGGCAGCGGCAACCATATAAGTTCCGGCTTCAATCTGGTCGGGAATAATGGAATATGTGCAGCCGTGAAGATTTTCAACACCGTGAATTTTAATCACATCTGTTCCCGCACCTCTGACATCTGCGCCCATTGCATTAAGGAAGTTTGCAAGGTCAACGATATGAGGCTCCTTTGCGGCATGCTCGATTATTGTAAGACCTCTTGCCTTGACTGCGGCAAGCATGATGTTTATCGTCGCTCCGACGGAAACCTTGTCCATATAAATCGCACTGCCTGTCAGGTGGTCTGCCTTAGCGTTAATCATGGCATTTTCAACGGTAACATTTGCACCGAGAAGCTCAAAGCCTCTGATGTGAAGGTCAATCGGTCTGACACCGAAATTACAGCCACCGGGAAGTGCTACCTTTGCTCTTGAATATCTTCCGAGAAGTGCACCTATAAGATAATAAGAAGCACGAAGCTGTTTTGTCATCTCATGGGGAATAATATATGAATTGACTGTTTTTGTGTTGATCTCAACGGTATGCTTGTTGATGATTTTAACCTGAGCACCCATTTGAGTGAGAATCTTGAACATGCAGGTAACATCACTTATATTGGGAAGATTCTCAAGTCTGCAAACATCCTGTGCAAGAAGTGTTGCGGGAATGATGGCTACCGCAGCATTTTTAGCACCGCTGATTTCTATTTCGCCCGACAATCTGTTACCGCCGTGGATTACAAGCTTTTCCAAAGTTTAATCTCCTCTTTCTTTTTTTGTAACAAAATTCGGAATTTTTTTAATTCCTACGGACTCAAAAGTCCTTACTATATCAACTGAACATGACGGCAAAGCTATCGGCAAATGAGTCAAAAAAGCCGTCTGTTCTTACAAGGTCGCTATTCAACTTGAGTATTATACCACCAAAAGTTGCAAAAGAAAAGACATTTTCATTCTTTTTGTTTAATATACACTAAATAATTTTTTCAAAGCTTATTTTTTGGTTACATTACGAATAAAAAAGCTCAATTTCAATCTGCCGGTTCGCTTTAGTTTGTCAATTTTAGTTTTCGCACAAAGTCAAGCT
>CAZBFI010000033.1:0-15279 GCA_964491165.1 uncultured Faecalibacterium sp.
TCAACGACAAAGATGATGTTGACAAGTCCTTCTTCTGCGTCATCTCCTGCAACTGCCACTACTGAGAGCATTGAGAAAGCCACAAGTAATGAAAGCAGCAAGGCTAATGCTTTTTTCATATAAAGTTCCTCCATTCGAATTATAGTTTTTCAAGTATAAAACTCTACAATGAGATTATAAATCATTGCAGAGTCTTTGTCAATATTTAACTTAATAATTTGTTGATGATGACTGATTATTTGATATACATATTTACAAAATCAACAAAAATTGTGTCACTTTTATTGAGTATATACTTGTCATTGTCAAGCGAATGACCCGAATCGGGAAGCTCGATGAACTGATGAGTGACACCCTTTGAAGAAAGCGTGTTGATAAATTTATAGGTATCGTTTATCGAAACGATGGTGTCAAGCTTGCCGTGAACAACAAGGGTCGGAACAGTGCTTTGGGAAACATATTTAATGGGGGAGTATTTATAAAGGGTGGCTTTTTTCTTGCTTTCACTGAGCTTTGAAAGGTTGACACCGGTAAGATAAGACATGAGACGCAGCATATTTTCCGGTGATGAATAAGAGTTTTTGTTCAAAAAGTTGTCACTTGAAAGGTCAGTTGGCAGACTGTAAGCCGTTACGGCACAAGGAGTAATCGGTGCTGTGTCCTTTTTCGCATAAGAATAAAGCGTTGCAAGCTGAGCTCCGGCAGATGTGCCGACAAGCATCACCTTGGTGCAGTTTACGCCTCTTGTTTGCGCCATGGATTTGATTTTTGCCAAAGCCGCATCAATGTCGGCAAGCTGTTCGTTGCAGTGAACACTCTTTGAAAGAAAACGGTAGTTCATTGAAACACAGATACAACCCACCTTTTGACTTATGGCTTGTATTCTTGAATTGTAAGAGCCTTTGTCACCGCTTGTCCAACCACCGCCGTGAATGAAAACAACAACACCCTCGGTTTTTTGAAGCTGTGCGGGAAAGCATATATCAAAAACCTGTCTTTCATGACTGCCGTAAGAGACATCATTATAAACAATCTGCTTTGAGGGCAGGACACCCGACAAGCTGCTGATTATGCTGACAAGGGCCATGATTATTGCGGTAATTTTTGAAATCATCTAAACACTCCCGAAAAAACTAATCTTTTTTTATTATACTATATGTTTATATGAAATTTCAATGTCAAAATATAAAAATATTTGCGTTTTATGGTGACAACTTCTGTTTTTTATGCTATAATACCGTAAGCTAAAGATTGAATTTTAATTAAAAGGAGCAATCCAATGAGCAATTTTACATCAAATTATGACAGTGTTGTCAACGGTCTTCAGGAGGCTCTGCTTTCTCTGGGCTTTGAAAAAAACAGTGACAGTGATTCACAAGACGGCGCTTGCAACAGTTTCAGCGGAGAAAAGGGCGCAGTTAAATTTGAATATCAGGACGGAAAATTCACCGTTTTTGCAGGTGATGAGGTTGAAACGGCAAACAAAAAGCTTTGTTCGTTTTTGCTTGACGACAGCTCCACACAGTCGGATATAAACTATCTGATTGAAGAAGCAAAAAGCACACTTAAAGAGAAATATTCCAAAAAAGCTCCCGTTGTCAAAAAGAATGCCGGCAAGGCACAGCAAACAGTTTCAAAGACAGCTGTTAAAAACGGATCTTTTTATGATGCCAACACTCTGGCAAGCAAAATCTGTCTTGTTTTCCCTGAGCTTCGCCCTTATTACAAGGAGAATCTTGCAAAATACGGTGAGTTCATGGGTGAGGAATTTTTTGAAAGCTACGGCACGGAAAAAATCATATCTGCAATTAAGCAGAACAATCCTCAGACAATGAAAAAAATGTTCCAGATTCTCAACGAGATTTATGAGGACGGAACAAATGACACTCAGAGCCTTATTGCTGTTTCGATTCTCGGAAAGCTCGACAACGACAAGATTCTTCTTGCTCGCTGTGTTGACTATATGAGCGAAACAATGGCACCTCCCGTCATCGAGGTCAACCGTTATCTTGCAACCTCGGCAGGTAAGCGTGCCAAGAAAAAGCTTGAAAATCCCCCTGCATATAAGCCCAAAAAAGAGAAAAAGCCCGGTCTTTTTGCTCAGGCAATGGCTCAGGGCGGAGGCGTACCTCCCACAATGTAAACACAAAGCAAACGGAAGGGTCTGACTTGAAATGTTAATTGATAATTTTTTGGCTGCATTCTGGCAAAACACCAAAAAGAAGGACGATGAAAGAATCGCAACTCTCACACCGCCCGACAGCATTGAGGAAATAACGGACATTGCTTATCTCCCCGACGGTCATAAGCATCACCTGTTGGATATTTATTATCCGCAAGGCACTAAGCAGACCGATCGCCTGCCCGTCATTATCGACATTCACGGAGGTGGCTGGATGTACGGTGACAAGGAGCTTAACAAGATTTACTGTCTCACTCTTGCCGAAAAGGGATATGTTGTTTTCAACATGAGCTACAGGCTTTATCCGGAGGTTACGGCAGCGGTTCAGCTTGCGGATATTTCATTTTGCCTGAAATGGATAAACGAAAACCTCGATTCTTATCCTTGCGACAGGAATAACATTTATCTTACCGGTGACTCGGCAGGCGGAATGCTTGCGGCATTCACGGCAATGCTCAGTGAAAGCTCCGTGCTCAGAGAAGCTTACGGCACTGTGGATTTTTCCCTTAAATTTAATGCCGTCGGCCTTACCTCGCCCGTCGCACGCATGGACGGAGACTTCCCGATTAAGATATACACCAAAATCATGCTCGGAAAGGGATACAAAAAAGAGAAGTGGGCAAGCTTTGTCAATCTCGATTCCCTGCTTTCCCTCGGAAAGATGCCCCCGACATTTATGCTGACCTCAAGCGGTGATACCGTTGCGAGAAAAGAGACCCGTCATGCCGCAGAAATTTATGAAAAAGCCGGCATACCCTGTCAGCTTATGGATTTTGAAAAATTCAACGGGGTTGACCTTCCCCATGTTTTCCCTGTCATTTATCCTAAAAATGAAGAGTCACAGCGTGCGATTGATGAAATGCTCGCTTTCTTCGGCAGGTATAAAAAATAATAACGGAGCTGTAAAAAAACGCTGTTTTTTTACAGCTTTTAAATTTTATTTTTTGCCAAAGAGGTAAATTTCAAAAAAATTCATTTTCAATGTCGGGTTTCGTCTTTGGAATCCGTATATATATTATGAAAGGTGATTTTACGGAGGAAATTCCTTTTATGTCAGATAAAGAGCTATTGATCAGACTGATGTTGGACAAAGATTCCGGTCTGGCTATTGTTATTGAGCTTTATGCCGGACTGATGTATAAAATTGCAGCAGCCGTGATTTTGCCCGTAGGCTCAAGGGAAGATGTCGAAGAATGTGTCAGTGACAGCTTTCTTGCCTTTTACGGCGAAATCCATAATATAGACCTTGAAAAAGCAAGCATAAAATCATATCTTGCGGTTATAACTCGCAGGAAAGCCATTGATTTTTATCGCAGGCTCAAGTCAAAAAAACAGCTTTATGAAAAGCATGAGCTTGAAGCTGTTGAGCAGGGTGGGGATTTCACCTTAGCTTATGAAGAAAAATCCTGTCTTATTGCCGCACTTAAAAATCTCGGTGAGCCTGATACGACAATCATCACAAGAAAGTATCTTCTCGGAGAAACCGTGCTTCAGATTGCCCAAAAGCTTGGCATGAGTGAAGCGTCGGTGCAAAAAAGACTCGAAAGAAGCAGAAAAAAGCTAAAATCGGAGTTGGGAGGTGTGTCAAATGGATGAAATGGAGCTTTTGTTTTCCTCACTCGACGAGGAGGAAATGGAGGAGCTTATCAAAAACATTGAAGCGGAAAAGTGTCCCGAAATTTCAAATTCGATCAAAAAACGCATTGCATCAGATAAGAAAGGCGGACTGAAACACTTTCCTCTTAAAAAGGTTTTGCCGTTTGCCGCAGCCTTCTGTGTTGTCATTGCCTGTGCGGTTGCCGTGAAGCTTGACAGCGACGGCACTTTCCCGTCAACCGAGCTTCAAACCGAATCAAGCACCACCGTGGCTTCACCGGCTCAGAATCCCTTGATGGACGCAATCAGTGACGGTGACGATGACAAGGTTGAGGATCTTCTGACCTCTCCGGCACTTTTGTCGCAGGAAATGCTTGAATTTTCTTTGAACGCTTCGGGTAACCTCTCTTACGAAACAATTCGCAGACTTGCCGTTTCCGTCAAGGAAAAGCTTGGCACAACGGGACTTGACAGCTTGCTTGAGGCTTCAATTCTGGGCGACTCAAAGGCTGTGCTTGAAGAGCTGAAAAAAAGGGACAGTATGCTCATGACACCCTTTGAAAAGCTTTCGTTTTTCTTCGCCGTTGCCTTTTGCGACAGCGAGGTCGTTGACGAATATATCCGTTTGGGTTACGATGTCGGCATTAAGGATTTGCATGGAAATTCCATCTATGCAATCGCTGAAAAATACGGTAACGAGGAAAACATGAGCTATGCAAAATCAAAGGGTATAACATCTTGATTTTCAAGGAGTGATTTGATTTATGAAAAACAAGCTCGCAATCATTATTTCCGTAATTCTGACTCTTGTGGGTATTTGCGCCATCGGAGTTTTTGCAACGGAAAATACAGCCGAGCCGGTTGAAAGGATTCCGGTTTATCAGCTGAAAAATTATTACGCTTATTATAACGACGCTTCCTCAAAGGGCGCAGTTGCTTTCTGCCTTAACAATCAGTTCACCGCTTACGGAGCAACTCAGGAGAATATCCGCCTTTGTACTAAGAGTGCCGACGGAAATTATATGGCACTTTATACAATAGAAAAAGAAAATGTTTCCGTTGCCTTTGCCGGAAAACAGGATTACACCTTCACGGCAGGAGACGAGCTTTCCGCACTTCTTGGCGGAATTGACGGAATCGGTCTTTCTTTTGAAAGAGGTAAAACGAATTTTGCCTTTTCGCTTATCGGGCAGCCGATAAAAAAAGCCACGGCTTATTATGTTTACATTCCGTCGGATTATTTCATTGATGCGACCGGTAAGGGCAATGCCGCAGCATATCTTTCAATTTCTGCGGAAACCGTCAATTCTTACACGGGTGATTTGCTGACCGATTTGAAAAACGCAACCGAGGGGATTTACGATGCAATGATTTTTGCCGCCGAAAGCATTAACGGTGCTGTTTCGTAAATTTCACACAGCCGTAAGGCTATTAAACAGACTTCCTCTCCCATATATAAAGCCAAGAAAAAGATCGCCTTTAACGGCGGTTTTTTTCTTTATGCCAAAAACGCAGAATTTATCGAAAACGGCAGAAAGCTTAAAGAAAGTTTTTATTCGGTATCGGTTGTTTTTTTGATTATTGTTTGATATAATGAAATATAAACATTATTCATAAAGGAGTGAAAAGAGTGGAAATTGGTGCTTCATCTGCCTGCTTTTATCCAATGGAGACCGAAAAATCGTTTTTGCACATTGCAGAGCTTGGCTTCAGTCACAGCGAAATTTTCTTTAACTCCCGCAGTGAGCTTGACCGTTCCTTTGTCCGTCAGCTCAAGGATATTAGGGACGCTTACGGAATCAATGTCACATCGCTTCATCCTTACCGTTCTTTTGCCGAGGGGTATAATTTCTTTTCCAGCTACGAAAGACGGTTTCTTGACGGTGTGGATAATTATAAAAGATATTTTGAAGCTGCCGCTACTCTCGGAGCAAAGTATATTGTTCTTCACGGCTCAAAAAACAGAATCGACATCACAAGAGAGCAGTACGCAGACCGTTTCAGACGGCTTAATGAGGTTGCAAAGACCTTCGGCTGCACTGTTGCACATGAGAATGTTGTTGAATATATAGGCGCTACTCCCGACTTTATGCAGTCGATGAAGGATTATCTCGGAAACGATTTCAAGATGGTTCTTGACATCAAGCAGGCAAGACGGGCTAAGGTTGACCCGTATGAATTCATAAAAATAATGGGAAGTAACATTGTTCACGCTCACTTGAGTGATTTTTCAGATGAGCATGACTGTTTGCCTCCTTGCCAAGAGGGACTTTTCGATTTCAAAAAGCTGTTCACCGAGCTGCATAAGGTCGGCTTTAACGGAAAATATATAATCGAGCTGTATTCAAACAATTACAGCAAGGAAAACGAAATACTCAAATCGGCAAAATATCTTGAGGATATTTTAAATAAAGTAAGACAAGGTTAAAATAACCGAAAGGGGAAGTATTTATGAAGTGTCCGTTTTGCGGATATGAAGAGAGCAAGGTTATCGACTCACGACCGACAGATGAGGGCGAAAAAATCCGTCGCAGAAGAGAGTGCATTTCCTGCTCAAAACGATTCACCACCTATGAGATCATCGAAAGTGTGCCTATCGTTGTTGTCAAAAAGGATAAATCCCGTCAGGCATTTGACAGGGTGAAGCTTTTCAACGGTATGCTGCGTGCTTGTGAAAAAAGACCCGTTGCGATTGAGCAGATTGATAAAATTGTCAGCGAGATAGAGGCGGAGCTTCAAAATTCCCTTGACCGAGAGGTTACCTCGGTTCATATCGGTGAGGTTGCCATGGATAAGCTTAAGGCGCTCGATGAGGTTGCTTATGTGCGTTTTGCTTCGGTTTATCATCAGTTTAACGACATCAACACATTTATGGACGAGTTGGCAAAGCTTCTCGGAGAAAAATAAGGCGAGGTGCTTTTAACATGCTTCACAGTGATTTTTCATCTCTTGTTGGAAACACACCCTTGCTTAATGCGTCACGCTTCTGCAAGGCAGAGGGCATTAGTGCAAGGCTTTTATTAAAGCTTGAATATTTCAATCCGGCAGGCTCTGTTAAGGACAGAGTTGCTGTTAATATGCTCAAAAAAGCGACAGAGCAGAACCTCATTTCAGCCAATGCCACTGTCATTGAGCCGACAAGCGGAAACACGGGCATCGGTCTTGCTGCGGCTTGTGTCAGCATGGGGTATAAGGCGATACTTGTCATGCCCGACACGATGAGTGTGGAACGCCGTCAGCTTTTGAAGGCATACGGTGCGGAAATTGTTCTCACCGACGGTGCAAAGGGTATGCTTGGAACGATTGAAAAGGCAAACGAGCTTCACCGTGAAATTGAAAATTCGTTCATTCCGTCACAGTTTGAAAATCCCGATAATCCGCAGGCGCACACACTTTCAACGGGGCCGGAGATTATTGCCGACACCGATGGCGAGGTTGACATTTTCGTTGCCTGTATCGGCACAGGGGGAACGGTTTCCGGCACGGGAGCTTATCTTAAAAAGTACAATGATAAAATTAAGGTTATCGGTGTTGAGCCTTACGAATCACCGCTTATCACAAAGGGTGTTGCAGGAAAGCACGGCATTCAGGGCATCGGTGCAAACTTCATTCCGAAAAATCTTGACATGAGTGTAATTGATGAAATTGTCACTGTCAAAACAGAGGACTGCTTTGAAGCTTGCCAAAGCATTGCAAGAACCGAGGGTATTCTCGTTGGAATTTCATCGGGTGCGGCGGTTTGTGCGGCAAAGCAGCTTGCTCAAAGGCCGGAAAACAAGGGTAAGAGCATTGTTGCTCTCCTGCCGGATTCAGGTGAAAGGTATATGAGCGTAGGGCTGTTTGAGGGAAGAGGTAAAAAGTAATAGGTAAGGTAGGGCAGAAAAGCGATGCTTTTCTGCCCTACCACACTTATTCACTATTACCTATTACTTATTACTTCAACTTCCGCCTCAGCTTCCCTGCTGAAAATAAGTTTCGGCAAGTCCGCCCTTTGATGTTTCACGGTAAATCGCCTTTAAGTCCTTGCCGGTTTTATACATGGTTTCAACAACAGTGTCAAAGCTGATTTTCCTTGTCGTTGAAAGGAAGTTGGCAAGCGACAGAGCGTTAATTGCTCGCATTGCAGCAACAGCATTACGCTCAATGCATGGAATCTGCACAAGTCCGCAAACCGGATCACAGGTGAGACCGAGCATATGCTCCATTGCGACCTCAGCGGCATATTCGATTTGACCGATACCCATGTTGAAAAGCTCGCAAAGAGCAGCGGCAGCCATTGAGCAGGCAGTACCGATTTCTGCCTGACAGCCACATTCTGCACCGCTTATTGATGCATTTGTCTTGACGAGGTTGCCCACAAGTCCGCCTACGGCAAGGGCTCTGCAAATGTCATCGTCTGTGAAGCCTTTTTTGTCCTGCATATATTTCAGCACACTCGGAAGCACTGCACAAGCTCCGCAGGTCGGCGCAGTCACAATAACACCACCACCGGCATTATGCTCGCTTGCCGCAAAGGCATAAGCGCAAACGAGACGGTTTTCCCTTGTGACATCGCTTTCGTCGATGTGTGATTGGTTATAAAGGAACTGAGCCTTTCTTTCAACACCGAGTCCGCCGTCGAGAACACCTCTTGTTGAAAGTCCGGCATTGATTTCGTTTTTCATTGCCTTCCAGATTTCATGAAGATATTCTCTTATGCCATCGCCCTCGATCATTTCAACATATTGAGAAAGGCGCATGTTGTGAGCGTTGCAATATTCGGCAATCTCGCTGAAGGAATTGACGGGATAGATATCCTCTTCTTCAAGCTCCGGAACACCCTCAACCACAATTTGTCCTCCGCCGACGGACATAATTCTCTTTTGGTCAATAACCTGCGAGTTTTTGTAAGCAAAAAAGTCCATCGTGTTTTCGTGAGGAAGATTATCGGTTTCATGACTGCCGAAAATCAGCTCAATTTTATCGTTTTTGAAAACATCAAGGATTGCCTCATCTGTCTTATGGCCTTTGCCTGTTGACGAAAGTGAGCCGTAAAGGATAACCTTGAAGCTGTCGGCATCGGGATGTAAGCTTTTAAAATATACGGCAGCCTTATCCGGTCCCATGGTGTGAGATGATGACGGGCCTCTTCCGATTTTGTAAAGATATTTCAATGATTTCATGATTTTCTCCTCTTAATTTTGTTTTCTGACAATTTTATATTCATCGTAAGCGGAATAATAACGGCAGCTGTCAAATGAGCCGGACATGAACTTTTCGATTTCGTCCTCGTCCATGTTCACCGTGCAGTAATATTCGTCGTATTCCTCATCATAGTCATAGTATGCACAGCTTTCACACTGAAGCGTTGACATATTTATCACCCTCCTGTCAAGGTTGCGTAAAGCATTCACTTCAAAAGCATTCTCTTCATTCGTATTATATAAAAAATTCACCGAATAATCAAGGTTAAAAAGTTTTTATTTTTTAAATAAAAGGTATTGACTTTTACGGTTTGCCGTGGTAATATGTTAGCACGCTAAAGCGAAACAGTGATTTTTTAAAAAACTTAATCTGAAAGGAAGATTTTTATCATGAAAAAAAGATCAATTGCAATCATTATGGCAATTCTCGCTGTTGTTCTCTGCTTCACTCTTGCAGCTTGTGGCGGCAATAAGGCAACAGACGGCAACGCAACAAACGGAAACCTGACAGACGGTAACGCAACAGCAGGCGATGTTACCTCGGACTACGATTACATCAAGGCTAACGGAAAGATGGTTGTCGGCATGACAATTTACGCTCCGATGAACTACAAGGATGACAACGGTGAGCTTATCGGCTTTGACACTGAGCTTGCAAAGCTTGTTGGTGAAAAGCTCGGTCTTGAGGTTGAATTTTTTGAGATCGGCGATTGGGGTCAGAAGTTCTTCGAGCTTAAATCAAAGAACATCGACTGTATCTGGAACGGTATGACAATCACAGATGAGGCTCTCAACAATTCAAGCGTTTCCATGGCTTATGCAAAGAACGAGCAGGTTGTTGTTATGAAGGCTGACAAGATTGCCGACTACGCAGACGCAGAAAGCATGAAAGACCTTAAATTCGTTGCAGAAGAAGGCTCAGCAGGTGAATCAGCAGCAATCGACGCAGGCTTAAACTGCACACCGGTTCAGTATCAGCAGGACGCTCTTCTTGAGGTTGTCAGCGGCACAGCAGATGCTTGCGTTATCGACAGCACAATGGCAAAGTCAATGACAGGTGAAGGCACATCTTATTCGGATCTTGACTACTCCGTTTCACTTGTTAACGAGCAGTACGGTATTTCCTTCCGTCAGGGCTCTGATATGACAGAAAAGGTCAACGATGTCCTTAAAGAGCTTGCAACAGACGGCACACTCAAAGCACTTGCTGAAAAGTATGAGGTTGAGGTTTCCGACGCACTTGCAGCATAATCGCATTTTCTATTAAACTATAAAAAGGCAGAAAGGCGAAAAAACTTTTCTGCCTTTTTGGCTGATGAAAAGGCTTTTTTAACGGAAGCTTTATCCGTCGGCTTAAAAGATAAGCGTTGAAATTTAAGTCAACCGCTTTAAAAAATGAGATAAAAAAGAAAGGAGATAAAAATGTTCTGGACAGTTACAAAAAGTCTTATGGGAGGCTTTGCTTCAACCCTTGAAATATTTGTGCTGACACTTCTTTTTTCTCTGCCTTTGGGACTGATTATTTCCTTCGGTTCAATGAGCAAAATCAAACCCATTAAGCTAATCACAAAATTCTTCGTCTGGATCATAAGAGGTACACCCCTTATGCTTCAGCTTATAATTATTTTCTTCGGTCCCGGACTTCTTGCTTCATGGGCGCAGGCTCAGACGGGAGGCGGATTTTTGATTGAATGGCTTGCCGGTCTGCATTCCTTTGACCGTTTCACAGCCGTCATCATTTCATTTGTTATCAACTACGCTTGTTATTTTTCGGAAATTTACCGTGGTGGAATTGAAAGTGTACCCAGAGGTCAATATGAAGCCGGACAGGTTCTCGGCATGACAAAGACACAGACCTTTTTCAAGGTTGTGCTTTTGCAGGTTGTCAAAAGAATTTTACCGCCCATGAGCAACGAAATCATCACTCTTGTCAAGGATACTTCACTTGCAAGAACCATTTCGGTTTATGAGCTGATATGGGCAGGTCAGTCATTTATTAAAAGTGACGGCTTACTTTGGCCGTTGTTATACACCGGCTTGTTCTATTTAATATTCAACGGTCTTCTCACGGTTCTTTTCAACAGACTCGAAAAGAAGCTCGATTATTTCAAGGCGTAAGGAGGTTGCCCAAATGGCTATACTTGAAGTTACCGATTTGAAAAAGTCCTTCGGAAAAACAGAGGTCTTAAAGGGTATATCCTTTTCCCTTGAAAAAGGAGGGGTCCTTTCGGTTATCGGCTCATCGGGAAGCGGTAAAACGACACTTCTCAGATGTATCAACTACCTTGAAACAGCCGACAGCGGAAAAATCGTTCTTGACGGAGAGGTTATTTTTGACGCAGAAAGCACTGAAAAGCTTACCGCACATCAAAAAAGGCTCAGGCAGCTGAAAATCGGGCTTGTTTTTCAGCAGTTCAACCTTTTTCCACAATATAATGTGCTTGACAATGTCACTCTTGCAGTGAAGCTTCAGGCAAAGGAAAGACCCGATTACAAGAAAAACAAAAAGCAGATTTTGCAAGAAATTGATCAAAAGGCACTCAAGCTTCTTTCCGACATGGGACTTTCCGACAAGGTGGACTTTTACCCTTGCCAGCTTTCCGGCGGACAGCAGCAGCGTGTTTCGATTGCAAGAGCAATGGCACTCGAACCGAAAATTTTATTTTTCGATGAGCCGACAAGCGCTCTCGACCCTGAGCTTACGGGTGAGATTCTCAAGGTTATCCGTGAGCTTGCAGAGAAAAACATGACGATGGTCATTGTCACTCATGAAATGAACTTTGCAAAAGAGGTTTCCGATTACATCGTTTTCATGGACAACGGCATTATTGCAGAGCAAGGCAAGGCAGAAGAGATCATAAACAACCCCAAAACAGAAAGGCTACAGTCATTCTTAAGCAAGCTGAGTGACTGATAAAAAGGAGTTAACGCAATGAAAAAAATTCTCATACCCGTTCTTGTTATAATTGCTGTTCTTCTCGTTCTTGCAACAGTTTTAAGCAAAACAAACTCATCTTCAAGCGGTTCTTCCTCTGGAGAATCCATCGGCTATCATGTTCATGCTGACGGCGAAACGCATTATGGGGAACATTGAGGCGGAGCCGAAGTAATAGGTAATAAGTATGGTAGGGCAGAAAAGCGATGCTTTTCTGCCCTACCTTTTACTTTTTACTTCTTCACTATTATTTTCTTACCTCAGCTACTGCATAGCTCCTTGCAAAGACTGTCAATTTGTGCCAGCGATTTTTCATCAAGTGCCGAGTAAACCGTGACAGTGCTTTGGCACAGTGTTAAATTCTTGCATTCCTCAAGCATTGCTTTCATTTTCTTTGCCGCCAAGGGCGCCCATGAGCCGTTTTCAATGAAACCGACTGTTCTGTTTTTAAAGCCCCTTTCGGTAAGACCAAGCAAAAATTCCGTCATGAACGGGAATAAGCCACCGTTGTAAGTGGTGGTTGCAACAACGAGCTTGCCGTAACGGAAAGCATCGGAAATTGCAAGTGAAATGTCACACCTTGCAAGGTCGTAAGCGACAACATTTGACACACCCGAAGAAATCAGCTTGCTTTTCAAAAGCTCAACTGCCTTTTTCGTGTTGCCGTAAACAGAGGTGTACGCAAGCACAATGCCGTCTTCTTCAACCGAATAAGTTGACCATGTGTTATAAAGTCCGATGTAATGTGAAAGGTTCTCGCTTAATGCCGGACCGTGCAGGGGAGCGATGATGTCAATTTCAAGTGCCGCAGCCTTTTTCAAAACAGACTGAACCTGAACACCGTATTTTCCAACAATGCCGATGTAGTAACGGCGAGCCTCATCATCCCAAGGAATATCTGCGTTCCATGTTCCGAATCTGCCAAAGGCATCTGCTGAAAACAGAACCTTGTCTGTGCTGTCATAAGTCATCATGACCTCAGGCCAATGCACCATGGGTGCGAAAATGAAGCTGAGAGTGTGCTTTCCAAGGCAGAGTGTCTCACCGTCTTTGACAAGGATTCTTCTGTCCTCATAGCTCTCGGCAAAAAACTGTTCAATCATTTTCAAGGATTTGGCATTGCAAACGACCTTTGCTTGCGGATATGCTTTAAGAAAGCCGGCAATACTTGCACTGTGATCAGGCTCCATGTGTTGCACAATGAGAAGCTCCGGCTGGCGTTCACCTAAGGCTTTTTCAATGTTTTGCAGCCATTCGTTTGTGAATGCAGAGTCAACCGTGTCCATTACGGCGATTTTTTCATCGAGTATAATATAGGAGTTATAGCTCATTCCGTCAGGCACTTTATACTGACCCTCAAAAAGATCAAGCTCAGTGTCGTTGACTCCGATATATATAATGTCATTGCTGATTTTCATTTCGATAAGCAGTCCTTTCCTTTTGTATTTGACTTACCCTGTAAATATAACATAAATTTGTTTTTTATGTCAACGGCACAAGGAAAAATAGAAATACTCTATTTATATTTTGCCGACAAAAGCTGAGCTTTAATCAAAGGTACGGCTTATCTTGAGTGGAAATTCAGCCTTACATGAATATTCCCTGACCGTTATTTATCATCATGAATAACGGGGCGAAAACAAGAGAAACGATGCTCATAAGCTTAACGAGAATATTGATTGACGGGCCGGAGGTATCCTTGAACGGATCGCCTACGGTGTCACCGACAACAGCAGCCTTGTGAGATGTTGAGCCTTTTCCGCCATGTGTACCCGTCTCGATGAATTTCTTTGCGTTATCCCATGCACCGCCTGAGTTTGACATGAAAATCGCAAGCAGAACACCGGTTACAAGTGAGCCGGCAAGAAGTCCGCCCAAAGCACCGACACCGAGAAAAACGCCCACAACAACGGGACTTAAAACGGCAAGCAGTCCGGGGATAATCATCTCTTTAAGAGCAGCCTTTGTTGAAATTGCAACGCAGGTTTTATAGTCGGGCTTTGCCGTTGATTCAAGTATACCGGGGATTTCCCTGAACTGACGGCGAACCTCCTCAATCATTTCATAAGCCGCCTTGCTCACCGATTCCATTGTGAAAGCGGAAAAAACAAAGGGAAGCACACCACCGATAAGCAGACCTATAACCACCTGATAATCCAAAAGGTTGATTCCGATTGTGTCGAGGTTGACCGATTGAGCGTAGGAGAAAAACAGAGCCAAGGCAGTGAGTGCAGCAGAGCCTATGGCGAAGCCCTTACCCATTGCCGCCGTTGTGTTGCCGACGGAATCGAGCTTGTCGGTGATTTCTCTGACGGATTTATCAAGTCCGCTCATTTCGGCAATACCGCCTGCGTTGTCGGCAATCGGTCCATAAGCATCGACGGCAACGGTTATACCCGTTGTTGAAAGCATACCGACTGCGGCAAGAGCGACACCGTAAATGCCCATGCCCTCACCAGCGTCCTTACAGCAGACATAAGAAACAAAAATACCGACGCATATAAGGATAATCGGCAAAGCCGTTGATTTAAGGCCGACAGCCATACCGGAAATGATGTTTGTTGCCGAGCCTGTTTCACTTTGCTCTGCAATTTTTTTGACTGATTTATACTGATCCGAGGTGTAAATTTCCGTCAGCATACCGATAAGTGTGCCGACAACAACACCTGAAATAACCGCAAGGGCAAAGCCGAACGAGTCAAAAAGAACATAGCTTAAAACGATTGATGCCATCAAAACCACGACCGAGGCAACATAGGTGGCTGTTTTGAGCGACTTATGCGGATCGGAATTGACGCCACGGACAAAGAATGTTCCGATGATTGAAGCTATGATTCCGACAGCGGCAATAAGCAGGGGATAAATTGCACCGTAGGTTGAATTGTCGCTTTTTGCAAAGCAGGCAACACCGAGTGTGATTGCCGAAACAATAGCACCTGCATAGCTTTCAAAAAGGTCAGCACCCATTCCTGCAACATCACCGACATTGTCACCGACATTGTCTGCGATGACTGCGGGGTTTCGTGGGTCATCTTCGGGAATACCTGCTTCAACCTTGCCGACAAGGTCTGCACCGACATCAGCTGCCTTTGTGTAAATTCCACCGCCGACACGGGCAAAAAGTGCAATTGAGGAAGCTCCGAGGCTAAAGCCGAAAAGAGCATTTGTATCCCTCGTCAGTGCATAAATTCCGGCAATGCCCAAAAGGCCGAGGCCGACAACACTCATGCCCATGACAGCACCGCCCGAAAAGGCGATTTTCAAGGCAGCTCTCATTCCACCGTTTAATGCAGCTGCCGTTGTTCTGACATTTGATTTTGTTGCAACGCTCATTCCGTAGTAGCCGGCAATGATTGAAAAGGCCGCTCCGAGAACAAAGCTTC
>CAZBFI010000034.1:0-14615 GCA_964491165.1 uncultured Faecalibacterium sp.
AAAAATGGTATTTGACATCAATCAGAACGTATCGAGCCATGTTGAGACGGTCTGTCTTTTGTCCAAAACCAAATAATCCCAAAACAAAATTTTTAAGAGAGCTACAGATGAACAATACAACAAAATTTAATGGCAAAGGTGAGATTTACGCAAAGGCAAGACCGAGATATGCCGTTGCACTGTTTGATTATATTAAAAATACATTACTGATTCCCGAAAGGAGCGTTTTTGCTGACATAGGCTCGGGAACGGGCATATTTAGTGAGCATCTTCTTGAAAACGGCTATCGAGTGTATGCCATTGAACCAAATGCTGATATGCGAAAAAAGGCGGAGGAAAAGCTGTCGCTGTATAAAGATTTTATCTCTGTGGAGGGTGCTGACAGCAACACCGCAATTCCGGATCAAAGTGTGGATTGCATCACAACCGCACAAGCATTTCATTGGTTTGATTCTGATGCATTCAAAAAAGAATGTTGTCGCATATTAAAGCCTCATGGAAAAGTTATTATCGTCTACAACACCCGTGACGAATCAGCAGAATGCAATAAGGCACTCGCAGCTGTTCATCGTAAGTATTGCCCTGATTTTCAAGGCTTTTCCAAAGGAATGAATGATGAAAGGTGTCGTGCATTCTTTGATGACAAGTGCGATGTGTTCCGTGTGGATAACAGTCAAGTCTATGACCGTCAAGGATATATCAACCGAATATTGTCCTCTTCATATTCTCTGCGTGACGGCGATAAGGAGTTTACGGAATACATCGAGGAGATAAATTGCCTGTTTGACACCTTTTCCGATAACGGCACATTGATTGTTCCAATGTGTACAGTAGCGTATATTGGCACGATGAAATAAATTCCGACTGATAACAAGCTGAAAGTGATATAATAAAATAACCGTTACAAAACACAGAACCGATAAACTTGTGAGATAACTCATAAAGCTTGTCGGTTTTTTTGCACTTTTATGCAGTATTGACTTTGTTTTAAAAGGTTGTTATAATTGTGTTTATAAAAAAGCAATTTGTTGGAGGGAAAATATGTCGGACAATAAGATTGAAGCTTTTTACAAAAGAGCTTTTTCAACTAAGCTCGGATGCTATTTAACAGCGTTTGTTGCCCTTTTGAGCTATTTTGCATACTATATTATTGCTAACGGTAAACCTTATGTATCCGGCTATTATATTATTCACTATCTATATACTTATGAACATGGCTTTGTTGCAAGAGGCTTGCTTGGACAAATAATCAGCTTTTTTCATGACACTGTTTCCAATGAGCTGATTTCAAACATTGCAACATTTTTTTCGTTTCTGTTGGCCGTTGCCGCAGCCCTTTGCATAGGCAAAGCCTTGTCAAAGGTTAAGGATGATAAAGGTCGCTTTCTTATGGTGGCAGCACTTTCAACCTTTGTATGTGCATTGCCATCTTCACTTGCTTTGCATTTTAACGGAATACATATTGATAAAATTTTCTGGGCGCTATCTTTGTTCTGCGTTTTTATTTCGGATAAAAAATACGGAGCTTGGTTTGTTCCGATACTGTGTGTTGCGTCTGTCTTAATCAATCCGTTGTTTTTGTTTTCGAGCATGATATTGGTTTCCATTATTTTGCTTCAACAGCTGCGTGACAGTAATTTTTCCAAAAAACGCTTGGCAATTTGTATAATATCATATATTTCCATGATAGCTGTCGGACTTTATGCACCGATTTCCGAAAAGCAACTCGGCTTTGCTTCTGCGTCGGAGTTTTTGGATTATTATTTTGCGCGTTATGAAGGTACTTTGGATGCCGATACATATAATGGATTTGTCAACGAATGGCTTTTCGATTATTTTCAGCCTTTGGATGAAATATTAAAATCCTCATTTAAGTATTATTTCGTGAATTTCGGCCACGGACAAAGGAGCTTTTTATATTTCATCTTTACTTCACTTCCTGTTTGGTTTGTGCTTGCAAAGATATGGACAGGAGCGATTAAAAATGAAACGAATTCGTTTCAAAGGTTCATTTACTTTTTATGCATGATTTCACCGATTGTAATTATTCCGCCTTTGATATTAGGCTGGGAGTTACCGAGATATTTTACAGATAATTTTATTGTTCAGATAGGGCTTGTTATATACTTCATCTGCAATAAGCATTCTGCTGTTTTAAGCTCCTTAAAGCAAATTATCGAATACTGTAAAGAGCATTTTATAACAACCGTTATTACCGCTTTATATTTTGTAATGATATTTGTAAAGTGAGGTGGTTTTGATGAATAATTCGTTGAAGCGTGAAAATTATCGTTTAAGTATTATCGTTCTTCTTTTCGTTTTTGTGAGAACTCTCATTACGGTTCCCGAACAGGTTTTGGGAGTTAGTATTGATGCTTTTGAATATAACGGAAGCGTTGCAAATATTATTTTCTGTGTTTTATTGGTCACTTATTCGGTTTTAATGTACCTTGTTCTTTGTAGGCTGTATGAAAAAATAAACGAATATTTTTATATAATTGCAGCTTTAATTTTCTTTGACTGCGTTTCTTTTTCAACCATAGATAACTGCCTGAAGCTTATTGCCATAGTCTTAGGGCTTCTTTGCGTATTGAATGCATTAAGACCGAAACCGCTGATAAAGACAGAGATAACTGTCGTTGCTTTTTCATTCATCTGTGCTTTTTTGATGCCGACGAGCTTGCTTAGTCTTGTGCCGTTAGCTCTTATGATATACATTTTTTGCAATATGTCCGGCAATAAGCTTTCGGTAAAGCTGACTGTACCTGTTTCTTTGGTTTTGAGTGCAGCTGGTGTTTGCTTGAATAAGGTGCTTTGTTCAAATGTTGAAGCTTTCGGAGAATTTTTCAAGACTTTCGGATTTTCAAGAATATTGCACACCAATAAATCATGGAAGCTTATTCTTGTTGTTCTTCCAATAGCTGTGGTAAGCTTTATTTTTTACAGCAAATTTTTAAAAATTCAGTCCAAGAAGAAAAGAGGCGGAAAAAGCAGTAAATCCGTTCTTTCTGTTGATATTGTTTCAGTTCTCTGTTTGCTTAGTGTTATAGGGTTGATTTTTTTTGAAAGTGAAGCTTTCTTTACTGTCAATCTTATATTTCCGACGGCAATTTGCGTAGCTGCAATTAAAAATGATGAAATCACAAAAGAAACCTTGGATTACTTTAATTCAAAAATAGCAAAGAACAAGCTGCTTGCGTTAATTGTTTTTGTGGTGGCATTTTATGTTTGCTTTTCTGTAATGGGTCTTTATAATTCCGGATGGAAAATTGTTGAATATATTCGATATGGAAGTTGACGCTGTCATAGGGTTAAGGAGAGTTGTATATTGTTTGAATCCGTTACTGTTTTTGTTTTAGCTTCGAAAGAAACCGTCTCGCTCAGACAAACCGTCAAAAGAATACAGAGCTGTTGCAATTCAGAGGATATTGATTCAATCATAATCGTTCTTAAATCCGACAGTTGTCCCAGCAGATATGAAGCCGATAGGTTGATTGAAAATAACAAAGGCATAAAAATAGAAAAATATGTTCAGAAGTCCGCCACTGTGGTCAGATGTATTGCTGAATTGCCTCCTATTGCCAAGGGCTCTCATTTTGTGATTATGGCATCAGATTTGGAAATGGAGCCTGAGAGTCTCAAAGCTTTTATAGAGAATGCGAAAAAACGCCCCGAAAATATTATTTGTGCTGCAAAATGGCATAAAGACTCAAGCGTTGAAGGCTACGGTACTTTTCATGAAATCGGAAGCCGCCTTATGAACAGCTTTGTAAGTATACTTTATCACAAACGGGTGTTTGATCCTTTTTCTATATTTCAGCTTTACCCTGTATCCGTTTATAAAAGAATTAAATATAAAAATGTTGATTTATTTCCGTATGAATATACTTTGATTCCTTTACGCTTAAATTTAGGATATGAGGAAATTTCAACGGTATATAAAAAACGCACAGAGGGAAAATCAAGCTTTAATATGCTTTCATTAGTTAAAATAGCAGTTGATTTTTGCTACGCTGCAATAAAAATACGCTTTACACCAAAGAGGCTTTTGTATGAAGAAAAAGATAACAGATAATTTATTTATTACAGTCGGCTCAAAAAAGCAAAAAGACTTGGCAGAAAAGCTGCTGGGTAATATTGCCGAAAAATATGACATAAAGGTTACGGTTATTCCCGACGAGCAGGACGGTATGCGCATAGGCTCAGGTGGTGCGGTTTTAAATATAATCTCAAATCATTATGATGCAGATAAGCGTTTACTGATAATCAATTCCGGCGGTTTAAGTCAACGCTCGGTCAATTATGCTTTAAGAGGGAAGGCCTTTGCGAAAATAATATATAAGGGTCAGGTTATGACCTTGCTTGAAGCTATTGTTGCCAATGCAAAAAGGCTTTTAGCTTCAATTTCATCGGGCGTAATAATCAGTTGCAGTGATATTTTGGTCGAAACGGAAGACTTAAATGTTGAATTTGATAACAATGTTGGCTTTTGTGTCCGTTCCGATATTAAAACGGGAACAAGGCACGGCGTAATGTTTTGCGGAAAAGACTGCTTGCTTTCGGAATATCCACATAAAGCAGGCTTTGAGCAGCTTAATAAGCTTTGCGATGAATATAATCAGAGGTCCGAGGTGTTTGTTGACACCGGTCTTGTTTTCTTTGACAATGAATTTTCTTGTGCAATAAAGGAGCTTAACACTCAAAGCAATATAGTAAGCAGGCTCGTTTCTCAAAATTTACAGTTAAATCTTTATCCCGATATTATTTCCCTGCTGTCCTTAAAATGTACGGCAGAGGAGTATCTGTCCGACTGTCAGCTTAACAGTCCTTTACTTGAAATTAAAAGCTTACTGTATAAATATTTGTCCGAATATACCCTTAAAGTTCAAGTCCTCAAAAACCGTAATTTTATCCATTTCGGTTCACTGACGGAAAATCTTGAAAATATATTTGCCCTTGCAAACAATAATTCCGACACGGTGCTGATTGACAGCCATGTGGATAAAAACACGGTTGTCGGAAAACACAGCTTTATTGAAAATTCGATTATAAACGGGAACTGTGAAATCGGTTCAGGCTGTATTATAAGTGATATATCCTTTGAGGGAGATATAAAAATCAAGGATGACACATTGGTTTGTGCAGTCAAAACCTGTGACGGCAATTATATTGCAATAGTTACCGATATACATGAGGATCCGAAAAGTACAGTCGGTTCAAAAGCATTGTGGGATACACCGAGATTTTATAAGGGAAAATCCTTCACCGAGTCTCTGGTTAAATTTTTCTCCGGTTGCAATGAAGAAAAATACAGTATGCGGTATTGCTTGGAAAACGCAGATTTTGATTATTATCACACACGCTGTCAGTATCTTAACGATATGTCCTCCTGCACCTTCAATGAAAGGTATCTTGAATTTAGAGAAGAAATAATAAATAATTATTTTAAAAATAACGGCGAGCTGGAAAAAATCGAATGTAAAAAAGATTTTGTTGAGGTGTCGCTTCCTGTTCGTGTTAACTTTTCGGGAACATGGACCGATGCTATGCCGTATTGTGTTGATAACGGCGGACAGGTTGTTAACATGGCAATTACGGTTGACGGTAAAAAACCGATATATGTATCTGTCGAAAAGCTTGAAGCAAACAGAATTGAATTTGTAAGTGACGGGATTGAAACCTCATTTAGCTTTGACGATTATGACAGCGGTGAAGATCTTTCCGATTTTATCTTACACATTGCGGCACTCAAAACCGTTGGAATGACAAAGGACACGCTTGTCACCGACGGCTTCAGATTAACAACAAAGGTCAGCGGTATTGATAAAGGCTCCGGCCTTGGAACAAGCAGTATATTGCTGGCAGGCTGTATTAAGGCTCTCGGTATTATGTTCGGCTTTGAGTATAATGATAACAAGATTCTTCAAATGGTTTTTGTAGCCGAGCAAATCATGAAAACCGGTGGAGGATGGCAGGATCAGGTTGGTGGACTTTTCCCATCAATTAAGGTTTCAACCTCTGTTTCCGGCTTAGAGCAAGAGCTTTCAGTGAAATATATTGACCTGCCGAAATCTTTTGAAGAGCTTTTTAATAAAAGCTTGGTCTTAATGCCGACCGGACAGAGACATTTCGGACGCTTTATTGTAAGTGATGTGGTAAACCGATATATTTGTAAAAATCCGGAATCACTTTATGCACACAAAGCAATAAGGCAGTTGAATGAAGCGCTTATAAAAAGCATAGCAGAGGAAAATTATGCGGATTTTTCAAAAGCGATAAACCGCCATCGTGAGCTTTTGAAAAAGATATCTCCCATGGTTACAAATGCGGCTATCGACAGTATGATAGACACCTGTATGCTTTTAGCCGATGCAATATCTCCTTGCGGAGCAGGCGGTGGGGGATATTTGCTTGTGGTTCTCAAGGGAAATGTGAGCGTAGATGAGTTTAAGACTTTTGTTGCCGAAAAATTTCCTTCGGTTAAAAGTCCGGTCAGAAAAATTGATATTTACTGCTAAAAAATTATTATTAAAGCTTGGATTTTTACAGTTTAAAGCTTTTAAGGAGTGAGTTAAATGAAAAACATATACATGTGTCAGCCCAATTCCCAATACGGAAATTCGATTTATTTTCCTTATGCGGCAGGGTCTTTGGTTGCTTATGCTTTTTCAGATGAAACCATTAAAAATGAATACGAATTTAAAACATTTATATACAAGAGGGTTGATATAGATAAAGTCGTTGCAGAGCTTGATAATCCGTTTTTTGTCGGATTTTCCTGTTATGTGTGGAATTATGAATACAATAAGGCTTTAGCCCAAAAAATCAAAGAGAATTTCCCGAATTGTAAAATTGCTTTCGGCGGACATCAAATTACGCCTCGAAGCGAGATTCTCGAGTCGGATTATGCCGATTTTTGCCTTTTGGGAGAGGGTGAGGAAAGCTTTAAAAAGCTTTTGCTTGCACTTGTCGGTCATGAGGAAATTGAAAATGTTCCAAACCTTTTATATAAAACGGAAAGTGGCTATAAGCGTACAAGCTGTGATGTTGTGCAGGTTGCCAACAGAGTTTCTCCGTATACTAACGGCTATTTTGATAAGCTTGTTGAGCAGGAGGAATTGGAATTTTCGGCAATTATTGAAACCAATCGAGGTTGCCCTAACAGATGTGCTTTTTGCGATTGGGGTAACATTAAAGCCCGTGTGAGACTTTTTGATATTGACATGGTAAAAGCCGAGATAGATTGGCTTTCAGAGCATAAAATCGAATACTGCTTTTGTGCAGATGCGAACTTTGGCTTGTTCCCCCGTGATGATGAAATAGTTGATTATGTTATAAAGAAAAATTCGGAAAACGGCTATCCTCAAAAATTTCAGGCTTCTTATTCAAAGACGAATCCCGAAACCGTTTTTGCGATTAACAAAAAACTGAATGACACCGGAATGAGCAAGGGTGCAACTCTTTCATTTCAATCAATGGATCAGACAGTGCTTAACAATATTTACCGTAAAAATATGCCGATAGAGAATTTTCATAATTTGATGTCTCTTTATAACTCAAATAACATTGCCGCTTATTCCGAAATCATTTTGGGACTTCCCGGTGAAAGCTATGAAAGCTTTAAAACCGGAATAGAGCAGCTTCTCGAATCCGGTCAGCACATGGCAATCAACTTCTTCAACTGTGAAATTCTCGGAAATTCCGCAATGGGCGATCCTGAATACATAAAGAAATATAACATTGAATATGCCGTAACAGAGCAGCATCAATATCATGTTGTTCCTCGAAAAGAGGGTATCCCCGAATACTCGAAAATTGTTGTATCCACATCAACGATGTCAAAAGAAAAATGGATAGACAGTAACATTCTACATGTTTTTGTAAGAGCTTTTCATAATTTGGGTCTTTTGCAGTGCGTTGCAATATATCTTTATCATGAAAAGAAGATACCGTACACCGATTTTTATTGTGACCTTATAGACTGGTCAAGGGCCAACGAGGACAGTATTTGCGGAAATGCTTATACATATCTCAGGGAAAAATATAAGGAAATTTTAAGAAATTCAGGCTCTTTAACCTGCTATGATCCCGATTTCGGTGAGCTGACATGGCCTTTGGAAGAGGGTACTTTCTTGAAAATCTGCAAAAACTATTCTGAGTTTTATGAACAGATAACACCGTTCTTGAAAAAGTATTTTGATGACGAAAGCTTCTATAATGAGCTTATTTCATATCAAAGAGCAATAGTAAAAAATCCGTATTCCACCGAGGTATTGCTTGATTTAAGCTATGACTTTTATGACTATTTCAATACGATCTATTCAAACAATTATAAGCCTTTAGAAGCCAAAAAGACAAAGCTTAGGGTTGACCTGTCCGATATACCGCAGAATCTTGTCGATTTTGCCCGCAACACAATATGGTTTGGAAGAAAGGGCGGTCAAAACATAGTTTCCAACATTTCGTATATAGATTGATTTATTATAAAAAGAGAGGGGAGTATTATATGGACAAGAAAAATGTGTATTTTTTACAGCCTAATAATTTGCTTTCGGGTTCAATATATCTCCCTTATTCAATCGGCACAATAGCGGCATATTGCTTTCAGTTTGAACACATCAAAAATTATTATAATCTCTGTGATTTTATCTTTATCAAAGAGCCTAAGAATGAGGTTATTGAAAAAATAGATGCTCCGTATATATTGGGCTTTTCAAATTATATGTGGAACATTGATTATAACCTTGAATTAGCCAAAGCAGTGAAAGAAAAATGGAAGGACTCGATAATTGTTTTCGGCGGACCTCAAATCCCGAATGATACGGAATATCTTGAAAAATATGACTTTATTGACATTCTCATTCACGGAGAGGGAGAAACTGTTTTTTATGAGCTTCTTAACTGCTTGATGAATAATCTTTCGATTGACTCTGTTGCAAATATTTCATACAGAAAAGACGGCTTGACATATCAAAGCCGTAAGCAAGCACCCGGGGATTTGTCGAATTTTCCGTCTCCTTATGTCTGCGGCTATTTTGATAAAATCGTCAACGACAGCCGTTTTGCTTCCATACAATTTGACACAATAATAGAAACAAACCGTGGTTGTCCGTACGGCTGCGTTTATTGCTATTGGGCAAGAAGCGGTGCGGTTTTCAGACAGTTCCCGATTGAGCGTGTGAAAAAAGATCTTGAGTGGGTTGCGAAAAATAAGATTGCATACTGCTTTTGTGCAGACTCAAACTTCGGAGTTCTGGACAGAGATGAATCAATAGCGGAATATGTAATTGAGCTGAAAAGAAAATACGGCTTTCCTAACCGCTTTGAAACGACATCTGCAAAAAATAAGGACGAATTGGTTTTCAGAATCAACCGTAAGCTCAGCGACAGTGCCTTAATCAGAGGTGTGGCTCTTGCTGTTCAAAGCATGACACCGGAGGTCTTAAAAATAATCGGCAGATCAAACATGAGTACAGAAAAATTTTCCTCCCAATTATCAAAATACAGGGAAAATTCCATGCATACATATACCGATATTATTTTAGGCTTGCCGGGTGAAACGCTCGAAAGCTTTTGTAAAAGCCTGTTTTCCGTTATTGAGGCAGGTCAGCACAGCTCCATCACCGTTTACCGCTGTGAGATGCTTCCGAATACTATTATGTATTCAAAAGAATTCAGAGAAAAATATAAGCTTAAAACCATAAGCTCAATTCTTTGTCAAAATCATACTTTTGTATCTGAAGATTTCACGCTCGGCTCTCGCTCTGAAATTGTTGTTGAAACAAGTACGATGTCGGTTTTGGACTGGGCAAAAGCATTCAAAATAGCAATTTGTACTCAAAGCTTTCATTGCATGGGGCTGACGAGATTTTTGGCTATATATCTCAGAAAAGCACAAAATATAAGGTATTATGATTTTTACCTTGATTTATACAATTGGATTGAGGAAAAAAGCACGGTAATAAAAGAGGTTTTAAATCATGTGTGTGAGACTCTCGAACCATTTTTAAAAGGTGAGAGCAGTCTGTTTTTCTCGGATAAGCAATTCGGAAATATATACTATGATTTCGATGAGGGAATGTTTTTGTGCTGTGCTGCAAATATTGATGCTTTTTATGAAGAAATCAATATATTCCTTGAAAGATACTTCGATGACAACAATCTTTTGCAGGATCTTTTAAATTTTCAAAAGGAGCTTATAGCCTTACCTTCAAAAAAAGAAAAGGTTGTTGTGACAAATTATGCTTGGAAAAGCTTTTTTGAAGATGATTCGATTATAATTCCCGAAAAAAACAAAACAGAGCTTAAAATTTTCGGCACAGATGTCGACAACTGGGAGGACTATGCACGGGAAATAGTCTGGTACGGAAAACGCTTGGAAAGGACATTGAGCAGTTATTCAAGCACTGAACCAATTAAATAAAACAGACTGTCACTTATCTTTTTTGATTTGTGACAGTCTGTTTTTGCATGTTAGTAGTTTGTTAATATTTTTTTCGGAAAATTGATATAATAACTTTAAAAGAACAGCAGAGATGAAGGGGGAGCAGAATTGATTTTGGCAAAATCTGATCGTGGCGATTATAAAAAACAGAGGAGCGTTTTTTATGGATAAGAAAGTGTATGCGAGAGGTCTTGCAGGACAAATTTGGTACAATTCAACCGAAGCACTTGCTTTTGTATTGTTGCACCGTTCAACGCCTAAGGAGTTGAAATATAATTCTAAAGTGCATTATGCAACGGGGAAAAGTCAGTATATCAACATATATTATCCAAAGCTGCTTGAAAAAAAGAAAAAGCCCTTGTTTATTTATGTCCACGGAGGCGGTTGGATTTCGGGTATTCCGGAAATGAGAAATACTTATATTTCCGCTTGGGCAAGGCTCGGCTTTTTAACAGCGTCGCTCAGCTATACAACAGCACCTCAAAAAGAATATCCCTATCAGCTCAAAGAGATTTTCAATGCCATTGATTTTTTGTTTGACAATGCGGAAAAATATTGCATTGATACTGATAACATTGTCCTTGCAGGCGAAAGTGCAGGCGGCTATTTTATCTCTTACATTGCCGCTGTGGCATCGGACAGCTCCTTACTCGATAAACTTGGAATTGAGTTTCGTCACCGTGATGAATTTTCCGTCAAAGCAATGATAACACATTCCGGCTGCTTTGACCTTGAGAGACTGATGAACGGCGATAAGCTTCAATCACGGTTTACAGATATCAAAATGATGGTAAGTACTTTTGTCGGAAAAAGCCGTAAGGAAGCTGTACGGTGGTTGCAAACCGAAAACGGAAAATTGGCATCACCCCATGTCAGTGAAAATTTTCCACCAGTGTTTGTTTGCTGGACAACAAGGGATTGGCTCAGATATGAATCCTTTGATTTTATGAAAGAGCTTGAACAGTTCGGCATACCGTATAAGCAGTTTAAAGGCGACGGCATTATCGGTAACCACGCGTGGACAATCGTAACAATGTTTAAAAAGGGCGGGAAATGCTTTGATGAGGCAAAAAAATTTGTGGCTGAATATTTGCCGGAGTATTTTTGAGGCTTTTAATATGACAGAGTATGAATCACTCCGTCGGCTTATAGGAAAAGCAGAAATGCTTTAATGCTGTAATTAACAAAAAAGGGTTTCTTTGGACTTGACATCCGAAAGAAACCCTTTATCTTATTCTTAAAACGGCTGATTTTTAACCTTTTGTTGCAACAAAGCGATATACCTCGCCGTTTACGATATCGGTCATATCTGCGCCTGTTGCGGACATTTCCGTGTTGATGTAAAAAGCCCAGTACATTCCGTCGGTTTCATAATCAAGAGTTGTGCCGTTGACGGTTTTAACATATATTCCGTAAGGGCCTTCTTCGCCTTCGATGAAACCAAGCTCGCTGAGAGCTTCACCAACAGTGGTTTTATCGGTGCTTATGTTGAAATACTGTTCTTTACCCTCGGTGTCGCTTACGCAGAAGGTGAAGCTGTTTTCTCCGATTCCGTAGGTGCTGATGCTTTGATTGATTGAATCTCCGTCTGAAACATTTCCGTTTGAGGCATTACCGCTTGAGATGTTTCCGGAGGTGACATTGTTGTTTGAGCAGGCTGTTGTGAAAAGTGCAACGGCTGCAATGAGCAGAATGCAAATGCAAAGTGAACAAATTCTTTTGAGCTTAACTGATTTTAACATTTTAAAAAACTCCTTTTATGATTTTTTGTTGTGGACTAAGGCCGTCTCATTTGACAAAATTAACGGTGACATTTCCGACTCCGCCCTTTATGTCGATTTTTGTCTCTCCGTTGCCGATTGTCGATTCACCTCTGACTCTTTGGGAATCAACGGTGAAAACTCCGATGCCGGTTTCAACGCCGAGAGTGTAGTCGGCTTTGTCACCCTTGAGGCTTAATTCAAGCTCTCCGACACCGCTTTCAATCGAGCTGTCAGATGTTATTGCCGAGGTAAGTTTAGCATTTCCTATACCGAGAGAAAAGTCGAGATTTGCGAGTGAGCCGCTTTTAAGAGAAAATTCACCGGCAGCGCAATCTATTTCCGTTTTGTCATTTACTAAAAGGTTTTCAAACTTAACACTTCCGGCACCGATATCAAGCTCAAGCTGTTTGGCTTTTATGCTGTCGCCATTGATATCCGATGCACCCGAATCAATTTCAACTCTTTCAAAGAGGAAATCTTCGGGGACGGTGATTTCAATTTTTCGGTTTCTGTTTAAGCTGTAAATTCCGCCTTTTTCTTCAATGCTGATTTTATCGCCTTTCCTTTTGATTCTGAAGCACGATTTGTTACATTCGATGCTTAACTTTTCACCGGATAAAATAGTTATATCCGATGAAGCGACATCAATGTCGAGCTTTGAATATTCGCCATCGGAAAAAACAGTAACCTCAGGTGAAAGATCTCCCAGTGAGGTAATCGAGGAAAAAATTCCTGTGATACCGAATAAGCCGAAAAGCATAAGAACGATTAAAAATATTGCAAGAAGATCTGCGAATTTTTTTGCGGTCATTGGATTATTTCTCATTTCAGATCAACTCCTCCGAAAAGACATGTGGCGTTAACATAAACCGTGGGGAACGAGGGATTTTGTGCAAAGCCTCTCTTTTGACTGACACCACCGAAAATCGAGGTGGATTTTACAACAAGATTGATGCCACTTTGAGGCAGAAGCACATCTATTGTACCGAAGGTTACACTGGCATTTATCACGCAATCGTCAGTAATTTGAGCGAATGTTAAATCGCAGGCGATTGAACCGAATGCCGAGGTGAGATCTGCACCGGTGAACGGCTTGTTGTTGAAATTGATTTTTTGTGAAGAAAAAGAGGCATAGCAATTCTCACGAGGTTGATCATCATAGTTTAATTCTTTGATACGCTGAGCAGTTTTTCCACCGAATGCATCCTTAAAAATGAGTCTTATACCGAGAAGCACAAGGACGATGGGGATTATAAGCTTCCAAACGGTTGCCGCTTCAATAACATCCTGACAGATGAGAAGCAAAAGCACACCGATACCGACACCGCCGATATTTCCGCCGATATTGTTTCCTTTTATAAGCTCGATGAAGCAGGGTATTATGATGAACAGAGTCCACCAACCGTCAAAGAAAATATCAATCTGGGTATATCCGAGTGCGTTTAAGCCGAAAATTATACCCAATCCGATGAGAATAATACCGTAAATAATATTTCTGAAATTTTTCAAGTTAATCACATCCTTTCATTTTACTATAATAATACAAAAGACAAAAAAATGCTACAATTTTGATGAAAAATTTATAATTAAACCGACAAATAAAGAGTTATGCATTAAGCTTTAAGTGTTTAAGCATCGGATAAGCCCCTGATGCTTATTATAAAAATAAGATACTGTTAAAAATAAAAAAATATTTTTTTGAAAAAGCACTTGACAACAGCGAGGGTATCGGTTATAATAAAGCCACAATAATGATAATGATTATCGTTATTGAAATTAAACGATTGGAGCAAAACAATGTCAACACTCAAATCCAGCAAGCAAAGGGATGCAGTGCTGACGAATTTACAGTCACGGTACGATCATCCGACTGCTGAGGATATATTCCTTTCGGTCAAGGAGGTTATCCCGTCAATAAGCTTAGCCACGGTATACAGAAACCTCAAGCTTCTTGAAAATGAGGGCTTGATTTTGAAAATACCTACCGGTGAAAGCGACAGATATGACGGACACACTCACAGTCATTACCATTTCACCTGCATTAACTGTAAAAAGGTTATTGATGTTGAAATCAAGCGTGAGGTTAATCTTAATGCTCTGCCGTGCGATTTTGAAGGCACTGTAACATCACATTCACTGATGTTTTACGGCATCTGCCCCGATTGCAAAAAAAGAAATTAAAAAAATTATCTAATTGGAGGAAAAAATCATGAAAAAGTATTATTGTCCGGTATGCGGTTACGAAAGCGACGAAGCAATTGAAACTTGCCCCATCTGCAAGGCAAAGATGAAAGAAAGAGAGAACACCGAAAAATCATGGGCAGCAGAGCATGTTGTCGGTGTTGGCAAGCAGGAAAATGTTCCCGAGGAAATCGTACAGGGTCTTCGTGACAACTTCAACGGTGAAT
>CAZBFI010000035.1:0-14521 GCA_964491165.1 uncultured Faecalibacterium sp.
AGCGGGAACTGTAATAACAGCTTCCGTAACCTTGTCACCGAGATAAGCCTCTGCATCGGATTTAAGCTTTTGAAGAATCATTGCGGAAATTTCCTGCGGTGTATAATTCTTGCCGTCAATGGAAACATGATAGTTTGAACCCATCTGACGCTTGATTGAAGAGATTGTTCTGTCGGGATTTGTAACAGCCTGACGCTTTGCAACCTGACCTACCATTCTTTCGCCTGTCTTTGAAAAAGCAACAACAGACGGTGTTGTTCTTGCACCTTCCGCATTAGCAATAACAACGGGCTCGCCACCCTCGATAACTGCTACGCATGAGTTTGTTGTACCTAAGTCAATACCGATAATCTTTGCCATAATGTATTACCTCCAATTAAATTCAATGTTATTATTATCTTTATTTTTAACCGCCGAGGCGGTGATTTTTTAAAATCAGTTTGCGACCTTGACCATTGCAGGTCTAAGAACCTTATCTCCGAGCTTATAGCCCTTGCTGAAAACCTCATCAATGACATTATCTGCCTTTTCCGGATCGTCAACATGCATGACACCGTTGTGGAAATTTGGATCAAATTCCTCACCGACTTCACCGAAAGCTTCAACTCCGAGCTTTTTGAAGGTGTCCATAAGATTTGTGTAAATAATCTCAACACCCTTTTTATAGCTTTCAAAATCGGACTCCTTGATTTCAAGGGCTCTTTCAAAGTTATCGACAACGCTGAGAAGCTCTTTCATGCACATTGCCTTTGCATCGGCATATATGCCCTCTTTTTCCTTAACGGAGCGTTTTCTGTAATTGTCATATTCCGCAAGAGTCCTGATATGAGCCTCCTTTGAAGCTTGAAGCTCTTTTTCAAGCTGTGCAGCCTTATCTTCATTTTCGGCTTGATTTTCCTGTTGATTTCCGGCAGTGTCAACCTCTTGATCCGTGTTTTCGCTTTCAGCGATATCTTCTTGCTTAACGGGGTCTTCTTTTTTTGTTTTTGCCATTATTCATCCTCCTTATGAAGTGCTTGTTATTATCAATCCTCAAATGTATCCGTAAGCAGTTTACTTACGAGATCCGTGAGATATTCTATACTTGGAATAAGCTTTGCATAATTTATTCTCGTCGGTCCGATGATGCCAATCACTCCGCCGTCATGACCTTTGATTGAATAGCGTGAAATTATCATGCTCGAATTTTCAAGCTGTCGGTACATATTTTCCTTACCGATGATGACCTCAAGCGGATTTTTTGAATTTGAAATAGCCCTTTCAAGCTTATCCTTATCGTCAAAAAACTGCATCATCTCATAAGCGTTGTTGCCGAACTCCCGATGATGAAGCAAATTCTGCTCGCCCTCAAGCCTGATTTCAGCCTGTAACGCTTGATTTGCTATATCGGCAAGAATCACGAAAAGCGGTGACATTGCAAGAGCATTTGAACCCAAGGATGCAACAAGCGTTTGTATCATAACCGTTCCGACATCGCTCACGGGTCTTCCAATGAAGCATTCATTGACAATGTCATAAAAGCATTTGACCATATCCTTGGTGATTTCGGTTTCAACCTTACAGATGCCGTTTTTAATGATACCCGATGAAGTCATCATGACAATCATCGCAACCCTTGTTCCGACAGGCATGATTTCAATGTGCTTGATAACAGCGCCCTCATCGGTCGGAGTTGTTGCAACTGCGGCACAGCCTGTAAGCTTTGCAAGCATTTCTCCTGCTTTTTCAAGAAGCTTATCGGGGCTTCCCGTTGACCGTTCAAGCTCATTTTTAATAAGCTCTCTTTCGTTTTGGGAAAGCTCATTGGTATTCATCAGGTTATCAATATAATATCGGTAGCCTGCCTGAGACGGTATTCTTCCGGCTGAGGTGTGCGGTTGTTCAAGCAACCCCATCTCATGAAGCTCGCTCATCTCATTTCTGATTGTTGCAGATGAAACGGAAATCGGCAAAGCCTCCATGAGAAATTTTGAACCGATAGGCTCACCGGATTTGATATACTGCTCAACGATGGCAGCCAAAATCATCTCTTTTCTTTTTCCGAGCTCCACATTTACACCTCCCGAGCTTGTTTGCTATGTTTTAGCACTCTTTACTCATGAGTGCTAACCACTGTCACAAATATACTCTATTTGCTAAAAAAAGTCAATAGAAAAAGGCAACTTTTTTCAAAAAATTTCACATTCCCGAAAAAGTTGCCATTCATATATAAGTATTAAAGTTAAATTCTGAATCAATTTTTGGTGTGATAAACCATTTTTCCGTTTTCGTATTCGCTGTAAATCTTGCCGTCTTCAATAAGCGACTGCAAAAAATTCCTCACCATAACAGCGTACATACAATATTTTGCACTCTTGATTTCAAGCTCCTGATCCTCTGCCATGAGGGTGAAAATTTCCTCAAAGCTGTGTGACGGACAAAGCTCGTAAATCATTCTCTTTTTTTCTTTAAGCTTTTCTATATTATACTGTGCAAGCTCCCTTATGTCTTCAAGCGGAGAATTATGAGACGGGACAAACAGCCTCGCCTTTAAGTCCTTTATCATCTCAAGCGTATCAATAGACCTGTTGACATTATAAAAAAACGGAAGCTTATAATTATCCCAAGTGTTTTTTGAAAGCACTGCATCGGCAAGAAAAACAACATCGTCGGGTGTGCGAACGCCAATCATTTCAAAGCTATGCCCTGCAAGAGAAATAATTTCAAAGCCCTGCGGAATATTATTTTCGGTGATTATCTCACTTTCCGTGCCATCGATTCCGTAAAACGGGTTATGCTCCTTGTCAACGCTCAAAGCAACATTGTAAAAATCCGGCTCCATATCGGGCTTGAAGATAAAGCCCTGTTCAAGCTTAGTGCTTAAAATATTGCATCCGTATTTGTCCTGAAAAAATTTGTTTCCGCAAATGTGGTCAACATGACAATGTGTATTGATGATAGTTTTAACCGAAAGTCCCTTTTCGGTAAGTATTCTGTCGAGTGAACGAACCATTCTTTTATGGTCACATGAGTCAATCAGGATTGCGTGCTTTTCATCCTGCAAATAAACTCCAACATTCGTATAAGCTTCAAAATACTCAGTGTTTCCAACAAGCTGCTCGACTTCAAACATACACATTCTCCTAAAAATGATTCTTTTTCTGAAAAATATTTCAAATTAAAGCTATCGCTATTGTTTTTTTATGCTTTATGTGTTATAGTATACCCCGATGTAAAAAAGAAAGGGGTAGCATTATGATTCTCGGAATTGCCGGTTCAAGAGACATTGAGCTTCCTCTGCCCGATGAGCTTATGCCGAAAAACATTGATAAAATAGTTTCCGGTGGTGCAGAAGGTATTGACAAAAGTGCAAGAAATTATGCACTCAATCACAAAATTCCCATTTTGGAAATTCTGCCGGAATATGACCTTTACGGCAAGCTCGCTCCTTTAAAAAGAAATGATATAATAATAAATCAGTCCGACATCGTATACATTTTCTGGAACGGCAAGAGTCACGGCTCGGAATATGTCATAAGAAAATGCAGAAAGCTTTCCAAGCCTCATAAGGTTTTCTTGCTTAAAGATAACAAATATTCAATTTTAAAACAAGTGCCTTAAAAAAGGCACTTGTTATTTCTTTAAACAGAAATGAGTAGGCCTGTAAGCCGAGTTCTGTCTTTTAAGGCAATTATCTATCTAGGCTGCGAATTGCTCCGCAGCTCAAGCCACCCTTCGGTTTGCACCCAGCTGGTGTATCATATCCTGTCGGTGTTGCTTCGGGTAGGGTTTACATGGCCATACAGTCTCCTGTATGCCGGTGAGCTCTTACCTCGCCTTTCCATCCTTACCGTAAAAAAACGGCGGTTTATTTCTGTTGCACTTTCCCTAAGGTCGCCCTCGGCGGTCGTTAACCGTTACCCTGCTGTGTGAAGCTCGGACTTTCCTCATGTTTCATTTCTGAAACCCGCAACTGCCCAGCCTACTCATATTAGCTATTTTACAATAAAGCTTCGCAAATGTCAAAGCATTTATGCAAAAACACGGCATATTTAAACTATTTTTCAGGAATTTAATGCTAAAAAAATAAAAGTCTTGTTAAAAAAGACAATTTATGATATAATTTAAGGAATAAAAGACAAACACTACGGAGGACGATATGGACGATATATATTTTACCGACAAAAAAGGTCGCCGTAACGGCAACGAAAGACAGACACCTGTTGATGATCGTTTTCTCGAAAGCGACTTTTCGGAATCAGACGATTATATTTATTCCGATAGAGCTTCAGCTCAAAAAAGCAGGGATTTTACAGTTAAAATTCCCGACCAAAAGTTAAATACACCTTACACTCAGGCTCGCACTCCGCAAGGAAGACGAAGGGCAGATATTCCATCACCTCCGCCGACGAGACCCACACAAAGAATCAACACACAGCCCACCCCGACATATAATTATAACAATGAGCAAAGGATACCACGCCCTGCCAATCCGGTGTCGAGACAGCCTAAGAAGCCGCCCGTTGCTCCGAGAAAGAAGAAAAAGAAAATCGGTGGAAAAATCTTTGCTGTTTTAATGCTTTTGGTAGTTGCCGGCATTCTGGGACTTTTCGGCTACGGATATTCGGTTCTCGGTGAAATCGACTATGACACCGACATCGTTGACAATGCATATATTCCGGAAAGTCAGCTTATGAGCAGTTCCTCTGTCACAAACATTCTCATCATCGGAAGTGATGCGAGAGATTATGACGGCACAGAGGGTCAGCGTTCCGACTCAATGATTCTTTTTTCCATTGACAAGCTCAACAAGCAAATCAAGCTCACCTCTTTCTTGCGTGACAGCTATGTATATATTCCGTCTGCCGATTATGAGGACAAGCTCAACGCCTCCTTCAGCTATGGCGGCCCACAGCTTACAATGGACACTATTGAATATAACTTCGGAGTTAAGATAGATCACTATGTAATCATTAACTTTGAGCTTTTCACTCAGCTTATTGACCTGATGGGCGGAATCACGGTTGACGGTGTGACGGAGGACGAGGTGTATTACATGACAAACACACTCGGCTTTACCGATGTCAAGGAAGGCACGAACACACTCAACGGCTACAAGGCTCTTTGGTACTGTCGAATGAGAATGCTCGACGATGATTTTCACAGAACACAGCGTCAAAGAAAGGTTGTCAAGTCACTTGTCAAGCAAGCTGCTTCAACTAACATTCTTGAGCTTATTGACATCGTCAAGCAAATTGTTCCGAACATTTCAACCGACATCACTCAAAATGAGCTTTTAAACCTCGGTGTCGGTGCGGCATTAAGGTTTGTGCATTATGATATCGTTCAGCAGCAGATTCCCGCCGATGACACTTGGTCTTATGATGACATTGACGGTGCTTCCGTTATCACGCTTAACATTGAACAAAACAGTCAGGTTTTGAAGGATTTCATTTACAAAAAGTATGATGAAAGCACAACCACCACGCTCGTTCAAGCTGAGCAGGATGACGATTACGACGACTACTATGACTATGACTATGACTATGACGATGATGACTATTATGATGACCGTTATCACCGTCCCGACGACAGATACGATTATTAAATTCAAGGGATTCTTCGGCGTAATAAGTTCGGAGAATCCCTTAATAATACTTACAAATAAACAGGTGAGCCGGAACAAAGCGAATGCTTTATTCCGGCTCATTCTTATTTTTTACGCTTGAATTTTGCAAGAAACGCGTCAAGCTTTGCAAACTCCTTTTCGGCTTTTTCGGCATCCTGTCGGAGCTTTTCATCTCTGTTATAGTTAAGAAGGTCACAGCCACATTCGGGACAGTTTTGTTTAATGTAAAAAATGCTCAGCTTTTTTTGACATTTGGGACATCTGTTTTCCATCACTCTGCCTCCTTTATGATTGCTTCCTGCCTTTGATGGATTTCCCGTTGAATCTTTTCAAGCTTTTCTCCCTCAAGATCATAGAATTTGAACGGAATAAGCGAGAAGAGACCGAGAACCGTGGGAATACATGTAACGAGTCCCCAAAGCCACAAAAGTGTATTTACACCGCTGTTTTCGGCAAGCACCATGTCCTGTCCAACCTCGGCAAGACCGATAAAGGGAATGATTGCCGTTGCGATTGCAGTTGAAAGTGAACCGGTAAGCTTTCCGACAAAGGTAAGCACGGAAAATGACATGCCCTCATTTCTCTTGCCCGTTTTCCACTCCATGTAATCAACTGTTTCCGAAATCATCTTTGTGGGAATAACAGACTTAATCGAGGAATTGATTGAGCCGGAAATTCCCTGAATAACAAGCAAAGGCACAATAACAGCAGGATTAGTATAGCTTCTGCAGCCTGCAAAGAAAACACAAACAGTCACAAACGCATGAATAAATGTCACTCTGACAACTATCTGCTTTGAAGTCCAACGCTTTTCAAGCATTGTCATAAGAGGATAAGTCAGCCAGCCGACAACAGTTCCCGGTATGCCTGCAAGAAGTGAAAGGCTGTTGATTCCGAGTGACAAGGTGTAAAAGTAAGTGGTGAATGTGCTGCCGATTCCCTCAACAGTACCGATAATGCTCGAAAGTGTCATCAGGAAAAGCGGTTTGTTTTTGAAAAGATATCTGAAGCAGTCAAGCAGTCTCGGTTCATCATTCGATTGAACAACTCTTTCCTTTGTGCATATACCCGAAAGTGAGAACAGAAGCATTCCGACTGTACCGGCAAAAATGCCGAGGATGAAAAACACCTGTGAAAGTGAAAGCGGTATTTTTCCGTTTCTTGAAAGGTCAACACAAAGCGTGATAATGATCCCCGGTATACCTCCTATAATTCCCGAAATAAGACGGGCTGACTTAATTACTCTTGAGCGATCCTCGGGATTCGGAGAAATTGCAGCGGAAAGTCCCCAAAACGGAATATCACCTATTGTATAGAAAAACTCCCAAACGAAATAAGTCACACACATATAAATCGTTTTGGCAAGCGTTGTTGCATCTGCAAGAAAAACAGGACCACCGAAAAAGAGCGCTGTCATCACTCCGAGTGGAATCGGTGTGAAAATCAAATAAGGACGGAGCTTTCCGTATCGTGTCCTTGTCTTGTCAACGATTGACCCCATAAGCGGATCATTGAAAGCATCCCAAAAGCCCATGACAAGAATCATCAGCGTCACAATCTCGGAAGGCACACCGAAAACCGTAACAAGAAAAAATGTCAGCTGTGCTCTTACCATGTTGTAGCCAATGCATTGGCCACCGTTAGCTATGCCGTAAATCAGCGTTTCTTTGACACCTACATAGCGTTTTTGTTTTGTTTCTGTCATGTTTTCCTCCTTATATTACTCTTATTGCACTCGTAAAAGCAATGAGAGTATTCTCCTTTTCATCAATGTCTCCCCAAAGCTCAAGAGAATACCAATGATCTTTTTCAAATTCAAAGCTGAAAGCTCTCTGCGTTGCAGGAACACTCATCACCGTAACACCGCCGTTTGAAACCAGACGCAGTTGTTTGAAATTAAAATGCTGAGACCCTGCAACCTTTTTTTGCCTTTCGGTATCAATGACAACATTCAGCTTTTTTCTTGCGTGAACAAATTCATCTCCGACACTAAAGCCGTCATCTGTTTCAAACGACAGAAGCGGCCCTGCCGTGACAACTGTTCTTCCCTGAGAAATTGCAGACTTCATTTTTTCGGCTGTTATTTTTTCAACGTCACAACAAAGATATGTACAGCCTGCTAAGTTCACATTTCCCTTTTCAGAATGCCAATCTCTGCCCATCGTCGCCGCAATTTTATAACCACGGTCAAGTAAACCGTGCCAGAGCTTTCTCGCCTTTGCATTAGCCGTGTTAAGATAAGGACAGCCCTCGGAAAAAATCTCGATATAGCTTATATTTTCCCATTTTTTCACCTCGTAATCCCAATGTCCTCCTGTACAAATGGGAGTGCCGAGCTGAAACGGATGTGCAATTCCGACAATTCCACAGCTTTTGCGAATTTCCTCGACGGCAGTATCAATATCCGTAATTTCAAAGCAGTCAATAACACTCTTTGCAGAAAGAGAAAGCAAGTGTCCGTAAAAAGTGGTGTATTCTATTCCCTTTAAGACGGCAAGCTCACTTTTTCCGTCAAGCTCATCCCAGCCCGAAACAGTGTTATGGTCGGTAAGACAAATACCGCTTAAAAGCCTCTTTTCAGCACATTCAATAAGACCCTTGACAGTGAAAGCTCCGTCGGAATGAAGAGTATGACAGTGAAGCTCACACGCAAACCATTTTTTCATGCTTCTTCCTCCGCTTCAACCTTAATTTTACACTCACATTTTTCCGTCACAACAGCATGAGCGTGAAGAAAAAGCTGCCATCTTCCGTTTTCAATTTCCCCTTTCAAAAAGCCGTACGATGCAAAATCACAGCCGATTTCATGAAACTGATTTTCCGCTTGACGATGAGCCGCACCTCTGAAGGCTGTGGGGGATTTGAGTGAAAGCGTGACAAGATTTTTAAGCGGCATAAATTCACTGTAATCCTTGTACTCATCGGCATCGTCTCCGGCATCACGGACAAGATTTTCTCTTATAAGCTTAAAGGCTTTCTCTTCATCCTCAAGGATTTTCGGACAGTAAGAAAAGGTTATAAAAAGCTTTTTTGTGTTTAAGGGGACTTGAAAAGAAATTGACTTTGTGGTTTTTTCTTCGGTTTGTAAAAAGGTAATTTCCTCTTGCTTTATTAAACACTTACTCATGCCACTCACCGATATATTCTTTATATTTCTCACTGTAAACATCAACAAGTTTTTTTGCAATCGGATAAGAACAAATCAACGGATGAACGGTCAAGGCCTTGACAGCCTTTTTCTTGCTCTTTTCCATGATTGCCTCAACAGTGAGATTTTCATAATGCTTGACTGCACAAATAAGGTTTTTCTGCATCTGTGGCATATTCTTCACCTTATGTGGATGCACTCCGTCCTTATCGACAGTGCAGGTAATTTCACAAACATCATTCGCAGCAAGGAAATCAACAGCAGACTCATTTGGAACGGAAAGCACCATCTGAACGGGAACACCTGTATTCTTCGCCTTGATAAATTCAAGTGCAACGGCAGCGTAACCGCCGTTATCCGGCTGACTGATATATTCCTCGACTGTGGGAACAGGGAATTTTTCATCTCTCGTTATACCGCTTTCAATCGAAAAATAGCTGTTTTCCCTCATCGCATAATGCTCCATAAAGCAATGAAACGCTTTTTCAAAATCATTGTCAATGTCAATGCTTTTCATTTGCGAAAGCATGTGACTGTTGATTTCGAGAATGGTTTCTCCCCTCGTCTTGCTTCCGGAAAGCACAGAAGCAACGGCACGGTCACGGTAATGATAAAAATAAAGGTACTCATTGGGCAAAAGGTTATCGGAAAGCTCAACAAGCTCCTTTGAAAACAGTCTCATTTCCGTTTTCTCATAAAGCCTCGGATGATTCAATATCTCACTTGTAACATCTCTTTCACCAACCTTGAAGTCGAAAAACCATGAAAGATGGTTGAGTCCGAAGCATTCAAAATTAAGCTCCCTTTCGCCCGTCATTTCCCTGAGCTGACGGAGAAATCCACTCGGTGCATCACAAACGCCGTAAGTATTACTGTAACCCATAGTGCGTAATGCCTGAGTCACAAGTCCGCTTGGATTGGTAAAATTAAATATCGGGGCATCGGGCTTTGAAAGAAACCTTGCTTTTTCGCAGTAGCCCTTTAAGGTATAAATACTTCTCAGTGCCATGGCAAAGCCGCCTGCACCGGTTGTTTCCTGACCGAGAATGCCCAGATCAAGTGCCGCTCTTTCATCAAAAACTCTGCCTTGATCACCCATAGCTCTTATTGTTGTTATAATATAATCCGCATCCTTTAAGGCAACATCGGCATCTGTTGTCAAGGAAAATGAAAGCTTCGGAGAAATCATATAAGCTATCCGTTTTGCAATTTTTCCGTAAATATCAAGCTTTTCTTTATCAATATCCATGAACACAACTTCCGTTATGCCAGTCTCCTCTGCACCTAATGCGAGAGATTTTGCAAGGAAGGGGGAACGCACTCCTCCTCCGCCTAAAACAGCAAGCTTCATTCTTTTTTCTCCTTATCTGTCACACAATTTGAATTAACCACCTTATCAACGAGCCTTTCGGTCGGAAAGTCAAAAAGAATCCAGCCGTTAAGCTCACCGTTTTTAAAGTGTCTGTTCATGAAATATCCGTTGACCTCATCTGCCGTTTCTTTAAGAGTTTTTCCGTTATAACGAAAAGCCGTTGAAAAAAAGTTAACGCAGATATTTGCAGCATCGGGTGAGCATTTTTCAAAAAACGGCTCAATGCACTCATTCCACTTCACCTTAGGCTCAAGCGAATACCTATCCTGAACAAAAGCCTTCAGTGACGGCTCTTTATCGGTGGAATCGGAATAAGCAACGGCAAAGCTTTTATGCTCTGTTTTTCTTTTGCCTTTTTGATCGGGCCAAAAGGAAAAATCGAGTCCGACATCGTTTTCTTTTTCAAATTCAGCCGTAACCTTGCACCTACGCATCAGCACAAGCTTTCCACGGCAATCGGAAAGTCGAGGATTTTCATTTTTCAAAAACCAGTGCTTTTCATCGCCTCTGATATATTTTTCATAAAAGCTTTTAAAAAACGACTTGAGCCTTATTCCCCTATCCTGCTTGATGCTCACAACAAGAGCTTCATTGGGATTTTCTTCAAGGAATTTCTTGAAGCATTCAAGCACAGTGTCAAAAAGAAGAAGGCTTTTTCTTTCCTTATCGGCATAGCAGTCAGCCATGTCATGAACAAGAAAAAATTTGCCGTGTTTGTTTGCAAGCCTTATATCAAAAAGCCTGACGCCTATATCGAGCTGTTGCTGTACGGTGAGGCTTTGACAGCGTGCCATATTCTCCATTGAGCAAAAAGCAGTACAGCTGTCATGTGTTCCCGCAATATTCACCTCGGATAAAAAGATGTCATCGGGGATATTTGAAAAAACCTTTTTCATATAATGCTCTCTTTCGTGTCTTAATGCCGTTCATACAAAACGAGGTGTTTGGATTTACATATTAAATAATAACTTAAATGATAAGAAATTTCAATAATTTACTTTTTTATACATAACCAAAAATAATTGCTGTTTTTTGGTCATTATTTTATATTGCAAACTTGTTAATAAATCGTTAATTTTGTTAATAAAAGTTACACGAATTTACAATCTGTAACAATTCAGTCATCAAACACAAATTTATACATTGATTTTAAATTTACCGAGTTGTATAATCCCACTTAGCAATTATTAAGCGATTAAAACAAAGGAGCAAAATAAATGTACGATTTCAGAATTCCGGCAAACAATTATCTCACAAAACCCGAAGATGAAAGTTGTTATAACTATCTTCTTTCTTGCTATAAACGCATTTCAAAGGACATCGGTGCAAATTATACAGCATTCGTCACACCTGTCGGCCCTGTTGAAAGCGAAACAAAAATGGACAGATTTATAAGCGACATCGAAAAAGTTGCAGCCTTTCTCGTTTCAAAGGGTGTCAAAAAGGGTGATGTTTTCACTGCCTTTCTTCCGACCTGCGGACACGCTGCGGTAGCTTTTTACGCAGTGACGAAAATCGGAGCTGTTGTTAATTTCGTTCATCCTCTCACACCTGCCGCACAGTTCAAGGAAATTATCAAACACACAAAGAGTAAGGGACTTTTCATTCTCGACCTTTTTGCTGCTGCTCATGCCGATGCTGTTAAGGAAAATCTGACAATCGTTTGTTCAACCTCGGATTTTTGCGACTCAACGGCTTATGAATACGCTAAGGCAAATGAAATGAAAAACGCCTGCGTACCCGAAAGTGACAATACCGTAAGATACAGCGATATTCTTACCTATGACCTGCCGAAAGCAGAAACAGTTGAAAGACCCGGCAAAGCCGATGCGATTTATCTTCACGGAGGCGGCACAACAGGAAAGAGCAAAACAATCATTCACTCAAACTATTCCTTTAACTTCCTTGCTTACAGCATGTATTCCCTTGATCCGCTTCACGATTACACAAACTCTTATTCCCTTTGCGTTCTCCCCTGCTTCCATGCTTACGGACTCGGTGTTGCCATTCATTATGCAATCTGTAACGCTTACAGACCCATCATGATTTCAAAATTCGACCCCGTTCAAGCAAACAATCTCATCTCAAAATACTGTGTGCTTGAAATTCTCGGTGTTCCCAAAATGTTCCAAAAAATGATTGAGGCGGATAATTTTGAAAATGACGGAGTTAAAAATCTTCTTGTTATTTCAGCCGGTGGTGACTATCTGAGCAACGAATTTGTTGACTACTTCAACACAAAAATCGCTTCTCTCGGCTCAAAGGGTGTCCTCGGCAGAGGCTACGGTCTGACGGAAATGTGTGCTGTTTGCACCTCAAACTCAGGCATTGCCGACATGAAAAGCACAACCGTCGGCAGACCTGTTTACGGCACTCATGTTGAAATTTGGGACGATGACTGCAATAAGCTCAATGCAGGTCAAATCGGTGAAATCGTTGTCACCGGTGAAACCATGATGAACGGATACCTTCCCGACGATGTTATTCAGGACACCGGAATTTACACCGACAAGGACGGAAACAAATGGATACGCACAGGTGATGTCGGCTTCCTCGACAATGACGGACACCTTGTTTTCACCAGCCGAATCAAGAGAATAATCATCATCGCAGGCTATAATATTTACCCTGCAACTATTGAAGAAAAAATTCTTGAGCTTGATTACATAAGTGAAGCCTGTGCCTGTCAGGGATATGACGAAAATCAAAAGCCTTATGTCAAGCTCGTTGTCGCTCCTGCCAACAATGCTTTAAGCGAAGATGAGCTTAAAGAAAAGCTTATGGCATTTTGCAAGAAAAATCTTGAGGCTTACGCTTGTCCGAGAAAAATAATCATTCTCGATGCACTTCCCAGAACAAAAATGGATAAAATTGATTTTGTCAAGCTCTCCGACCCTGCTCCGAGACATAAGCTCTAAATCGACGGCTGAGATAGCTTTATCGAATTTTCAAGTTAATAAATTTAAGTGGCTGTAAAAAAGCGAAAGCTTTTTTACAGCCACTTATTTATTTGCCGGTCTTTTTATTCACTCATGAAACATTTTACCATATAATGTAACGGGAGAAGAAATTCTCCACAACGATGAAAAGGAGGTAAATTATGGCAACCTTTCAAAATCAGGCAACCCTGACCTACAACGATAACACGGTAAACTCAAATATCGTAACCGGTGAAATTGTTGAAGTGCTTTCTTTGACAAAGGCTACACTCAACACCTCTTACAGCACAGGCGACACAGTTACCTATATTCTTTCTGTCGTGAACTCAGGCACAGCACCCTTTACCGAAGTAACTGTCACGGATAACCTCGGCTCATACGCTTTTGGAGCAAGAGAGCTTCATCCTCTGAGCTATATTGCAGATTCAGCCGCCTTATATATTAACGGAACAGCTCAACCGGTAACAGTGAGCGCAACAGCTGATCAGCTCGTTTTCTCCGGCTTCACGGTTCCTGCCGGTGGAAATGCAATCATCTCTTACAGAGCGAGCGTCAACGGATTTGCTCCTCCCACCGACAGCTCAACAATAGAAAACACGGCAACACTTACCGCCGCCGGCTTGACTAATCCCATAACGGCAACTGCAACCGTTCCTGCACTTTCTGCGCCCATTCTTTCAATCACGAAGGGAGTTTCTCCCGATTCAGTACCCGAAAACGGACAGTTGACTTATACACTGACAGTCATAAACACAGGTTCTCAGGCAGCTTCATCGGGTGTAACCGTCACCGACACCTTTGACCCGATTCTTTCAAGAATAACCGTAACCTACAACGGCGCACCTTGGACAGAGGGAACAAACTACACCTACGATGAAACAACAGGTGTCTTTACGACACTCGACGGACAGATAACAGTACCTGCCGCAACCTACACACAAGATGCCACAAGCGGATTGTGGACTGTCGATCCCGGTTCTGCCGTTATCAGAATAACCGGTACGGTTTAAGATTTTGCAAAATAAAATCGGCATAGCATAAGCATCTGAGCTTAAATAAAAATCAGTCTCATTTTCACCTTGAGACTGATTTTTATCATTAGTTTAAATTCCGGCTATCACTGTGACTGTTTTTAACAGCATCATGAAACCGTGCTTTTTTGTTTTTTATCGGCAAGCTGATTTGAGAGCTTTTGTCCCAATTCTCTTATTTCAAGAACCATGTCACCGTTACCCTCATAATAACAGCCTTTTTTAGAAAGCAATCTGTACTCGATTTCTTTCAAGCCCATAATGAGCAAGCCACCGACAAATCCGCTGATGAGAATGATGAAAAACAACGGTATTCTGCAAGTGAGCCAATCGCCCGAACGAAGTGGAAGAGTGAAGCTCATATATATTTCGCCTTTTTCAAAAAGCTGAGCATAAGTATAATCAACTGCACCGAATGTGTAG
>CAZBFI010000036.1:0-13999 GCA_964491165.1 uncultured Faecalibacterium sp.
CAAATGTATAATATAAGGTAACTTTATTCAATATAAGGTTACCTTTTCGGCAAATTAAGAAAGGAAAAGAAAATGAAAAGCAAAATTTGGAATCCGCAGGCAGAATGCATGAATCGCAAGGAGCTTGAAGCTCTTCAGCTTGAAAGACTCAAGGCTCTTGTTGACTATTGCGACAAAAATGTCAAGTTTTATCATGACCGCTTTGAAAAAAACGGCATCACGGCAGACAAAATCAAGTGCCTTTCCGACATTCAGTATATCCCCTACACCACTAAGGAGGACTTGAGAGATAATTATCCCTTCGGACTTTTCTCAGTGCCGAGAAAAGAGATTGTCCGTCTGCACGCCTCCTCAGGCACAACAGGAAATCCCACCGTTGTCGGCTACACAAGAGGAGACCTTGAAAATTGGAGCGAGCAGGTTGCACGCCTTGTTTATGCCGCAGGTGCAGATGAAAACAGCATCGTTCAGATCTGCTTCGGCTACGGAATGTTCACCGGCGCATTGGGTCTGCATTACGGACTTGAAAGAATCGGCGCAACGGTTGTTCCCACCTCATCGGGCAACACGGAAAAGCAGCTTAAATTCATGCGTGACTTCGGCACTGACACAATTGTCGCCACCCCGTCATACTGCCTCTATCTTGCGGAAAGCGCCAAGGAAAGAGGAGTCGAATTCCCGCTTGACAGCTATAAACTCAAGCTCGGTCTTCTCGGCAGTGAGGGCTGCACACCCGAAATGAGAACGCAAATTGAAGAAAGCTGGGGTAAAGGCTTCTTCTGCACGGATAACTACGGCATGAGTGAGCTTAACGGCCCCGGCATGAGTGGTGAATGTGTATATAGAAACGGACTTCATATTAACGAGGACCATTTCCTTTGCGAAATCATCGACTCGGCAACAGGTGATGTGCTTGACAAGGGAAGCACAGGTGAGCTTGTTGTGACAAACCTGACAAAGCGCGGTATCCCGATGCTAAGATACAGAACAAAGGATATCACCAACATCAACTATGAAAAATGCGAATGCGGAAGAACAACGGCAAGAATGTCAAAAATCATCGGCAGAAGCGACGATATGCTCAAAATCAGAGGTGTCAATGTCTTCCCGACACAGATTGAATCTGCCCTCATCGGCATTGAATCAATCAGTCCGCACTATCAGCTTGTTGTTCGCCGTGAAGGCTTCTCGGATACTCTTGAGGTCAGAGTTGAGCTTATTGACGCTTCACTTCTTGAGGTTTACGGCGAGCTTGAAAAGCTCAGAAGAAACATTCATGACCGAATCAAAGCTATCCTCGGCATCGAAATCAAGGTTACTCTCGTTGAGCCGAAAACAATCGAACGCTTTACAGGTAAGGCAAAAAGAATCCTTGACCTGAGAAATCAAAAATAAAACCAAGGAGTATATTAAAATGAAAAAATCCCTTATGCTCGGTAACGAAGCCGTAGCCAGAGGTCTTTATGAGGCAGGCGTCAATGTTGTCTCCTCTTACCCCGGAACTCCCAGCACGGAAATCACCGAGTTTGCAAGCAAATACGACGATATTTACAGCGAATGGGCGCCGAATGAAAAGGTTGCCTTTGAGGTCGCCTTCGGTGCGGCAACAGGCGGTGCAAGAAGCTTTTGCGCAATGAAGCATGTTGGTCTTAATGTTGCTGCCGACCCCTTATACACCGCATCATACATCGGAGTCAACGGCGGAATGGTCTGTGCCGTTGCAGATGATCCGGGAATGCACTCATCACAAAATGAGCAGGATTCACGCCATCATGCAATCGCCTCAAAAGTACCCATGCTTGAGCCGTCGGATTCTCAGGAGTGCTGTCTTTTCACAAAGCTCGCCTTTGAGCTTTCCGAACGCTTTGACACTCCCATGCTTCTGAGACTTTCAACAAGAATCTCTCACGCACGCTCCATCGTTGAAACCACCGACAGAGCAGATATCCCCGTCAAGCCCTATGAAAAAAATGTCATGAAAAATGTCATGATGCCCGCAATGGCAAGAACAGCTCATGTCAAGGTTGAGCAGAGACTCAAGGATATGACGGATTTTGCCGACGGTGAGGCTGTTGAACTGGGAATCAACAAAATTGAAATGAACTCGAAAAAGCTCGGCATCATTGCCGCAGGCTCGGCTTATGTTTATGCCCGTGAAGCAATGGGTGAAAATGCAAGCTATCTCAAGCTCGGCATGGTCAATCCCCTGCCCGTCAAGCTCATAAAGGACTTTGCTTCAAGTGTTGATGAGCTTGTTGTTATCGAGGAGCTTGACGACATCATTCAAACGCACTGCATTAAGCTCGGCTTAAAGGTTAAGGGCAAGGAGCTTTTCTCCTGCCTCGGAGAATTTTCACACAAAACCGTTCTTGACGCCTTGACGGACAAAAAGGCTGAATTTGACTGCTTTGATGAAGATGTTCCCGCAAGACCTCCCGTTTTGTGTGCCGGCTGTCCCCATAGAGGTCTGTTCTATTCACTCAAGGGCTTGGGTCTTTATGTCAGCGGTGACATCGGCTGTTATACTCTCGGAGCACAAGCTCCCCTTTCAATGATTGACAGCTGTGTCTGCATGGGTGCATCCGTCAGCGCTCTTCACGGCTTCAACACTGCAAGAGGTGCGGCTCAGGCAAAAAAGAGCGTTGCAGTCATCGGTGACTCAACCTTCATTCATTCCGGAATTACCGGTCTTATCGACATTGCATATAACAAGGGACTTTCAACAGTCATTGTCCTTGACAACTCCATCACCGGCATGACAGGTCATCAGAACAACCCTGCAAACGGACTGACAATCAAGGGCGACCCGACCGTAAGCGTTGATCTCGAAGCTCTGGCAAAGGCTGTCGGCTTCAAAAATGTCCGTGTTGTTGATCCCTTTGATGTCAAAGGCACAAAGCAGACTGTGAAAGAGGAGCTTGAAAAGCAAGAGCCGTCTCTCATCATTTCACGCCGTCCCTGTGCCCTTTTGAAAACTGTCAAGCATTCCCTGCCGGTTGTTATCGACGAGGAAAAATGTATCGGTTGCAAGGCTTGTCTTAACATCGGCTGTCCGGCACTTTCGCACGGCATTAAGGCTGACGGAAAGGGCATCGCAATCATCGACGGCACTCAATGTGTCGGCTGCGGAGTTTGTGCGGAAGCCTGCAAGTTCGGTGCAATCAAAAAAGGAGGTACAAACTGATGGAAACAAAAAATATTCTCATTGTCGGCGTAGGCGGTCAGGGTACTCTCCTTGCTTCAAAGCTTATGGGCAAATGCTTCATGGAAAAGGGCTTTGATGTGAAGGTCAGCGAGGTTCACGGCATGAGTCAAAGAGGCGGAAGCGTTGTGACTTATGTAAGATACGGCGATAAAATTTACTCCCCCGTTATCGAAAAGGGCGAGGCTGATATTGTCATTTCCTTTGAACAGCTTGAAAGTGCAAGATGGCTTCCTTATCTTAAAAAGGGCGGTGTTCTCATTTCAAGCACTCAGCGTATCGACCCAATGCCCGTCATCATGGGCAAAGCGGAATATCCCGAGGACATTTTGAAAAAGATTGAGCAAAAGAATATCCGTCTCGTTTCACTCGACGCTCTTTCACTCGCCCGTTGTGCCGGCACAACGAAATGCGCAAACATCGTGCTTCTCGGTGCTGCCGTACCTTATCTCGGCATCGACAAGCAAATCTGGATTGACACCATCAAATCCACCGTTCCCGAAAAGACAATCGAATGTAACCTTAAAGCCTTTGAGCTGGGTTACAACGCAAGATGATTACCGTTCACCTTAATAGCTTTATATAGATATAGAAAGGACTGTTAACAATGCCAATTTTCAAACCGGAAATTGAATGCGCTTCAAGAGATTATCTTCACGCACTTCAATCTGCAAAGCTCATAAAAATGGTCAAGAACGCTTATGAAAATGTACCGTTCTACAAGAAAAAATTCGACGAAATAGGCTTAAAGCCGGAGGATATCCACTCAATTGATGACATCACAAAGCTTCCGTTCACCGTAAAAACGGATCTTCGTGACAATTATCCGTTCGGACTTTTTGCAGTTGACAAGAGTGAGCTTGTCAGAATACACGCTTCCTCAGGCACAACAGGTAAGCCCACCGTCGTCGGCTACACCCAGAACGATATCAACGCCTGGGCTGACAGTGCCGCAAGAGCAATCTGTGCCGCAGGTGGTAAAAAGGATGATATCATTCATGTCTCTTACGGCTACGGTCTTTTCACCGGCGGTCTCGGTCTCCACTATGGTGCTGAGCATCTCGGTGCAACTGCACTTCCCGCTTCCTCGGGTAACACACAAAGACAAATTCAGATGCTTCAGGATTTCAAGTCCGATATTCTCTGCTGCACACCGTCTTATGCAATGTTTATCGGTGAGACAATCCGTGACATGGGCATTGACCCGAAAACTCTCAACCTGCGTTCCGGCATTTTCGGTGCAGAGCCTTGGACAGATGAAATGAGAAAGGAAATCGAACGCCTTCTCGACATCAAAGCTTACGACATTTACGGCCTTTCGGAAATTGCCGGCCCCGGTGTTGCATATAACTGTGAATGTCAGGACGGACTTCACATCTGTGAGGACTATTTCTATCCCGAGGTTATCGACCCCGACACTCTTGAGGTTCTCCCCGACGGCGAATACGGTGAGCTTGTTTTCACCTGCATCGGCAAGGAGGCTCTCCCCTTGATAAGATATCGCACAAGAGATATCTGTGCCTTGACAAGAGAAAAATGTGCCTGCGGAAGAACCACCATCAAAATGGCAAAGCCAAAGGGCAGAAGCGACGATATGCTTATTATCCGCGGAATCAATGTTTTCCCCTCACAGGTTGAGCATGTTCTTCTTTCACTTAACATGAACCCCAACTATCTCATCATCGTTGACCGTAAAGGCACTCTTGACACCATGGAGGTTCAGGTTGAAATGAACCCCAACATGTTCTCCGACACCGTCAAGGGCATGGAAAACACTGAAAAAATGATTGAAAACGCTCTCCAGTCAACTCTTAACATTCATGCAAATGTTCGCTTAATGGCTCCCGGCTCACTTCCTCGCTCGGAGGGTAAGGCAAAGAGAGTCATTGACAACAGAAAATTATAATTTCAAAATATAACCGAGAAAGGAAGAAAACATCATGATCATTAAGCAAATTTCCATCTTTGTTGAAAACAAGGCAGGCAGACTTGCCGAGATTACAGAGATTATCGGAAAAGCAAAAATCGACATCCGTGCCCTTTCAATCGCCGACACAACCGATTTCGGTATCCTGCGCCTCATCGTTGACAAGCCGGAGCAGGCTGCACTCACACTCAAGGAAGCAGGTCTCACCGTTTCAATCACAAATGTCATTGCCGTCGGAATTGATGACACTCCCGGTGCTTTCTCAGTGCCGATGCGTGTGCTTGCCGATGCCGGAATTGATGTTGAATATATGTACGCTTTCATTTCAAGAGACACAAAGAAGGCTTATGTTATTCTCCGTGTTGCCGATAACGATGTTGCCGCAAAGGCTTTGACAGAGCATAATGTCACACTTCTTGACGAAACCGGCTTTTACGGTATGATGTAAAAATATGGAAACAATCATCTTAAAAAAAGCTTCACTTGAACCCCGTCCTTTTCAAGGATGGGGTACGAGTCTTTGTTGGTGGGCTCACCGACTCGGCTTTGACAGTGAGCTTGTGAAAAAATCGGCAGAGCTTTTTTATTCAAAAAGCGGTCTTGGACTTAACATTATGCGTTACAACATCGGTGCAGGTGATGACCCGTCACACAACCACATCAAACGCACCGATTCAAAAATCCCCGGTTGGCTGAAAATTGCCGGAAACGGTGAAAAAATTTTCACACCCGATGCCGACAAAAATCAGCTCAATGTTCTCAGAGAATGCTTTAAGGCAGCAGGAAATGAGGCTTTTGTTGAAGCGTTTTCAAATTCACCGCCTTATTTCATGACAGTCAGCGGTTGCTCAAGCGGAAGCAGTGATGCGGTAAGCGACAATCTGAAAAAGGAATGTGTTGACGAGTTTGCCGACTACCTTGCGAGGGTTTGCGAGCATCTCGAACAGAAGGAGGGCATTCTCGTCAAGAGTCTTGCCTGCATGAATGAGCCGAACACCAACTATTGGAAAGAAAACTCGCCCAAGCAGGAGGGCTGTCATTTTGACTGCGGTGAAAGTCAGAACAGAGTTCTCATTGCAACAGACAAGGCAATGAAACAGCACGGACTCTCCCATGTTCAAATCACCGCAAGCGATGAAACAAACTGTGCCTTGCAGCTTCTTGCCTGCAAGAGCTATTCTCCTCAGGCTTGGAGCGTCATTGACAGAATCAGCGTTCACACCTATTCAAAAGCATGGAGGCGTCTTGGCAGCTATGCGAAAAAGCATGACCTTCCGCTTTGGATGACGGAAACCGATTGGAGCAGCAGTGTTAAAAATTGCAAAAACGGAATGGGTCCGGGGCTGTGGTTTGCAAAAAAAATCATTGAGGATCTGACTAAGCTGTCACCTCAGGCATGGATCATGTGGCAGGTGATCGGCTCTTACACGGGAAAAGAGCCATTCGACGGAAACTTCGACGCAGAGCAGGTTGACATGAATGACGGCTTTTGGGGAGTCAGCACATGTGATTTTGACAAAAGAGAGATTCTGCTTTCGCAAAAATATTACTCCTTCGGTCAATTCACCAAATTCATCAGACCGGAAATGTGCATTCTGCCCATTGACACAAGAACAGTCGCCGCCTACGGAAAAAATGAAAAGACGCTTGTCATCGTTGCCGTCAACGACAAAAGCAAAGCCGTTCACAGAGCCTTTGATCTTAATGAGTTTGAGCCTTGCGGTTCATGTCGGTGCGTACGCACAAGCGGAAGCCTTGAAAGCGGTGAGCATTGGACAGCCTTGCCCGATATCGAGCTTTCGGCTAAGGTACTCAATTGTGACTTAAAGCCGTACAGCATTACGACCTTTATCATCGAAACAAAATAATTCTTTCAGTCCTTCACCTTAAAAAAATCAAAAAGGAGATAAAACGAAAATGTGCGAAATCTCAAAAGAAAAGCAGCATCAGGCACTTAATCCCGTTGAGCTTGAAAAACTGATGCACGATGTTCTTCAGGCAAATCTGAGTCTGCCGAAATATAACCTTGTCACTTTCACATGGGGAAATGTCAGCGGTATTGACAGAGAAAAGGGCTTAGTTGTGATTAAGCCCAGCGGAGTCGAATATGAAACGATGACAGTTGATGACATGGTTGTTGTTGACCTTGAGGGAAATGTTGTTCACGGCAAGCTCAATCCCTCCTCGGACACACCCACTCACCTTGAGCTTTACAAGGCATTTCCGGAAATCGGAGGAGTTATTCACACACACTCACCGTGGGCAACCTCCTGGGCTCAGGCAGGCAGAAGCATTCCCGCCTACGGCACAACTCATGCCGATTATTTTTACGGTGGTGTCCCCTGCACCCGTCAGCTGACAGAGGCTGAGGTTGAAAGTGCCTATGAAAAAGAAACCGGCACTGTCATCATCGAAGCATTCAAGGACATTGACCCCATGGCTGTCCCCGGAGTTGTGGTTTATAAGCACGGCCCGTTCGCCTGGGGAAAAAGTCCCAAAGAGGCAGTTCACAATGCCGTTGTTCTGGAAACGGTTGCAAGCATGGCTTACCATGCCGAGCAGCTTAATGCGCAGGCTAAGCCCATTGAGCAATACCTTCTCGACAAGCATTACATGAGAAAGCACGGCCCGAATGCTTATTACGGACAAAAATAACCATCGTTATTATACAGAATCAACAAAATCAGTCTCTTCTTTTTCGGTTGAGGCTGATTTTTTCAGTTAAAGCTTCAAATTTGCAAGCGTTTTTTCAAAAGAGAATTTTGATTTTATCTGCTTTTCCGTCACTTGTTTTTTTGTCTGAAAAATGGAAAAAATGCACATTATTTCCTTAATTTTCGAGCTATTCTTGGTTATACTTTCGTTGACCCGAGGAATCCTTTATGATATAATACTAACTGTAAAACAAGAAAAAGAGGAAAATGCGAAATGAATTTAAAATACGAAGAATGGTATGGCTTTGAAGAAGGCACATGGTCAAAGGAAATCAATGTAAGAAGTTTCATCAGACACAACTTTACTCCCTACTACGGTGATGAATCATTCCTTTGCGGTTCAACTCAAAACACAAGAGATCTTTGGGAGCAGGTTCTCGATTTAACAAAACAGGAAAGAGAAGCAGGCGGCGTTCTCGACATGGACACCGACATCATCTCAACAATCACATCACATGGCCCCGGTTATCTCAATAAGGACAAGGAAAAGATCGTCGGCTTCCAGACAGACAAGCCCTTTAAGCGTGCTCTCATGCCTTACGGCGGAATCCGTATGGCTGAAAAGGCATGTAAGGATAACGGCTATGAAATTGATCCGGGTATAAAGGAATTTTTCACAACCCACAGAAAGACTCACAACGCAGGTGTTTTCGATGCTTACACACCGGAAATGAGAGCTTGCCGTTCAAGTCACATTATCACCGGACTTCCCGACGCTTACGGCAGAGGCAGAATCATCGGTGACTACAGAAGAGTTGCTCTTTACGGTGTTGACCGTCTTATTGCCGACAAGAAGGAGCAAAAGGAAACAACAAGAAGTGCAATGTATTCTCAGGTTATCAGAGACCGTGAGGAGCTTGCCGAACAAATAAGAGCTCTTGAGGCTCTCAAGGAAATGGCATTAAGCTATGGCTTTGACATTTCAAGACCCGCTAAGGACACAAAGCAGGCAATCCAGTGGCTCTACTTCGGCTATCTTGCAGCTGTTAAGGAGCAAAACGGTGCTGCAATGAGCCTTGGCAGAACATCAACCTTCCTTGACATTTATTCACAAAGAGACCTTGCAAACGGTGTTTATACGGAAGAAGAGCTTCAGGAAATGGTTGACCACTTCATCATGAAGCTGCGTCTTATCAAATTTGCCCGTACTCCCGAATACAACGCTCTTTTCTCAGGTGACCCTCAGTGGGTAACCGAATCAATCGGTGGTGTTGCAATCGACGGCAGACCTCTTGTTACAAAGATGTCCTTCCGTTATCTGCACACTCTCGAAAACCTCGGTGCAGCTCCCGAGCCGAACCTCACTGTTCTCTGGTCAACTCACCTGCCCGAAAACTTCAAGCGTTTCTGTGCAAAGATTTCAATCGAAACCTCATCAATTCAGTATGAAAACGACGACTTGATGAGATTCACTCACGGCGATGACTATGCAATTGCTTGCTGCGTTTCATCAATGAGAATCGGTAAGGAAATGCAGTTCTTCGGTGCAAGAGCAAACCTTGCAAAATGCTTGCTTTATGCAATCAACGGCGGTGTCGATGAAATTTCAGGCAAGCAGGTTGCTCCCGAATACAGACCCATCACAAGCGAATATCTCGACTATGACGAGGTTATGAAGCGTTATGATGAAATGATGAAGTGGCTTGCAGGCGTTTATGTCAACACACTTAACATCATTCACTATATGCACGATAAATACTGCTACGAAAAAATCCAGATGGCTCTGCATGACAAAAAGGTTACCCGTTGGTTTGCAACAGGTATCGCAGGACTTTCTGTTGTTGCCGACTCACTTTCGGCAATCAAGTATGCTAAGGTTAAAGTTATCCGTAATGAAGCAGGCATCGCAACTGATTATGAGGTTGAGGGTGACTTCCCGAAATACGGCAACGATGATGACCGTGTTGACTCAATCGCTTACAATGTTGTTCATCGCTTCATGGAGCATATCAGAAAGAATCACACATACAGAGACAGTATTCCCACCACATCAATCCTCACCATCACCTCGAATGTTGTTTACGGCAAGAACACCGGTGCAACTCCCGACGGCAGAAAGAAGGGTGAAGCCTTCGCCCCCGGTGCAAACCCCATGCACAGACGCGACACTCACGGCGCTGTTGCATCTCTTGCATCTGTTGCAAAGCTCCCGTTCATTGATGCTCAGGACGGTATTTCAAACACCTTCTCAATCATTCCCGGTGCCTTGGGCAAGGACGACAGAATATTCACCGGAGACATTGATATCGACTGTCTTTCCGGCGGCTGCATGTCACCGACTCTCTTTGAGGGCTTAGACGGCGACCAATAAGCTTAAAGAAAAATTTATTAAGGAGGAAGCTAAAAATGGCAGCAACACAAAATCAAATTGATAATTTGGTATCTCTTCTTGACGGATATGTCACAAAAGGCGGACATCATCTGAATGTTAACGTTTTTACAAAAGAAACTCTCCTTGATGCTCAGAAGCATCCGGAAAAATATCCTCAGCTCACCGTTCGTGTAAGCGGTTACGCAGTTAATTTCATCAAGCTGACTAAGGAACAGCAGGATGAGGTTATTTCAAGAACCTTCCACAACGAAATGTAAGCCATGCAGGGATATGTTCACTCCGTTGAATCCTTCGGCACGGTAGACGGCCCCGGAATCAGACTTGTTGTTTTTCTTCAAGGCTGTCCCCTGCGTTGCCTTTACTGTCACAATCCGGACACCTGGGAAAGCGGTAAGGGCGATAAGATAACTGTCGAAGAGATTTTGAGAGAATACGACAAAAACCGTGAATTTTATAAAAGGGGCGGCATCACCGTAAGCGGTGGTGAGCCTCTTTTGCAAATTGACTTTGTCACCGAGCTTTTCAAAAAAGCAAAGCAGGAAAACATTCACACCTGCGTTGACACCTCCGGCATCACCTTCAACAAGAACAGCGAGACCTGTGTTGAAAGGTTTGATGAGCTTATGAAATACACTGACCTTGTTATGCTTGACATTAAGCATATTGACTCTTGTGTTCACAGCAAGCTCACCGGAAAAAGCAACGAGAATGTGCTTGATTTTGCCGAATATCTCGAGAAAAAGGAAAAGCCGTTCTGGGTCAGGCATGTCATTGTTGAGGGCTTCACCGATGACCGCAGTGAGCTTATCAGGCTCGGAAAATACCTTGCAAGATTTAAGCACTTAAAGGCACTCGATGTAATTCCTTATCACACCATGGGAATTACAAAGTATGAAAATCTCGGTATTGATTATCCACTCAAGGACTTACAGGCGATGACCGTAAGTCAAGCCGTAAAAGCAAAAAGCTATATTATGGAAGGCTTGCGTGATGAAAGGCTCAGGATAAAAAGATGACAGATGTAATGGACAGATTAAAGGGCGAGCAACGCTCTAAGCTTAAAATTTCAAACTGTCTCGGCTGTTACGGCGGGGACTGCTTTCTTATCAGAGGAAAGGGTGCAAACATCCTCGTTGACAGCGGTTTTGCTTTCAGTGCGGACAGGGCTGTTGAAAAAATTAAGCTTCAGCTTCAAGGCGAATCACTCGATTATTTGCTTTTAACTCACTCGCATTATGATCACGCCATGGGAATCCCCTTTATAAAAAAGGCTTTTCCCGATGTTAAGGTTATCGCAAGCGAATATTGCAGCTACATCCTTTCTAAGCCCACGGCAAGAAAAAAGATGTATGAAACGGACTGCAAATCCGCAAAGGCTTATGCAAGAACACCCGTCGAGGACCTTACCGATCTGCTTGAGGTTGACATCACCCTGACCGATGGCGAGACTGTTTTTCTCGGAGAAGAAGAGGTTCGTGCCATCGCACTCAAGGGACACACAAAGTGCTGCATGGGTTTTTATTTTGTCAAGGAAAAGCTTCTCGTTTCATGTGAGACGCTCGGAATTTATGCCGACAACATGAATGTTTTCCCCGGTTGTCTTATCGGATATCAGATTACCGTGGACTCGATTGAAAAGGCATTGGCGCTTAAGCTTGATGAAATTCTCATTCCCCACAGCGGACTACTTTACGGTGAGGATATTTCGGCTTATCTTAATCAGTCCAGAAAAGTCACCGACGAATGCAAAGACCTGATAATCAAGGCTCACAATGACGGAGCTGATTTTGATGAAATTGTCGCAATTTACAAGAGCCGTTACTATTCGGAAATTATCAAAAAGAGCTATCCCGAGCATGCTCTGATGGCTAACCTTACGGCACAGATTCCGATGTTTATCAACGAATTTTCCACCGAACATAAATAAAAAAGCATTCCCCTGCGTTTTCTTATAAAGTGTGAGTTTAAAAGCGAGGGGGATTGACAAAATTCAGCTTTTGATGTATACTGTCAAAGCTGTATAAATCGAGGCGTGGCGCAGTTTGGTAGCGCATCTGCTTTGGGAGCAGAGGGCCGCAGGTTCGAATCCTGTCGCCTCGACCAGAAAAAAGCACTTGCACAAAAGCAAGTGCTTTTTTTTGGTGTAATAAATCCCTTACGGGATTTATTACACTTCACCTGATGCCTTGGCATCAGACTTCACCGTTCGCAAAGCGAATCACTTCACTTTCGCAGAAAGCTTCACTTAACACATATCCCACCGAAACTCTTTTGCACTCAGTCAAAAGAGTCTTTTTTAATGCTCATTACAGCCGGTTAAGTTTTTCACCGTCATCCCCGTTATCGACGGTATTTGAGGCTGTTGACTTGTTGCCGAAAACGATTTTTCCCTCCGTTTCCATCGGATAAACCGCAAGAAGCTCTCCGTCAAGGTTCTCTTTTTTCATGTCGATTGCCGTTATTGTGCTGTTGTCGTAGGTGGTGTAATAATAAATCCCCTTTCTCGTGTTGCAGCAGCAGGTGTAGACCGTGTACTCGTAAGCACCGCCCTTGAGCTGAACTGCCCCTCTCGGCTGATAAACAGAATAAAGCAGATGAAAAAACTGACTGATTCTTTTGTTCTCACTGTTGAGATAAACACTGTTCATTTTGTTGAAGGCGACACGGACAAAGCGTGACGATGAGCTTAAATCGCCCGGAAGCCCGATAGCGCCCATGCCTCTGCTGTATTCACTTAAATCAAGGCTCTTGCAAAAATTGTTGACCGGTGGCTGATTACTCAGACTCATATAATTGTTCAGCCAGAACAGCTGCATCGGAAACGGTGGGTTGTTTGTCAAAACTCCCAAGGGATTGTCATAAAGTTTCATTCCCTCGTCAGTACATTCAACAACAAGGTTTTCCCTGTCGTCGCTTATCATCCAGTGAAGCTCGGCGGCAGGCAGCTTGTCGGAAAAATCAATGTGTGCAATGTTCGTGCTTTTAAGAAGCCTTTTGACCTCATTAACGCTCGCACATTGGAAAAGTATCCACGGTATAAGCTCAAACGGGGCAATGTTTATAAGCTCGTCGGAAAGCTGCGAATAAACGGCATTTCCTTGAAAGCTAAGCCCTGCAATGCTCAAGCCCTTTTCATTCGTCGCATCGTAAAAAAGCGGAACTCCGTCTCTCACAGTGCCGATTCCGATGATTGCAAATCTCGACTCAACTGTTTTGGCATAACGAAAAGAAAAATCGAATTTCCTCGGCATTACAATAACACTTTCTCCGAGCGAATAATCAAGGTCAAGGTTTCGCCCAAAATAATGATTTCTGGTTTTATAGCTTATGGCTGTACACATTTTTCTCACCTCATAATTTATTTAACAACAGTATAATCCGCATAAATTAAAAACCGTGTCGATAAATAACACTTGTTTAATTCATGAAATATATATAAAACGTCACGACAAATTATACAAAATACGCCAACAATAATTGACTTTTTTGTTATAAAAGTATATTATATGTTTTACAACATAGTCGGTGATTTGGAGATAAGAACTATGAATTTTTAAAAAGGAGTTTTTTTAATGGATCTGTTAGTTTATCTTATTCCTTTTGTAGGAATACTCGGGCTTCTTTTCGCCGCCTTTCTCACTGTGAGAATCAGTAAGCATGACAAGGGTAACGAAAGAATGAGGGAAATTTCAGCCGCAATTCATGACGGTGCAAAGGCTTTTCTTTTTGCGGAATATAAAATTCTGATTTACTTCATTCTTGTGCTTTTTGTTGTTGTCGGCTTTGCTATCGGCTGGCTGACAGCCGGAAGCTTTGTTCTCGGA
>CAZBFI010000037.1:0-13805 GCA_964491165.1 uncultured Faecalibacterium sp.
TCCTTGTAAGGAATGAACGAAACGGCAATGAGCGAAACGACGGTGCCGACAAGAAGAAATGTCGGGAACTTGTCTTCAACCTTTGTTCTTCCCCGGAACTCAATTTTGCCGTTTTCCTTGCGGAACATGAAATAAATGATAAGCGCACTCATTATTGCACCGGCCTGAACAACGAAGAACATACCGACATGACCGTCATGGACAAAGAAGTCCGAAAAATCAAGTCCTGCTGCCTTAGCAAGCAAAATTGATGTGGTGTCACCGACAAGCGTTGCCGCACCCTGAAGATTCGATGAAATTGCAATGCAAATAATTGACGGCACCGGAGACACATTCACCTTTTTGCAAAAAGCCAAAGCCACCGGAGCAATCATCAGAACCGTTGCGACATTGTCAACGAAAGCCGAAACGATGCCTGCAAAAAGTGAAAGTGCGATAACAACCCACTTCATGTTGGGCATTTTTGAAATAAGCACATCACTCATAAGCTGTGGCATTTTCGATTCGATGAACAGATACACCGTACCCATTGTACCTGCTATCATCATAATTACATTCCAGTCAATTTCAGAAAGTGCCTGCGAAATGCTGTAAGAAAAGGTTGAATTGCCGACATTGAAAAACCCTTCACCGAAAAGCGTCGGATTTACCGTTGCGATTACTCCGAGGATAACGAATATTATCGCAGAAGTGACCGTGATATGCGGCCGGATTTTTTGAAATGCAAGCATTAGAATGTAGGTTATTGCAAAGATAACCAAGGCTGTGATTGTAATAGGACTCATTTTTTCTCTCCCTTAAAAAAATATTGAGTCTGCGCAAAAAAAACAGAACCCCGTAAGGATTCTGTCAAAACTTATTTTGTCGGTTTAATATAAATCTCGGCATAATAAATCACAATCCCAAACAAATAGCCGGTATATTTACAAGCTATGACAGACTCCACCACTTATCAGGATTGCAAGCCGATTATACACCCTCCAAAGACAAAAGTCAACATTAAACGACAGCAAAAATTATATTCGATAAAACAAACAGCTAAAGGGCTTTTTGCATTATAAATTTGCAAAAAAGCCCTTTAAAGCACTGTGTTATTTTACATATCGAACAAGCTTATCTGTCTCGTTTCGGGCAAAGAACCGAAAGCACCGACCTGCCTCAAGGCTTCAACGGTTGAAGATGAAGCACCTGCCTTTTGAGCAAAATCGTCAATCGAAACAAACTCTCCTGCGCCCTCTCTTGCTTTTGCAAGAGCGATTGCGGCATTTTCTCCAACACCACTTAATGCACCGAACGGCATTCTGATTTTTCCGTCCTCAATGACATAAACGGTTGCATCGGATTTGTAAATATCAATCGGCAAAAACTCAATGCCTCTTGCCATCATCTCGTTGACAACCTGCAACGACGGATACATATTCTGTTCCTTGGGAGCGGCATCATTTCCCTTTGCCTTAATGTCAGCCATCATTCGCTTAACGGCATCTCTGCCCTTTAGAACGGTTACGGCATCAATATCTCCTCCGCGAACCGTCATGAAAGCAGCGTAATATTCAAGCGGATAATAAATCTTATACCAGCCGAGTCTTAATGCGGCACTGACATAAGCGGCGGCGTGAGCCTTGGGGAACATATACTGAATTTTCATGCACGAATCAATGTACCACTGCTCAACTCCGTTATCCTTCATGACTTGCTTCAATTCATCTGTCAAAAGCTTAGGTGCTTTACCCTTACGGACAATTTCCATGATTTTAAAGGCTATGCTCGGCTCAACGCCCTTATGCATAAGATAAACCATGATGTTATCTCTCGTTCCGATAACAGATGAAATGGTACACGTTCCGTCTTTGATAAGATCCTGTGCGTTTCCGAGCCAAACACCCGTTCCGTGAGAAAGTCCCGAAACCTGAAGCAAGTCGGAAAAATTCTTCGGCTTTGCATCAAGGAGCATTTGGATAACAAACGGTGTACCCATTTCAGGGATTGAAAGCGTACCCGTGGGGCAGTCGATATCCTCAGCGGTAACATTCAGCGGTTCTGGAGACTCCAAAAGCTTATAAACCTTTGGGTCGCAAATGTCGGTTTCCATAACCGGTATATGCGTCAAATCCTCAAGATACTTATAAAGTGTCGGAACATCATGGCCGAGATTATCAAGCTTCAAAATCGTATCATGCAAGGCATGGAAATCGAAATGCGTTGTTCTCGTTTCACTCTTTGCATCATCTGCCGGATGCTGAATGGGAGTGAAGTCAGCATAAACAAATTCATTCGGCACAACAACCATGCCTCCGGGGTGCTGACCCGTGGTTCTTTTGACTCCCGTGCAGCCCCTTGTGAGCCTATCCTCTTCTGCACGGCTGACAACGATGTTTCTTTCCTGCAAATACTTTTTAACATAGCCGTAAGCCGTTTTATCGGCAACAGATGCAATCGTTCCCGCCTTGAACACATGACCGTCACCAAAAAGCGTTTCGGTATAACGGTGCGCTCTTGACTGATATTCACCGGAAAAGTTAAGGTCGATATCGGGACTCTTGTCACCCTTAAAGCCAAGGAAGGTTTCAAAGGGGATATCGTGGCCGTCACGAATCAGCGGAGTGTTACAGTTTGGACAATTCTTTGCGGGCAAATCATAGCCCGAACCGACTTCACCGTTGAGGAAAAACTCACTGTAACGGCAATTCGGACAGCGATAATGCGGTGCAAGAGGATTAACCTCGGAAATACCAGAAGCGTTGGCAACATAAGATGAACCGACAGAACCTCTTGAGCCGACATGATAGCCGTGATCCTCGGAATTTTTAACAAGCTTTTGTGCAATCATATAAAGAACTCCAAAGCCGTGCTTTATAATCGAATCAAGCTCCTTTTCGAGTCTCTTTGCAACATATTCGGGAACGGGATCGCCGTAATGATCCTTAACCCTCTGCCAGCAAAGTCTTGTAAGCTCCTCATCTGCGCCCTCAAGTGACGGAGGATAGTTTCCGCTTGGGATCGGAACGATTTTTTCAATCATGTCCGCAATTTTGTTTGTGTTTGTTATAACGACCTCTTTAGCCGTTTCTTCACCTAAGTAATCAAACTCGGCAAGCATTTCCTCGGTGTTCCGGAAATAAAGCGGTGCTTGATTATCGGCATCGGGGAAGCCTTGACCTGCCATGAGAATCGCTCTGTATTTTGAGTCGCCCGGATCAATGAAATGCACATCGCAGGTTGCAACAACCATTTTTCCCAATGCATCGGCAACATGAACAACCTTTTTGTTAAGGCTTCTGATATCTTCAACGCTGTTAATGTTCGGAAACTTTTCGCTTCTTATCATGTACTCGTTATTACCGCAAGGCTGAATTTCCAGATAGTCATAAAATGATGCGATTTTCAGAATTTCCTCATCACTCGCACCGCTTGCAATCGCTCTGTAAACCTCACCTGCTTCACAGGCACTTCCGACAATCAAGCCCTCTCTGTGCTTGATAAGCTCACTTTTGGGGATTATCGGTCTGCGGTGAAAATATTTCAGGTTCGAAAGCGTAATAAGCTCATAAAGGTTTTTCAAGCCCGTAAGATTACGCGCAATAAGTATCTGATGAAAATACTTGCTTTTGGATTTTTTCCATGCTTCAAAATCGGTCTGGGTATCATCAATAAAATACCCCTCCATGCCGTAAATGATTTTGATTTTGCCACCCGATGCACTTACAGCCTCCGGATAAGCCTGAACGACACCGTGGTCTGTTATTGCAATTGCCTTGTGACCCCATTCTATCGCCCTTTTGACAAGAACAGCCGCATCTGTCATGCCGTCCATCATCGACATTTTTGTGTGAAGATGAAGCTCAACACGCTTTTCTTCGGCATTGTCCTGTTTTTTGATTTTTTCAACAAGGCTTATCGCTCTTGGTGAAATCACATTCTCTCCCGAAAACTTATCAAAGGTGAGGTCCCCTCTTAAAAGAAGCGTGACTCCGTCCTTGATTTTTTCAATTATCGACTCGCAGTTTTCCTTACGGTCAAAAATCTTGCAGGTATACGAATATGTACCGTCGGTAATATTAAAGGTTACGATATAGCTTCTGCCGTCTCTCGTTTCTCTCTTGTCAAAGGAAAAAACATCGCCCCAGACAACGCAAGAGCCGTCTTCCACCGAAATATCCTTCAAGGGTCTCGGTGTTTTTGTTATCCTGTTTCCGAAAATGGGCTTTGCAGTTTCAAGATAAAGAGGTATTCCCTCAACAATTTTATGCTCCTTGGGCTTTGAAAGGGTTGCCATGGCAGGGTCAACGCCTTTTTTAATGAGATTTTCCTGCTCTGCCTTTTTGTGAAAGGCTTCAATCTCCTCTTGTGAGATTTCTATTTCTGTCTGTCCGCAAAATTCAACCTCGACATCCCTTGAAAAGCGTTGCCTTATAAGCCTTTTCATGAAGTCGTCTGCGGCAACACCCTTGAGAATATCTCCACCGCCGTGTGACAGCTCAACAAAGAGTGTCCTGCCGTCAAACTGTGCCTTGCTGTGAGCAAAAAAGCCGTTTGTTGCGGCAATTGCCCTGTTAGCTTCATAGACAAGTGAGGAAAAATACTCCTCGCTGAAGCTTTCGGGAGGCATTTTCGGAAAAAGTGTAACAGAGCTGACCAAAAGCTTTTCTCTGAGATTGTTTTCGACAGCTTCGATTATTTTGTAATTAACGCAAAGAGGAAAAAAAGCATCTATCTCGATGCTCTTTTTTTCCATGCTTATTCTGACATTTTCAATCTGACAATCTTTAAACGCTTCATGCAGCACCCCGTCAGAAAAAGTGCCGAAAAGTTGTTCAAAACTATTGTTCATTTATGTAAGTTGTCCTTTCTGTTGTGACGCAAAGGCTTACAGCTTTTCGATTTCACAAAACAGCTCAGTCACAATGTCCTGCTCCGGAACCTTACGGAGAATTTCGCCTTTTTTGAAAATCAAAGCACAGCCGTCTCCTCCTGCAATGCCTATATCGGCTTCCTTTGCCTCTCCGGGCCCGTTAACCGCACAGCCCATTACTGCAACGGTGATATTCTTTTTAACAAAACGCAGTTTTTCCTCAACCTCGTTTGCCAAGGATATTAAGTCTATCTTAGTTCTTCCGCAGGTGGGACAAGAGACGAGCTTAGGAGAACGGTCATCGAGTCCGACTGCTTTTAAGATGTCAAAGCCGGCATAAATCTCCTTGACGGGACTGTCTGTCAAGGAAACACGGATAGTGTCACCGATTCCGTCACAAAGCAACGAACCGATTCCGACCGACGACTTGATTATCCCCATTCTCTCCGTTCCTGATTCGGTAACACCGAGATGAAGCGGATAGTCGCAAATTGAAGCTACCTTACGGTAAGCCGCAATCATGTTTTTGACATTCGAGGACTTAATTGAAATGACTATGTCGTCAAAATCATATTTCTGCAAAAGTCTGACATGATACATGGCACTTTCAGCCATTGCATCGGGAGTCGGTGAGCCGTATTTTGCGAGAATTTCTTTTTCAACCGAGCCTGAATTGACTCCGATTCTTATCGGCACAGACTTTCTTGCACAGGCATCGGCAACAGCCTTGACATTTTCGTCAGCACCGATGTTACCGGGATTTATGCGAATCTTATCGACTCCGGCTTCAAGGCTTTCAAGTGCAAGCTTATGGTTGAAATGAATATCAGCAACAAGAGGTATGCTGATTTTTTCCTTGAGGGCGGCAACGGTTCTGACAGCCTCCATGTCAGGCACGGCGATGCGCACTATTTCACAGCCTGCCTTTTGAAGCTCAAGAGCCTGCTTAATGTTGCCTTCTATATCATGTGCCGGAGCATTGAGCATCGACTGAACAGTAACCTTACTGTCACCGCCGATGAAAATGTTGCCGAGCTTTATTTTTTTACTTTTTCTTTGTGAAAGCATTTTTATCAAACCTCCGTATTTCTCAACTGCCTTATATAAAGCCTATGCCGGAAATCCACTTCCAAAGATCGTTTGCGGAAATGAGAGCCATGAAAATCAGCAGAAGTACAAGACCTGCCGCACTGACCCAAGAGACATACTTTTGCGGAATTTTCCGTCTTATCACAAGCTCGACAAACATGAAAAACAGATGTCCGCCGTCAAGTGCCGGAATCGGCAAAAGATTGAAAAGTCCGATGTTTATCGTAATCATTGCAAAAAGCATGAAAAGAGTGGAATAATCCGTTGTAACAACGCTTTCTTCGGCAATTTCAGTGATAATCGACATTGTGCCGATAGGGCCGGAAAGATCGTTAATGCCGTACTGTCCTCTCAAAAGGTCAAAAAGGCTCAGATATACCATTCTGCCAAGGGACAGTGAATAATTGAACGCTTCCTTCAAAACATTGAAAACGCTCTTGTTTTCGGGGTACACCGTAAAGTCAAAGATAGTCACCGACATGAACTCGACATCTTCAAAAGAAAGTGTCTCACCGTCTCTTTCAACTGAAAGAGAATAGATAAAATCCTCGTCGGAGCGTATGGCTGAAATAAGCTGTTCATCATTTTCAACCTTTGAGCCGTTGACAGCCGTTATCATGTCGCCGTCCTTCAAGCCGGCTCTTTTAAGGCTCGCACTCACAGAGGAAATCACTCTGTCCTTATAGTTGAAGTTTCCGCTTGTCATTTTTTGAAAAGCAACATCATCAAGCTCAACCCTTTCTCCGTCTCTTTCAACGGTGAAATCAAACTTGCCGCTTGCATTACGCTGCATGAGGAAGGTTATGTCATAGCTTGAAAAAACACGCTTGCCGTCAATTTTAACAATTTCATCGTCAACCTGCAAAAGCGAATTGCTGGTCGCTCCATCATAAAAGGTTGAAATTTTCTTCGAGGTGATTGCATCCTCCGAGCCGATAAGCACAATGCAAAGAATAAAGCCGAGAATGAGGTTAAAAACAGCACCGGCTGAAATGATTATCATTTTTTTCCATGTTTTCTGATTGCAATAAGCTCTCTCGTCGTCACTTTCTTCGCCCTCACCCTCCATGCTGACAAAACCGCCTATCGGAAAAAGTCTTAAAGCGTACTTGGTTTCCTTGCCCTGCTTTTTTAAAATCGTAGGCCCCATGCCGATTGCAAATTCATTGACCTTAACACCGAAAAGCTTTGCAAAAATGAAGTGACCGAACTCATGAATTATGATTATAAGTCCGAAAAAAATTACTCCGATGAGAATCGGCACGATCTTGCCTTTCACATCGGCAAGTGATAACAGAAAGTTAAGTTCCATTGGTATACGCCTCTTCATTAAAAAAATTGTTCTTTAATTGACCTTGCTTCGCACTGCCCGTCTCGCACTTTCATCTGCATTCAGGATTGCTTCGAGACTGCCTCCGACAGTGTTTTCAGCATTCTCCATCGCATAAGAAACAAGCTGTGCAATTTCAAGAAAGCCTATTTTTCCCTGACGGAAAAGCTCATTTGCCATTTCGTTTGCACCGTTTGCAATGCAGGGATAAAGTCCTCCCCTTGTGATAGCATCACGGCAAAGGTTAATGCAGGAGAAGGTATCGTAATCGGGCTTGAAAAATGTCAGATTGGAATAATCCCACAAATTGAGCTTTTTAACGGGTGATTCATAACGCTCCGGATAAGTGAGAGCATACTGAATCGGAATCCTCATATCAGGAACACCAAGCTGTGCAATCACCGAATTATCATTATATTCAATAAGAGAATGTACAATGCTTTCACGGTGAACAACAATATCAATTTTTGACGGGTGAACATCAAAAAGCCACACCGCTTCAATCAATTCAAGTCCCTTGTTCATCATTGTTGCACTGTCAACCGTGATTTTTGCACCCATGCTCCAATTCGGATGCTTCAATGCCTGCTCAACAGTGACATTTTTCAGTTCCTCTCTCGTCTTTGAGAAAAAAGGTCCGCCCGATGCCGTTAATATGATTGACTTTAGCTCCTCTTTTTTATTCATTCCCTGCAAGCACTGGAAAATTGCACTATGCTCACTGTCAACGGGAAGAATCGCAACTCCCTTTTCTCTTGCTTTTTTCATCACAAGCTCTCCACCTGCAACAAGCGTTTCTTTGTTCGCAAGGGCAATATTTTTCCCTGCCTCAACAGCACAAAGAGTCGGCTTCAAGCCTGCAATACCCACAACGGAATTAAGCACTGTATCCGCTTGATTCAACGAGGCACACTCACAGACTCCCTGTGGGCCGGAAAGCACCTTTGTCGCAGTGTCGGCAACGGAAATTTTCAGCTCTGCCGCTGCCTTTTCATCTGCTAATGCGACATACTGCGGCTTATACTGTCTGATCTGTTTTTCAAGCTCTTTGGCGTTTCTCGATGCTGTAAGAGCGACTACCTCATAGCCCATTTTTTGCACAACATCAAGAGCCTGCGTTCCTATTGAACCGGTTGAGCCTAATATCGTAAGCTTCTGTGTCACAAAAAGCACCTCTTTCTAATTCTTACTTTAAATAAGCAATCAAGCTTAAAATGCTGTAAAGCGTCGGAAGAACAAAAACACAGCTGTCAAAGCGATCCATGATTCCACCGTGACCGGGAAGCAGACGGCTGTAATCCTTGATGCCGAAATTACGCTTTAAGACGGAAGCGGCAAGGTCACCGAGCATACTCACAAGTGAAAGAACGATGGAAATCGGAACGATGTAAAGATATTTCATTGCACTGTCACCAAAAAGGCTGTATGAATAAAGGTTATTACAGCCGACGGTGAACAAGAACAAAATCAGAACATTGAAAGCGGCAGTTATCAGAACACCGCCGACTGCACCCTCAACCGACTTTTTCGGACTAATGACGGGTGCCATCTTATGCTTGCCGAATTTTCTGCCGACAAGATAAGCGAATGAATCGGTAAGCCATGAAGCAGCAAAGCCCAAGCCGACAAAATAAATGCCTTCCTGATGAGTGTAGCCGTCGAACCAGTCAGCAATGTTGTTGAGCCTCAAGAAGCACGAAAAAGCAAACGGCAACGCAACAGAAGCAAAGAAAGCCGCTGCACAGTGCATGAAGGTCACACTCTTGTTAAAGAACACCGTCAAGCTCATAAGCACAAGCACATAAATACAATAAAGCACACTGACAGGCGGAATTGCAATTCCAAAGCCGTAAATCACAACACTCACAAAGCTCACTGCACATGAAAGAATAAACACGGCTTTGTTCTTATTGCCAACTGCCCTGACAACCTCAAAGTTTGCCGTTGCCGCAAGTGCCGCAAGTGCAAGTGTGATGAGAGGCTTGAGATCAAAAATGACAGTCAGCAAAAAGCCGATAAGTCCGATGATTATGATTATTGTAGAGGCTGTTCTTTCCCCTTTGAAAAGCTTCTTTTTTTGTTTAGTTTCCATTTTATTTTTTTACCTTTCTAACTTTATAGAAGCAGCTAAGCTTAACTGAAATCAAATTCCGCCAAAGCGTCTGTTCCTTTTTGCATACTCCTCAATCGCTCTGTCGAGGTCGGCGGGAGTATAGTCCGGCCATAAGACATCGTCAACATAAATCTCCGAATAAGCCGACTGCCACAAAAGATAATTTGACAGACGATATTCTCCACTCGGTCTTATTATCAAATCGGGATCGGGTTGACCTGCCGTATAAAGTCCGTTCGATATCATATCCTCTGTGATATCTTCGGGCTGAAGCTCATTAGCCTTGATTTTTTCGGCTATCCCCTTAACAGCATGGACAATTTCATCTCTTGCACCGTAATTGACGGCAATGTTGATGTAAGTCTTGCACTTGTCGTCTGACTTTTCTTCAACCTTGTCCATGAGTGCGACAATGTCCTTAGGCATTCCCTTGCGTGAGCCGATAAAGCGAATGTGATAACCTGCTTCCTCGTTTTCAAGATATCTTTCCTGCATCTCGTCAAGATATCTTCTCAGAAGATTCATTATGGCTGTAACCTCAACCTTAGAGCGCTTCCAATTTTCCGTTGAAAAAGCGTAAAAGGTGACATATTTCACTCCGATGTCGGAGCAATACTGACAGATGTTGCGAAAAACCTCCGCACCGACCTTGTGTCCCTCGGTGCGTTTAAGTCCTCTTTGCTTTGCCCAGCGACCGTTACCGTCCATTATTATGGCGATATGCTCCGGCAAGCAAGCAAACTTTTTTTCCATTATCAACCCTCCTGTTAAATTGTACCTTAATAGCCCGATAAAAAATGGCAAACAAAAAACGCAGACCGGATAAAACGAAACAAATAAAGCTTCACGGCTTGAATCATATAAAATTAAGTTCTGTTTCCGCCCTATTGCTTCATTCGGCAAGCTTTTCTTCTTCTAACAGAATGGGCTGTAAAAAAACGGAAGTTTTTTTACAGCCCCCAAGATGCCTTAAAAATCGTGCAGAACGGGAGCAGTCAAGACCCGACCTGCCCAACGGTATACAACAAAAGTGTTCCGAAAACGGTCTGTGCGTTTTTTTACAGCCACGATTAGCTTTGGCTTATATTGACATGATTTCCTTTTGCTTTGCGTCGCAAATGGTTTCAACCTCTTTTGTGTAGTTGTCCGTGATCTTCTGCATTTCCTTTTCAGCATCCTTGAGATCGTCCTCTGTGATCTCGCTGTTTTTCTTCATGCCTTTAAGCTTTTCAATGCAGTCACGACGGATTGAACGGATTGCAACCTTTGAATTTTCAGCAATCTTCTGAACATCCTTAACAAGCTCTTTTCTTCTGTCCTCAGTCAAGGGAGGGAATGTGAGTCTGATAACAGAGCCGTCATTCTGAGGATTGATTCCGATGTCGGAGGTCTGGATTGCTTTTTCGATTGCTTTGAGAACGCTCTTATCCCAAGGCTGAATTGTAAGAACTCTTGCTTCCGAAACGGAAACCGATGCGAGCTGATTTATCGGTGTTGCAGAGCCGTAATAATCGGCTGTCACCTTATCAAGAATCTGGGGGTTTGCACGGCCTGCACGGATTGCACCGTATTCAGTCTGGAGAGCCGAAACTGTCTTACCCATCTTAGTTTTCGCTGTTTCATAAACTGTCTTCATAATTTTGTCCTCTTTCTGTTCATTATTTTAATTAGATTATTTTTATTCCTTAACAACAGTGCCGATGTTCTCGCCCTTGAGCGCCCTTACAATATTATTCGGGTCATCGAGGTTGAAAACAAGAATTGATATACCGTTGTCTCTGCAAAGTGATGCCGCTGTGCTGTCCATAACCTTCAAGCCCTTTGAAAGAACCTCGGAATGAGTAAGCTCATCATATTTGACGGCATCTGCGAACTTGTTGGGATCTTTATCGTAAACTCCGTCAACATTCGTTGCCTTGAAGATGATTTCAGCATCAATTTCGGCAGCTCTCAAAGCGGCGGCAGTATCCGTTGAAAAGAAAGGATTACCCGTACCGCAGCCGAAAATGACAACATTGCCGTCATTTAAATATTCAACAGCCTTTCTCTTTGTGAAAACCTCAGCAACCTGAGGCATTGAAAGTGCTGTCATAACCTGAGCCTTGACTCCGAGCTGTTCAAGTGTGTCCTGAAGAGCGAGGGAGTTGATAGCTGTTGCGAGCATGCCCATCTGATCGGCTCTGGGTCTGTCCATTTCACCGCTTGATCTGCCACGCCAAAAGTTGCCGCCACCGACAACAATGCCGATTTGTACGCCCATTTCGGCACACTCCCTGATAACCTGACAGACAGTTGTAACCATATCAAAATCGAGACCCTTGCCCTCTTTTCCGGCAAGAACCTCTCCGCTTAATTTGAGCAAAATTCTTTTATATTTACACTGCATAATACTGCACCTCCGGATTTCTTGACTCTATTTTACTAAATAAGAGGGAAACTGTAAAGTGTTTTTTCAAATTTTACTCAACAATTTTAATTTTCTCTTCGCCCTCATGTGCGGCTGAAGCGGAAAGCTTAACAGTTTCAAGATTTTCAACGCTTTCACAATAAAGCCCATGCGCAAAGCTGTCGCAAACGTTTTCAAAGCCGGCACGGCATTTTTCGATGTAAACATCCTTGGCGTGCTTTATAAAAATGCAAGAGTTTTTGCTTTTCGTGATATCAACATCAATGCCGGGACGCAAATCGTAAATTCCGCAATCCCACTTTGAAGTCTTTGTCAGTGTTACACGAACATTTTCAAGTGTCACATCTTCAATCGGATTATCCTCAGTTCCGTGAATCAATATTCCGTTTTCACCCTTGCAGGTGATGTTGCGAAAACGGATGTTTTTAATGTGTCCGCATTTTGTGTTTTTGTCCCGTCTGAATGCTGTGACGGCAATAGGCTCTGCACTGCCCCACCAGTCGGGACAAAAGCGTCTTGTCTCGATAATGATGTCGGAAAAGGTCACATTTTCAACATTTCCGCCGTCTCTTATCTGAATTGAAATTCCTCTGTTTGATTTTGAAACGGTGCAATTTGAAACAATAATATTTTTGAAATCGCCCACTCCCTCTGTTCCGATTTTAATCGCCGCAGAGGTTGAAGTGAGAGTGCAATTGCTGATAACAATGTTTTCCGTCGGCCCGTATTCACTGTTGCCCTTTGAAGCCTTGAGGCAGATGCAGTCATCGGCACAGGTCACATGACAGCCGAGTATTCTCACATTTGAGCAATGGTCGGGGTCGATTCCGTCACTGTTTGCAACATCAAGCGGATTCAAAATTCTTATGTTTGAAATCAGCACATCGTCACAGCCTGCCGGATGCAATGTCCAGAAGGGTGCATCCTTAACGGTGACATCTTTAACGGTAATATGATTGCTGTTTTCGATATATATGACAGTCGGGCGAGGATAAAAATTACCCGTGACATAATATCTGTCCTTTCTTTCAACAAAAGCGTAGCAGTTGGCATCAATGACACCCTCACCGCTGATAGCACAGCCGTCAGCCTTATAGCCGTAAATAAAAGCAAATGACGGCTTTCCGGTAACAGGGTTACCGACCAAGGCTGTTTTCGGGTCATTGATTGTTTCGCAAGGTCTTATATAAGAGCTGATATCTGAAGAGGCTTTCAAAACAGCGCCCTTTTGAAGATGCAACTCAACATTTTCCTTTAAGGCTATTGAATGGCTGTAATAATTTCCGCTTTCAAGCACAACTCTTCCACCGCCGTTTTTTGCACAGGCATCAATCGCCTTTTGTATTGCGTTTCCGTCGTCCGTAGCTCCGTCGGCAACGGCTCCGTAGTTTTTAACATTATAATAAACCATTAAACTATCTCCTTATTTTTTCTCAAGCTTTGCATAATTTGCCATGAGTTTCTTTGTTCCGGCATTTGTAAATGCAATTTCAAGCATAAAATCATTGCCCATCGGCTTAGCCGAAACAACAACACCCTCTCCGAAAACTCTGTGAGAAACAGTGTCTCCCGTCTTATAAACAACACCGGACTGAACAGGAGCGTTTTTCCTTTCCTGAACCTCGGATTTTTGCTTTGCAAGATATCCCTTTCCGTTCGTTGTACCCTTTCTCTCATACTCGCCCTTAACAAGCTGTTCAAAGGACATTTGTGAGCTTTGGCGTCTGCCTGTTCTTTCAACGAATATTTCCGGAATCTCAACTAAAAAGCGTGACACGGGATTTCGTGAGGTTGAGCCGAAAAGCATACGGGTGTTGGAATGTGACAAGAACAAATTCTGCTTTGCACGGGTGATTCCGACATAAGCCAATCTTCTTTCCTCTTCAATATCCTCTTCACTGTACATACTCTGATGGCCGGGGAAAATTCCCTCCTCCATGCCGGGAATGAACACAACGGGAAATTCAAGTCCCTTTGCAGAATGTATAGTCATAAGAACAACACTGTTTGATTC
>CAZBFI010000038.1:0-13593 GCA_964491165.1 uncultured Faecalibacterium sp.
ATATATTATTTTTTATAATTTCACAGAACCTCTCGTAAGCTTCATCCCAATCGGAAGTATGCTCACATTCAAAGGATTTCACTTTTTCGGTCTCTGCAATAATTTTTCTTCCTTGCTCTACGCTTTCAATTTCGCCCAAGGCGATAAGCTGAAGAACAATATTACCCAAGGCAGTCGCTTCAATAGGACCTGCGATTACAGGAATGCCGAGGCTCTCAGCCGTAAGCTCACACAAAAATCCGTCCTTTGTTCCGCCACCCATCAAATGAAGAACATCGAATTTTTTGCCGGTACATTCACTTATCTGCTCAAGTGCAAGTCTGTATTTGAGCGCAAGGCTCTCATAAATGCAACGAACAAGCTGACCCACCGTTTCGGGAATCGGCTGATTTGTCTTTTTGCAATATTCCCTTATTTTATCGGGAAGCTTTCCGTGACTGGAAAGCATGGGCGAATCGGGATCAATGAAGCTTCTGAATTTTTCGCTATCCCTTGCCAGCATTTCAAGCTCATTATAAGAATACTTTCTGTCGGTTTTTGCAAGATCCGACCTTGTTTCCTGAATAAGCCACAAGCCACTGATATTTTTCAAGAAGTTGATTTTTCCGTTTGCACCGATTTCGTTTGAAAGCTCAAGTGCATTGCTGAGCTTTGTCATGACGGGCTTTTCAAGCTCACAGCCGATAAGTGACCATGTGCCGCAAGAAAGAAACGCAGGATTTCCGCCTTTAACCGGCATCGCTGCCACGGCACACTGCGTATCGTGACCTGCAACGCTTATGACGGGGATACCTTTATAAGCACCATTGACAGTTGCACTCTTGCAAAGAGGTGCGAAAAGCTCTTTTTTGATGTTGTAGCTTTCAAGCACTCTTTCGCTCCACTGCTTTTTTTCAATGTCAAGCAGCTGTGAGGTTGAGGCAATTGTTGTTTCACAGACCTTCTCACCTGTCAAAAGATAGCCAAAAAGGTCGGGCATAAATAACAGCTTGTCTGCAAGCTGTAAATTATCATCGCATAAAAGCTGAAAAAGAGTGTTGATACCCATTACCTGATTTCCTGTTTCGGCATAAAGCTCATCACGGCTGATTTTTTCAAACGCAGTTTCAAGCACCGATTCGGTTCTGCTGTCACGGTAATGATAAGGCTCATGAATAAGCTTACCCTCGGCATCGAGCAGAGCATAATCAACTCCCCATGTGTCAAAGGCGAGAGAGTCAACCTTGCCCGCCTTTTCAATAGCTGTTTTGACCTGTGAAAGTATCATTTCAACATCGTGACAAACATGACCGTCAACAATTTTCGGTGTGTTTTCAAAGCGGTGAATTTCCTCATAGGAAATTGCTTTTCCATCAAAGACAGCTTTGATAGCTCTTCCGCTGGAAGCTCCAAAGTCAAAGGCTAAAACAGTTTTCATTTGACCACGCCCTTTTTCAAAAGAATGTTTGCGTAAATTGCTTTTTCACCGGTAGCAATAATCAAATAAGCTCCTTTTGCTCTTTCGTAAAAATCAAAGCGCTCAACATAATCAATCTCATGATGATCAGGCTCATGTTTATTGAGAAGTGTTTCAAACTCGTCCCAAATTTTCGGAGTGCCGCAAGTGTCACCCTCTACAACCTTCATGAGTGCAACAGGCTTTTCTGTATATGTATCAAGAGGGATAAGTTTCAAAACGGCATCAAGAATTTCCGGAACGCCGTGACCGTCGGCACGGACAACAACTGCATTTTTTCCAACACTGTTACACGGAAAATTTCCGTCGGCAATAACAAGCTCGTCACCGTGACCCATTTCGGCAAGTGCCTTTAAAAGCTCAGGTGAAATTACGGGAGATATTCCTTTAAGCATAAGTCAACCTCTCAATCCTTTTTATGAAGCATTTCGTCGTCACCGTTAAAGACCTTGTAGCCGGGATGTCTGCCGGTAACTCTGTAATAGCCACGAAGATCAATAAGCTTTTGTATGTTTTCTCTGCTGATATCGTGACTGCCACCGAGAATAACCGCATTGATTGTAATCTTTGCCCAAAGCTCAAGACTTTCCATTCTGTAAAATGCTGTGATAACATCACTGCCGACAGCAAGAGCACCGTGATTTTCAAGAAGCATAACATCATGCTCCTCAAGATAAGGCTCAATTGAATCGGGAACCTCGGAGGTTGAGGGTGTGCCGTAGGGAGTTAATGGAACAGAGCCGATAACAGCAACATCTTCAATCATGTTATACATATCCATTGCCTTATGAGCAACTGCAAATCCTGTTGCTCCGGGAGGATGAGCATGAATGACGCTGAACACATCTTCTCTCTTATCGTAACAACGAAGATGCATCTTGATTTCACTTGACGGACGATAGCCGTCCTGAGCTTCAAGAATATTGCCGTCCTTGTCGAGAATAACAAGCTTTTCCGGTGTGATGAAGGATTTGCTTATTCCCGTGGGAGTTGCAACGATTCTGCCGTCGGGAAGTCTTGCACTGACATTACCGTCATTGGCGGCAACCCAACCCAACTGCCACATCTTGTGACATACATCGCAAATTTGTTCTTTGATAAGTTCTAAGTTATCCATTTGAAAGCTCCTTACTTTTAATTTCATCTTTGAGTATATCAAAAAAGGTTAATTATTTCAATACCCATAACAGTAATATTATCTTTTCACCGAAAAAGAGCTCCGTGTGAAATGTATTAAAAATTGATCAACTCCAAATGCTCAAAAAGAATCTTTGTTCCCATAAGCATAAGGATAATACCACCGAAAAACTCAGCTTTATTTTTAAACCTTGCCCCAAAAGCATTGCCTATTTTTATTCCAACACATGAAAGAATAAATGTAACAGCAGCTATAAAGCAAACCGCGGCAGTGATATTGACATCGGGCAAAAGTGCAAAGGTTATTCCGACTGCAAGTGCATCAATGCTTGTCGCAACTGCCATAACAAGCATGGTTTTGAAAGAAAAGGAGGCATCTGCATTATTTTCTTCCTTTGAAAAGCTCTCTTTTATCATATTGAAGCCGATTATACCCAAAAGCACAAATGCAACCCAATGGTCAACCGGCGTTATGTAGCTTTCAAAGGTCGAGCCGAGAAAATATCCGATGAGAGGCATTAAGCCCTGAAAAGATCCAAACCATAAGCCTGTTAAAAGCACATGCTTGTTTTCAAGCTTCTGAACGGAGAGTCCCTTGCAAACGGCAACGGCAAATGCATCCATGGAAAGACCGACCGCAATTATAAAAAGTTCAATTATACTCATTTTACATCACCTTATAGATTATTTGATTTCCATCCCTCTGCCGTTAAGTATAAGACCTCATTGAAGCCGCATTTTTTTATCAGCTCTAAAACCTCATCAAAAGCAAAATTCAATGACCTTGTATCATGGGCATCGGATGTGAGAGTTATTTTTCCGTTTCTGCTGCTGATATGCTCAAGAATAAACTGAGCCGGATAGGGCGTTTTTTTGCCCACTCGGTACATCGCTCCGGTGTTGACCTCGAAAACAATTTCCGGCTTTGCGTCAAGAATCCGATCAACAGCTTCAAGCACAATTTTTCTGTATTCGGCGTCATTCTCGTCAAAAAGAGCAGTGTCATCGTTAAACTTTGTTATTAAATCTATATGTCCGACTATGTCAACATCTGTTTTTAAAATAAAATCGGCAAGCATCTGATAATAGCATTTGCTCATCTGATTGAAAGACGATGAAAACAGCTTATCGACAGCTTCACTGAGCTTTTCGGGAGTGTAATCCACATCGTAGACTTCGCCGTTTTTATTAAACTGATGAATTGAGCCAATCATATAATCAAAATCGTCAAAACAGACATCGCAATAATCTCCGTCAAGCTCAATTCCGCAAAGAATGTCGATTTTATCCTTATATTCCTCTTTCAAGGCTCTGATTTCATTGACATATTCACGCACCGAGGCTTTTGTCATTGTCCATTCGTTTCCGGTTTTCATTGGGCTGTGACCCGAAAAGCCGATACTGACAAAGCCGCAGCTTATTGCCGCTTCGATCATTTCCCTTGCAGAGTTTTTTCCGTCGCAATATGTTGTGTGCGTATGGCAGTTAGACCTGAACATAATAAAATATCACCTATACAAAACAATCCCTGAGTTAACAGGGATTGTAAAAATTTATGACTTGTTGAGGGGCTTTTTGCTGATTCGCTTATTAAAGTTATAATTGATTTTTTCCTTGAGGCTCATTTTGTAATCAAACTTACGGCCTTCTGCTCTGTCATAAAGAGGAGTTTCAAGCTTGATGAATGAACCGTCACGGCTCTGTGTAGCTGCAAGAATAATGAGATTCTTATCCTTTGGAAGCTCAACAGTGTCAGCTCCGTCAAGGTTAAGCTCATACATGAAGAAATAAAGCTGTGCAGCTGCATTGTCAGCCTTGATTGAATGAGTATGAGTACACTCCCAAGCAAGCTTATCTGTCTTGATTTTTGCAGTTTCGCCAAGGTCATAAAGATCCCACATACCGATTCTTTCGTTTATCGACTGAATCTTAACGGGTACTTGCTTTTCACCGATTTTGAAGGTGTACTCGGCATCGCCCTTAAGACTTGCGGCAACAATATAAAGCTTCTTGCCATAAACAGAAAGTTTCTGACCGTCACAAATAAGAGCGTTATTTTCTCCCTTAGCGGTAGAGCCTGTTTTGAAGTTGATGCCCGAGCAAGCTATCTCATTTGGGAAAATCTCACCGGGAATTGAGACATTGATTTCGGGAATAACAGTATCGGCTCTGTTGTTATTGAAGGTTATAACATTTTTATTGTAAGGCAGTTCAATTACAGCCTGATTTGACGGTTCGGAAACAGCACAATCGGCAAGCTTCACCGCAAAGGTGCGAATGCCGTAAGGCTCAATGTCAAACACAAGCTTACCGTCAACAACATTTGCCGGTGCAATCTCTTCCTCGCAAGCATTGCATTCTCTTGCACTGACAATGCCCTTTCCGAGCTTGATTTCAACTCCTGTGATTGTTTTTGATGAGCCTTCGTTAACACGGATGATAATTTCATCGCTGTCCTCGGCTTTCTTGATAGCTCTGATGATAACATCCTCGGTGTTAATTGAACAGAATGAATATTCATCGCCTAAGATTCCGTTATGCTTATCGCTGATAAAAGCAGTTATCGGCTGATTGAAAAATCTTGCACCGAGTTGTGTGCCGTTGGTATAATCACCGATGTGTGAATAAATAGCATAAGAATATCTGTTCAGGCCAAAATCGAGCATACCCTGAACGCTGTCGTTTCTGTAATATCTCTTCGGAGAATGAAGAACAGTGAGTCGGAGTGTTCTGTTGTCCTTTTTCATCCAAGCGTATTTGCAATCGCTGAAAATCGAAACACCGTGATCGTTTGAACGGTCGGTTAAATCTGCCCACTTCTGTGCAGGAACGCTGTAAAGGTTCTTTGTTGCAGTTCCACGGGTAATTGCACCGAGACCAAGGTCAAAGGTTGCCTTTTCATTGACTGCCTTGAATGAAAAGCCGTTATGTAAGGTTCTTCTGAACTCACGCCATTCAATCTCATTGTAAACGCTCACCCAGGGACAGCCGGCAACGAGTGAAACATAATATTTAAAGGTGGACTTTCCTGCTTTTTGCTCAACCTTTAAGGTTACTCTTGCAGGGCCGTTTTCATAAACTGTGCAAACACCGTGCTTTGCATACTCCCAAGGATACTTGTTAATCTCCTTGTAACGAAGTTCCCAAGCGGCATACTCCTTTGCACCGTTATATTTGTTAAGCTCATATCTTATAGGCTTGTTGAGGATTTCTTCATCACCTGCTGATTTATCAATGACAGAGCTGATATCTCCGTTATCATCAATGGAAACAATGTATTTGAAGTTTTCGATAACCTTAGAGCCGACACGAAGACCCGTGTTGACCTTACAAGGCTCATTGCTGTACATAACATCAACAACCTTGTAGCCTGTTGCGGGAACAAAAGCTGCAACGGTAATTCTCATTTTGCCGTTCTTAATGCCGTTGACCTGAGCCGGAATTTCTCTTGCGTTTTTGTCGAATGCTCTTACATATTCATAGCCGTCAACTGCCGGAATTTCAAGGTCTGCACATGAAAAACGGCCATGCTCAATGCTGTTTGCAAGAACCACAGCAACACCCTTAACCCATGAGGTGTCGAGCTGTTTGATAACCTCGGCACTCGATGATTCATAAACATTTGTAAGCTGATTTGCACTGAGAATATAATCATTCCATGAACGCTTATAAACACGCTGAACAGAGGTACCTGTAATATCATCGTGGAATGTGTGAGCAATTGTTCTCTTCCAGCCAAGCTCAAGCTCCTTTTTGGGATAAGGAACATTTGAAAGAGCGCAGGCCGTAACTGCTGCTCGCTCTGCCATATCGGCAATTTCCTCATTCCTTCTGTTGCTTCTCTTGCTGAAGGCTCTTGAAATATAAGAACCGACACCGTGATCGGTCATTACAAGCTCATTGCTCCATGTGGGAAGATGCGAAATATCATCTTCATCAAGCTTTGCCATATCCTCGAAAAACTCTGTCGGAGTTGAGGAAAGAATCTTGATGTCGGACTTGTCATTTTCGGCAATTTCTCTGCAAACTGTCTTTACAGACTCCTCTTTCGGTGCACCACCGACATCACCAACACCGTGATAAGCAAAGGTCCACGGTAAATTATATTTTTCGATGTTGTTTTTAAGCTTATCGGTAACTTCCTTTTGGCCCTTTACTGTTTTAAAGCTGGTGCAATAAGATTTAGCGTCAATGGAAGCAAAAGTAGGCTTGCCGTCAACACCGTACCAGATGCCGATGTCAAAGGGTCTACCGAATGCTCCACCCCAAGTGAGCTTTTGAGTTGAAAAGCCCTTGAGTCCGGCATGGTTAATGATTGAGGGAAGTGCCCAGCCGAAGCCGAAGCAGTCCGGAAGAAAGATGTCGTTGCTCTTTTTTCCGAATTTTTTCTCAAAATAACTGTTGCCGTAAAGAATATTACGGAAAAGACTTTCGGGAGACGGCACATTAACATCTCCGTTTTCATAAGCACTTCCGGTAACATTCCATTTGCCCTGCTTGACATATTCCTTTACCTTTTCAAACTCTTCGGGATAATACTCTTCAAAAAGCTCATATCTGTATGTACCCTCGAAGTTAAAGCGATAATCCGGATACTTTTCAAAAAGCTTAAAGTTGTCGTAAAGAGTGTTTTTGAGACAAACATTGATAACATGTTCAAAGTCCCAATTCCATACTGTGTCAAGATGAGCAGTTGCGATTGTGTAAATTTTTTTGTCCTTGAAATTCATAAAAACACCTCGTAAAGCCACTGTTTTTTTACATGCTGAAAATGATATCATAATTTTTTTGATTTTTCAACAGTATTTTTTAAAATTCATTCTCTTATAACAACATTTTCCTCACCGAGCAGCTCACGCAGTGAAGAAACTGTGTTTTCATCATAATAAACCGACGGCTTTTTCTCATATTTTTTTGAGTCGGCATAATAAAAATACAAATCCTTTTCACCCTTTTCTGAGCTTAAAAGCTCAATGACTCTGTCAATCACGGGACTGTTTTCGCTTTCGAGCCTTATAAAAATCCCCTTACGCTGCTGCTTTTTTGCTTTCAGCTCATCTTTTAAAATATTATAAGGATTCGGCTCGACTCTTTCGCAGATTACAGTCGGTTCTTTTTCTTCACGCAAGCTGAGTCTGCCGTGAATCACCACAACATTCCCCGATTGAAGCTGCATGACTCTGTCGGCATAAAGCTTTGAAAAGACAAGACATTCAATCGTTGCACTTATATCCTCCAGAGTTAAAAAGCACATTACGGAATTGTTCTTTGTCGTTTTCTTTTCAACCTTGGAAATAATGCCGTAGATTTTAACCTTACAGTTATCCTTATATCTTGCACCGAAGCTTCCGTCTGCTTCAAGCAGGTCGGAAATTCTGTCGGCTTTGATTTTTTTGAAAACATCTCTGTATTCGTCCATGGGATGTCCGGAAATATAAAGACCTGTAATTTCCTTTTCAAAGTTCAAAAGCTCCTTATACGGCATCTCCTCCAAGTCGGGAGCCTTCATTTCATTCATGCCCGAAAACTGTGAACCCTCATCGAAAAAGCCGATTTGACCTGCAACATTCCTGTTTTTATCGGCATCAAGCTCACCGACGATAACCGGCAACATATAAAGCATCTGTCTGCGGTTCAGATCCATTCCGTCGAGAGCACCGCATTTAATCAAGCTTTCAACTGCCCGACGATTGAAGTCCCTCGAATAAACTCGCTTGCAGAAAGAATAAAAGCTTGTATATTTTCCTGCGGCTTCTCTTTCATTGATTATTGTTCTGATGAAACCTCTGCCGAGATTTTTAATTGCAAGAAGTCCGAATCTTATTGCGCCTTTTTTTACCGTAAAGCCCTCATAGCTGCTGTTGACACTCGGAGCGAGAACCTTTATACCTAAGCGAGTACATTCCGAAATATAAGCCGACACCTTGCTTGACGAATCGAGGACGCTTGTAAGCGTTGCGGCAAGAAGCTCACACGGATAATGACATTTGAGCCATGCAGTCTGATAAGATACATAAGCGTATGCGGCGGCATGAGATTTGTTAAAAGCATACTTTGCAAAGTTGCTCATTTCATCGAAAATTTCATTTGCAACCTTTTCACTCACTCCATGCTTGACAGCACCTGTGCAAACACTGTCACCCGGTATGCCGTTAATAAAGACCTGCCTTTCCTTTTCCATCACATCAAGCTTCTTTTTGCTCATCGCTCTTCTCACAAGATCGGCTCTGCCGTAGCTGTAGCCTGCAACCTTGCGGCAGATTTCCATAACCTGCTCCTGATAAACCATACAGCCGTAAGTGACATCAAGGATATCCTTCAAAAGCTCCGATTTATACTTCGTGTCCTCGGGATGATGACGGTTGTGTATATAAGTATCAATAGAATCGGCAGGGCCGGGTCTGTAAAGAGAAATAACAGCTATAAGATCCTCAAGGCTTTCCGGCTTTAGCCTTGAAAGTACACTTCTCATTCCGGCTGATTCATATTGAAACACTCCGTCTGTTCTGCCCTGCGACAGCATTTCATAGGTCTCTTTGTCACGGACATCAATTTTATTGATATCAAACTGCGGGTCGGATTTCTTTATAAGCTTAACAGCATCATCAATAACAGTAAGCGTTCTCAAGCCGAGAAAGTCCATTTTCAGCAAGCCAAGACGCTCAAGTGCAACCATTGTATACTGCGTAACTGCCGCTTCATCATTCAAGGCAAGTGGCACATAAGTTGAAACGGGGTCTCTCGTAATTACAACACCTGCGGCATGAGTCGAGGCATGTCTCGGCATGCCCTCGACCTTGCGTGCAATATCAATGAGCTTTTGAACCTGCGGATTGTCTTTATAAAGCTGACTAAGCTCAGGTGAGGCTTTAAGTGCCTTGTCGATGGTGATCCGAAGCTCATTAGGGATCAGCTTGGCAACCTCATCAACAGTGGCATAAGGCAAACCCAAAACTCTGCCGACATCACGCACTGCACCTCTTGCCGCCATTGTTCCGAATGTAACTATCTGGGCGACATGATCCGTGCCGTATTTTGAAATGACATAATCAATTACTTCCTGTCGCCTTACATAGCAAAAATCAATGTCAAAGTCAGGCATACTCACCCTTTCCGGATTCAGAAAGCGTTCAAAAAGCAAATTATATTTTAAAGGATCAATTCCCGTAATTCCTATGCAATATGCGGCAAGTGAGCCTGCACCCGAACCTCTTCCGGGGCCGACGGGTATGTTTTTGCTTTTGGCATATCGGATAAAATCATGCACGATAAGAAAGTAATCGACATAACCCATTTTGTTAATGACTTCAAGCTCATAATTGAGCCTTTTGACATATTCTTCAGGCGGATCATCACCGAAATGTCTGCACAAGCCGTAAAAGCACTGATTTTTAAAATATTCAAAATGATCCATGTTGTTCGGAACATCAAAATGCGGAAGCTTTGTGTTGCCGAACTCAAATTCAAAATTGCACATATCGGCAATTTTCTGCGTGTTACTTATCGCTTGCGGTACAGAAGAAAAGAGGCTTAACATCTCCTGCTCGCTTTTCACATAAAACTCATCGGTTGAAAATTCAAGTCCTGTCTCCTCACCTAAGGTGTGGTTCGTCTGAATGCAAATAAGAACCTGCTGAACAGAGGAATCCTCTTTTTCGATGTAATGACAGTCATTGGTGGCAACAAGCTCGATGCCTGTTTCCCTTGAAAGTCTGATAAGCTCCGGATTGATGTCAAGCTGTTCTCTCAAGCCGTGATTTTGAATTTCAAGATAATATCTGTCCTTGCCGAAAAGCTCACTGTACCATAAAGCTGTCTGCTTTGCTCCCTCATAATCGCCTCTGAGCAAGGCCGAGGACACCTCACCTGCAAGACAACCCGAAAGAGCGATAAGCCCCTCGCTGTGCTTTTGCAAAAGTTCACGGTCAATTCTCGGCTTTGTATAAAAGCCCTCTGTCCATGAACGGCTGACCATGGCTATAAGATTCTTATAGCCTGTCTCATTTTGACAAAGCAGCACAAGGTGATATCTGTGATTATCAATGCCGTGAACCTTATCATGTCTGCTTCTTGCCGCAACATAACACTCACAGCCGATAATCGGCTTTATACCCTTTTCCTTTGCCGCATTATAAAAGTCAATCGCACCGTACATTACACCGTGGTCGGTAATGGCAACACTGTTTTGACCTAATGCTTTAACCTTATCCACGAGCTTACCTATACGGCAAGCTCCGTCAAGCAAGCTATATTCAGTATGCAAATGTAAATGCGTAAAAGCCAAAGCGGTCACCCCCTGTTTATTTGACTCTCATCTTTTGCGTAAATTCCTTATCGGGATTAACTATTATAGTGTAATATTCATGATAAATTACCATTCCTGCTTTGCTTCCGACGGGCTTTTTAAGCTGTTTTACGGGAGTGTAGTCAACAGGAACGAGTGACGAATCCTTGCCCTTGCTGTAAGTTGCCGCAATAACAGCCGCCTGCTCAATGGCAAGGTCGCTGATGGGTCTGTTGTCGGAACAGATTATGACATGCGAGCCGGGTATCTTCTGTGTGTGAAGCCACATATCCGTCTTTCGTGCCGTTTTCAGTGAAAGCTTATCGTTTTGGATATTGTTTCTTCCCACAAGCACCCTGAATCCGTCTGTTGTGACAAATTCATAAGGCGGAAGCTCCTTTGGCGGTTTTTGCTTTTTTGATTTTGTGTTTTTGATGTAGCCTGCCTGTGAAAGTTCAAGACGAATCAAGGATATTTCACTGTCGGTGTCTGCCCTTGAAATTTCATCGAGAACCGATTCAAGATACTCAATCTCCTGCTCGCCCTTGACAATAAGCTCTGCCAAAAGCTTTTCGGCAGTTTGAGCTTTTCTGTATTCCTTATAATACTTCTTCTGATTTTCGGCAGGGTTCAAAGCCGGATTGCAGGGAATTTTAATTATATTGCAGTTATCGTAATAATTTTCAACCTCATAATAGCTTGCTCCTTTACTTAATCTGTAAAGGTTTGCAACAATAAGCTCTCCGTAAAGCTTTAAGGTATCCTTATCCGCACAACGCTCAAGTTCCTCTTTTTGAAGCTGAATTTTTCTTGAGGTTCTCTCAATGAGCTTATTAAGCTGCTTAATAAGCTCTCCGGCACGATGATTTATACGGTTTATTCTGTCCCTTTCAAAATAAAAATCATCAAGAAGCTCAGACGGACTTTCATATTTCTTGCATTTGATTTCGTCGGCATACTGACCGACCTGAATGTGTGAAATGTCAAATGGCTTTTTATTGTCCTTTATGAGCATATAGGTTTCGTCATATTTTAAAATGTCGCTCTTGATTTTTTCAATTTCACTTTTCAGCTTTTCTTTGCTGAATGCATTAAGCTGAAAAACGGGCACATCATCGAGTGCCGACTTATAAGAAAGTTCTCTTGCAACAATTGGTGAAACACCTTGAAGCGACGCCATAATTGCACCCGAAAGGCTTTTTTGCTCATAAGAAAAAATCTTTTTGAGAATTTCGTCGGTGCTATGTCCGGTAAGTGCGAGCTTATCCTGTTTCGGCGGAAGCGTATAAGTCAACCCCGGCAAAATCTGTCTGACAGAGGAGGTTGTAATATCCACACGCTTGACAGAATCGAGAACCTTTCCGTCTTTTATGAGGATAAGATTTGAATATTTGCTCATTATCTCAATGCATAAGCTAACCTCAATCCTGTCACCGATTTCATTCGTCGCATCAAAATCAACAAACAGAATTCTGTCACATTCAATTTGTCTGAACTGCTTGATGACAGCTCCCGTGAGATACTTACGAAGAAGCATACAGAACATCGGTGGAACGGGAGGATTGTCAATGCTTTGATTCGTTAAATGAACACGCGGACTGTCAGCACGGACACAAAAAAGCAGCTTACAGTTCTTGCTTTTTCCTCGCAGGTTCAATATTATTTCATCGTTGGTCGGCTGATTAACTCTGTCAACCCTCAAGCCGACAGCTTTATCATTCAGCTCGTTTTTTACTTTTGTCAAAAAAATTCCGTCAAGAGCCATAATTCACCTATATTTAATCAGTAAGAAATGTATTCGGCAGGTGCAGCTTGCTTTAAAATAACGAACTGCACACCCTCAAATTGATTTTCAAGTTTTCTTTTCATAACTGCCATTGCAGGATTTTCCGTTTCAAAATGTCCGGCATCAATAACAGTTATCCCCTTTTCCTTAAACAACAGCATTTCATGATGCTTCAATTCGCTTGTTACATAAGCATCGGCACCTGATTTCAATGCGTCAAGAGCAAATTCTGCTCCGGCTCCGCCACATACGGCAACCTTTTTCACCTCGTTTTTGCAATCGACAACACGGCAGACCGTGTTAAGCTTTTTTGCAACAAAACGGGCAAAATCGGTTGAAGGCTGTGGCTTTACAAAACCAATTCGTGCCATGGGAATCACCGTCGCCTCGGTTTCAATTCCCACAAAGCCTTCAATTTCAAGCAGCTCGCAAAGTGCATCATTCACACCCGAATCAGCACAGTCAAACGATGTGTGAGCGCAAATGAGTGAGATTCCGTTTCTTGCAAGCTCAAACGCCTTATCACCGGCAAGGAAATTTTTTTGCGCAGTGAAAATCAACGGATGATGTGTGATTATTAAATCAACTCCGGCTTTCTTTCCTTCCTCAAGCGTTTCAGCCGTAAGGTCAAGGCAGATGCCCACTTTAAAAACCTCTTGTTTCGGGTCACCGACAAGTAAACCGCTGTTATCCCAAGAGCATTGCTTATCAAAACCGGCAAATGAATCTATATAATCGTAAACAGATTTAACAGTAACCATTTTACCTCCTGCTATTCTTCTTTATCATCATGATTGTGTTTTCAATGTCATTGACATCCGGAACATTTGCACCCTTCAATGCAAAAAGCTTCTTTTCGAGTGTCTGCGTGACCTTTTTAATATACTCCTGCGATTCAAAATCGCTGTTTTTATAAAGCTCGCCTATATA
>CAZBFI010000039.1:0-13533 GCA_964491165.1 uncultured Faecalibacterium sp.
ATGTTGCTCAGGATGATATGGGTAGAGTTATTGGTAAGCAGGGCAGAATTGCAAAGGCTATCAGAACCGTAATGCGTGCAACTGCAAACAGAAACGACACAAAAATTTCAGTTGAGATTGACTGATTATATTTTTAAGCTTCCCTATCTTTTAAGTTAGGGGAGCTTTTTTATTTGTTAAGTTAAAGAAATGTTAAGGCGTTGGCGCAGAACCGTGAGGTTTTCATAATGAAGGACACTTTGCACCGATTTATTAAAAAAATTCTTGATTTTACTGATGACATCTGTTAATATAAAGGTAATAAATCAACGGAGGAAAAGACCATGAAAAAAATGTTATCAATCGCACTTTCTTTGGTTATGCTTACTGCTTTTTGCGTTCCGGCAATGGCGGCTGTAAGCTATGATCAGCCTTTTGCAGCAGGTACGGCAGGCTCAAAAAGCTTCCGTATCCCCGCAATATACACCCTTAATGACGGCTCGGTTATCGCTGCGGCAGATGCCCGTTATGATCACGGCTCGGATTCACCGAACAATATTGATACCCTTGTTGCAATTTCAAAAGACGGCTATTCAAATTGGGAGTATAATTACATAAATTACTTTGACGATTATGCAAGTCCCGAAACGAATGCAGACAGTGCCTCGTTCATTGACTCTGCGATTGCACAGTCGAAGCAGAACGGCAGAATTTTCGTTCTCACCGATGTTTATGCTTCAAACGGCGGCTATCCCACAACAAAGGTCGGCTCAGGCTTTGTTACAGTTGACGGCAAAAGATATCTTGCACTCACAACCGGAAACATTGCCGATTGGAACAGCTTTGAATATTATGTAGGTGATTTTGTTCAGGGAATCGCTGCTCCGATATGCAAAATTTCCGACAACACACCGACAGGATTTTTCGTTGACAGAGAATACAGAGTATATGAGGGTACTGCTCCCGTTATGATAAATCAAAAGGGCAGTGACAAGCAGGTTCAGGCAAATGTCTTTTATTCCGGCTCTCCTTATACCGCTTACCGCACAGCTTTTCTTTGGCTGAGATACAGTGACGACAACGGCAAGAGCTGGAGCTTTCCCGAGCTTATCTCAAAGGATGTTAAGTCGGACAGTGAGGGCTTCCTCGGTGTCGGCCCCGGCAGAGGTACAGTTATTAACTATAATGGCAAGGAAAGAATAATTTTCTGCGTGTACGATAATGTCGGCTTGATTGAAAATGTCAGCACAATTTATTCCGATGACAACGGCTTGACATGGCAGCGTGGTGCTGAAACTTATCACAAGCTCGGCGTTGGAAAAACAAGTGAGGCTCAGATTGTTGAGCTTCCCGACGGCACACTGAGAATGTTTGCAAGAACCAATTGCAGTTATGTCGCTTATGCCGACAGCGTTGACGGCGGTCATTCATGGAGTGAGTTCAAGGCTGATTTTGCTCTTGAATCAAACGGAAACTGCATGGTTTCATTCATCAGCACCTCAAAGGTAATTGACGGCAAGGCTGTTGTTCTCGGCTCATATTCATCAGACACATCATCAAGAGCAGACGGTGTTGTCAGAGTCGGACTTGTCGGTGACGGAAATGTTATCGACTGGATAACAACATATCATGTAAATGACGGATTTTTCGCTTATTCGTGCCTTACAGAGCTTGCAGACGGCAATTTCGGTTATCTTTACGAGGATGAAGCAGCAAGAATTTCTTATAAGATTCTCACACTTTCCGATGACGGAACAATTTCCGAAATCAACGGTGACAACTGCGATGATTACAAGGAAAATGAGCCTTCCTTCTTTGAAAAGCTGCTTGCTTTCTTTAACAGCATCATTCTCAAGCTTCAAAAGCTTTTCGGCATGATGTGATTTAAAACAAAAAACAGGCTGTAAAAAACAACGGTCTTTTACAGCCCCACTAAAAAGCTTATCTTAATAATTAAAGGGATTCTTTAAGTTTTGCACTGAAGAATCCCTTTATATTTTTTTGTTGTCAAGTCAGCGTCTTATAAGCTCACCTGTTTTTGCGTTTATGACATTGTTGAAAACGCAGATATGAGTGTTTGAAATGAATTTGTCCATGTGAAGTGAGCCAAAGTACCAATGCTCAAATTTACAAGTTCTGCTGACATCTTCAAGGTAGGTGTTAATTGCAGTGATGCTTGCGTTTGAGCCGGTGTTTAAAAGAAGAAAATCCTTGATTTTTGCAGGCGGTTCATGTGAAATGACAATGTCAACCTTACCGCCGTATTTTTGAAGATTGTTGACTCCCTCAATCAGCTCTTCTCTTGTGGGAATTTCAAGGTCGGACCATGTTTCCGTTTCAAAGCGTATGTCGATATCGGGGCTTTCACCGCCACCCATGGTAAAGATGGTTTTGTCTTCGATTGTGAAAATCTGACCTCTCATAAGGTGGAAAATGTTTCCACCGATATGATGAACCTTTCCGCCGTTCCATTTCTTGACCTTGAGCTTTGACAGCAGATCAAAATTTTCATGTGTTCCGTCAACAAAGCAGATATTATATTTCTTTTTGCTCAGCTTCTTGATGATGTCAATTTCCTCTTTTGAGCCGTTCCATAAAAAGCCGAAGTCACCGCAAATAATGAGGGTGTCTCCGCTGCCGAGCTTTCTGAGCCTCGGATCGTCGAAGCGAGAAAAAATTCCGTGTGTGTCACCGGTAACATATATCATAAAAGAGTATCCTTTCTTTGTTGTTTTATGAGTGAAAAATCAAGCTTTCGGAATTATTTTTTCCTTTAGTATGTACATTTCAGTCAAAAATTGTTATAATTCATAGTGTTAGATTTTACTCTTACAATTATTAAAGCATAAATTCAAAAACTTGTCAACCGGAGTGAATACAAATGAAAAAGGCAATTTCTTTTTTTCTTCTTATTTTAACGATTTTTATCTTAACGATGCCCGCTGCATCGGCATTTTTTGATTCGGGAGCTGTTACCTCACAGCTTCATTCGGATATTTATTATATGGAAAATCTTGATGAGGGAACGGTATTTTTTGAAAAAGGCAGCACAGAAAAAGTACCAATCGCAGGCTTTGCAAAGGTGCTTGCCGCCGTTGTCGCACTCGAAAAATGGGGTAATCTTGACGGAAGCATTAAGCTTACAAAAGAGCATCTGAATGTTTTTGAATATGAATACGGAATGACTACCGCACTTTATGAAGAAGGGGAGACGGTTGCTAAAAAAGAGATTTTCGACTGTCTCGTGGTTTACAGTGCAAATGATGCGTTGAGTATAATCGCTTATGATATTTCGGGTACCGAGGAAAAATTTATCTCCGAAATGCAAAGCCTTGCAAATAAAATCGGCTGCACATCAACTGTTTTGAAAAATATACACGGCTTTGATATCGATGGGCAGTATACCACTGCACAGGATGTTGCCAAAATAATCAAGTATGCCGTGGGCTTACCCTCGTTTAACGAAGCATTTTCACTTGAGGAAATCACGCTGAAAAAAACCGATAAGAACGAAGCGAGAACCTATTACGCATCAAATCAGATGAAAAACGCCGCCGTTGCCGATTATTATCACAGCTCCGTTACGGGAGGCAGACAGACAAGCACCGACACAGCAGGCGAATGTATTGCAGTTGTTTCCTCGGCAGACGGGTATTCTTACTTAACTGTTGTAATGGGTGGCAAGTATGAAGATATCGACAATGATGACTATGATGAGAACACCTCAATGACCGATGCACAGCTTATGCTCGATTGGGTTTATGACAACATTCGCTTTAAGGTTGTAGCAAGTCCGGAGCAGACGGTTGCGATTGTTGATGTTGTTGCGGGAAAGGGTGTGAGCCGGCTTGAGCTTGTTCCCGAAAAGGAAACCTCTGCCCTTGTTCCGCTGACTGCTTCTCCGGCGTCGGTGATGTTTGAGTTTGTTGACGGACAGGCACCGAAAAGCGTAGTCGCTCCGATAAAAGCAGGAGAAGTTGTCGCTCAGGCAAATGTTTATTACGCAGATAATAAGCTGACAACCATCAATGTTGTTGCAAAGGAGGCAGTGAAGCTTAGCTTTGGCGGACTTGTTGTCACAGCCTTCAAATCGGTTATCGGTTCTGTATTCTTTCTTTTGCTGGCACTTATAGCTGCAAGTGTCGCAGTGCTGAAATTTGTGCTTGACTTAAAGGACTTTTCAGACAAGGAAAGAAGAAAGAGCTATGACCCGTTGCCGTCGTCGTTTGAGGTTTTGGTTGAAAAAATCAAAAAAGCTCTTTCCTTTGACAAGAAGAAAAAAAGCAAGCCTCAAAACACAAACAGTCGTCAAAAGAAAAACGGCAACACACCGATGAAGAAAAAACAGCCGGCTCCTCAGCAAAAGCGTGTAGGAAACGGTGAAAGCAAGCCAAAGGGTGACATGAACGACAGAAGAAAATCAGCAAACGGCAACACACGGAAAAAAGCTTCTCCCGTTAATAACGCCAAAAAGACCGAAAAGTCCGAAAAAGGACAGGAAAACAAGCCGTCACAGAAAAAATAAACAGCTTAGTTTTTTAGATAAATAAGTCGGTCGGTTGACTTTTATTTTAGCTTCATGTATTATACTAGAGAATATAATTTCTTTTTTCGAAAGGATGATAAATATGAACAAGACTTTCAGGAGAGTGCTTTGTACACTTGCATTTGTGCTTGTTGCTTTTTGCATGACTGCATTTTCGGCATCGGCAGTGAACTCCGATGCAAAATGGGTGTGTGCATGGGGTACAGCTCCTACGGAGATAGGCATTGACGGCTATGAAAACATTACCGCTTATATTGGAAATGTTACCTCAAGAACCGTTATTACTCCCACTGCAAGCGGTTCAAAGCTTAGAATAAGAGTTTCAAATTATTACGGAAACAGCGTTATGAAGCTGACGAGAGTTACTGTTGCAAAAAGTCTCGGAGGTTCAAAAATCGACCCCAACAGCGTAAAAATCGTAACCTTCAATGAGGGTCAACAGTTCGTCTCCGTTCCTGCCGGCAAGGAATACTATTCCGATCCCGTTATATACGATGTGAAAGCAGGTGAGGATATCGCCATAAGCATTTATATCGAGGATTTCACGGAAATAAAAACAATGGGACTTTCCGGCGGTGAAACCTTCCTTGCAATCGGCAACGATTACACGGGCAAGGAATCAATGGACATCGGCACTATGATGGACAGCGAGGAGCTGATGGAATATCTTAATAAGATTACCGGCAGTGATATTGACATTAAGCTGGCGTTCAGCTTTGTCAAGGTTGTTCCCTGCCTTGCAAGCATGGATGTTCTTGCAGATGAAAACGCATATTCCGTTGTTGTTGTGGGTGATTCAACAGTTTCAAATGAATTTCCGAAATATCTTGCCGAAGCTATAAACAAAAAGGGAATTACTAATGTCGGTGTTGTCGGCAAGGGCATTATTGGTAACCGCTTGCTCGGTGACGGTCTCGGTTATGGTTCACTCATTTTCGGAGAATCTCTCATTGACCGTTTCCAGAGAGATGTTTTAAGTCAATCCGGAGTGAAATATGTGATTATAAAAATCGGTGCAAATGATATTATTCATCCGGTTTGCAACGATGTTATCGAAAAATATCCCGATATTCAGCAGCCCACCTGGAAAGAAATTGCATTAGGCTACAGAAAGCTTTTCAATATGTGCCACGATGCCGGAATTAAGGTTATCGCTTTGAGCATTACTCCGTGGAAGGGCTGTACAAGAGATTATCTCGGCACGGGAGCAAAATATGTCAGAACAGAGGAAGAATTTAACGCGGACTGGTTGATTGCTCAGAATGTCAACAAATGGCTTTCAACAACAACTGAGCATGACGGCTATTTTGACTTGAATGAGTTTTCCGCCAACCCTAAGGATCCGGCAGCTTTTTATCCGGAATATACAATTGACGGCATTCATCCGTCGGCTACAATGCAAAAGCTTTGGGGCGAAAAATTCCCCGTCAGCTGTATCGGTGTTGGAAAAACCGTTGCAGGTGTGAGACTTAATAAGACATCGGCTTCGGTTTATGTTGGAACTAAGGGTACACTTAAAGCAGACATATTCCCATCGACCGCACAGAATAAGGCGGTGACATGGAAGAGCAGCGATCCGAGCATCGTCACTGTTGACAGCAAGGGTGTTGTCGAATGTATTAAGGCAGGCGAGGCAACGATTATCTGCAAAACTGTTGACGGAGGTTATACCGCTTCGTGTAAAATCAAGGTTTATTCAAAGCCGACAAGTGTCACATTAAGCAAAACTTCCGGAACAATGTATACAACGACAAGCGGAAGACTTAAAGCAACAGTGCTTCCGAGTGACGCATACGATAAAACAGTCAGCTGGTCATCAAGCAACACAAAGGTTGCAACTGTTGATCAAACGGGTAAGGTTACTGCCGTAGGCTCAGGAACGGCTGTAATTACAGTTAAGACCCGTGTCGGCGGTGTTAAAGCCACTTGCACGGTCAAGGTTATCAAAAAGGTTGAGGTTACTTCAATCGCTCTGAGCAAGGCAAGTGCGACTATGCTCAAAGGAAAATCGGGTATACTCAAATATGCCATATATCCCGAAAATGCCACATTTAAGGATGTGAAGTGGTCAAGCTCAAATTCAAAGGTTGCCTCCGTCGACAGTAACGGTGTTGTTAAGGCACTTTCGGCAGGAACAACAACGATTGTTTGCAAGAGCGTGGATAATCCAAGAGTCACGGCTGTCTGTAACCTCAAGGTTGTTGTTGCAACAACAGGTGTAAAGCTCAGTCATTCAAAGGGTTCGGTTTATGCCGGTTATTACGGTCAGCTTAAATATACGGTTTATCCGTCTGACGCAACGGACAAGAGGGTCACATGGTCCTCATCGGACACTTCCGTTGCAAAGGTTGACAGCAACGGAAAGGTAACAGGTGTCAAGCCGGGAAATGCAGTCATCACCTGCACAACGAGAAACGGCGGATATAAGGCAAGCTGTGCTGTAACAGTCAAGCCGGTTATTAAAACAACATCCGTTTCTCTCAACAGAACATCAGGCTCGATGTATGCCGGAACTTATTATAAATTCACCGCAACAGTTAAGCCTGACAACGCTTCAATTAAAAAGCTTAGCTGGTCATCATCCGATGCTAAGATTATTAAGGTCAATTCCAAGGGCGAAATCCTTGCTTTGAAGCCGGGAAAAGCAGTTATCACCTGCAAAACAGTTGACACGGGAAAAACCGCAAGCTGTACGGTTACAGTTGTTGCCGTGAAGCCGACGAGCGTTGTTCTCAACAAATCGGGCGGTGCAATGAACTATGGTGCAAGCTATCAGCTCAAGGCAACTGTTTATCCCGAAAATGCAACCGATAAGAGAGTAACATGGTCATCGAGCAATCCCGAAGCAGTTTCGGTTTCATCAACAGGTGTCATCAAGGCTCTCAAGCCCAATTCGAGTGCAGTCATCACCTGCAAAACCGTCAGTGCCGGCAAAACGGCAACCTGCTCGGTCAAGGTCCGTCGGCTACAATGCAAAAGCTTTGGGGCGAAAAATTCCCCGTCAGCTGTATCGGTGTTGGAAAAACCGTTGCAGGTGTGAGACTTAATAAGACATCGGCTTCGGTTTATGTTGGAACTAAGGGTACACTTAAAGCAGACATATTCCCATCGACCGCACAGAATAAGGCGGTGACATGGAAGAGCAGCGATCCGAGCATCGTCACTGTTGACAGCAAGGGTGTTGTCGAATGTATTAAGGCAGGCGAGGCAACGATTATCTGCAAAACTGTTGACGGAGGTTATACCGCTTCGTGTAAAATCAAGGTTTATTCAAAGCCGACAAGTGTCACATTAAGCAAAACTTCCGGAACAATGTATACAACGACAAGCGGAAGACTTAAAGCAACAGTGCTTCCGAGTGACGCATACGATAAAACAGTCAGCTGGTCATCAAGCAACACAAAGGTTGCAACTGTTGATCAAACGGGTAAGGTTACTGCCGTAGGCTCAGGAACGGCTGTAATTACAGTTAAGACCCGTGTCGGCGGTGTTAAAGCCACTTGCACGGTCAAGGTTATCAAAAAGGTTGAGGTTACTTCAATCGCTCTGAGCAAGGCAAGTGCGACTATGCTCAAAGGAAAATCGGGTATACTCAAATATGCCATATATCCCGAAAATGCCACATTTAAGGATGTGAAGTGGTCAAGCTCAAATTCAAAGGTTGCCTCCGTCGACAGTAACGGTGTTGTTAAGGCACTTTCGGCAGGAACAACAACGATTGTTTGCAAGAGCGTGGATAATCCAAGAGTCACGGCTGTCTGTAACCTCAAGGTTGTTGTTGCAACAACAGGTGTAAAGCTCAGTCATTCAAAGGGTTCGGTTTATGCCGGTTATTACGGTCAGCTTAAATATACGGTTTATCCGTCTGACGCAACGGACAAGAGGGTCACATGGTCCTCATCGGACACTTCCGTTGCAAAGGTTGACAGCAACGGAAAGGTAACAGGTGTCAAGCCGGGAAATGCAGTCATCACCTGCACAACGAGAAACGGCGGATATAAGGCAAGCTGTGCTGTAACAGTCAAGCCGGTTATTAAAACAACATCCGTTTCTCTCAACAGAACATCAGGCTCGATGTATGCCGGAACTTATTATAAATTCACCGCAACAGTTAAGCCTGACAACGCTTCAATTAAAAAGCTTAGCTGGTCATCATCCGATGCTAAGATTATTAAGGTCAATTCCAAGGGCGAAATCCTTGCTTTGAAGCCGGGAAAAGCAGTTATCACCTGCAAAACAGTTGACACGGGAAAAACCGCAAGCTGTACGGTTACAGTTGTTGCCGTGAAGCCGACGAGCGTTGTTCTCAACAAATCGGGCGGTGCAATGAACTATGGTGCAAGCTATCAGCTCAAGGCAACTGTTTATCCCGAAAATGCAACCGATAAGAGAGTAACATGGTCATCGAGCAATCCCGAAGCAGTTTCGGTTTCATCAACAGGTGTCATCAAGGCTCTCAAGCCCAATTCGAGTGCAGTCATCACCTGCAAAACCGTCAGTGCCGGCAAAACGGCAACCTGCTCGGTCAAGGTCAATCCCATCAAGGTTACAGGTGTAAAGCTCAGCAAAGCATCGGGTACGATGAAGATCGGAACAAGCGGAAGGCTTACTGCGTCTGTGCTTCCCTCGAATGCGACGAATAAGGCAGTCACATGGGGTACAACCAATTCCTCAATCGCAACTGTCAATCAGAACGGAGTGGTAAGTGCAAAGTCAAAGGGAACAACCACAATTTATTGCAAGACCAAGGACGGAGGCTATGTTGCAACCTGTCAGGTTACGGTTGTCGGTGTTGATGTTTTGGGTGTCATGCTCGACAGAGCAAGCATAAGCGGAAGCGTCGGAACTATTGTGCAGTTGAATGCAACTGTTGTTCCGGAAAACGCAACGAATAAAAATGTGAAATGGACAACGACAGACGCCTCGGTTGCACTTGTCAACGAAAACGGAAAGGTTATTCTTATAGGTAAGGGTACTTGCCAGATAAGAGTTGCCACGGTTGACGGAAACTATGTTGAGTCATGCAAGGTGACGGTTAATTAAAAAAGCAGTGCCGATTGCTTTGATTGAGATTGGAGTCAAATCGGATTTTGTAAGGCACTTGTGAATGCTTTTCAGTGCCGGAAAACTGCCGTTTCAGGCAAATTCAAATTTAATTCCGATGTTAAAAGGGCTTCTTCAGATCTTGAATCCAAAGAAGCCCTTTAAGTATTTTACGGTGAAAATATAAAAGTGAGCATTTATAAGAATGATTTTTGCCGTGTCGGTTTAAGGAGTTTATGAATATGATTTTTGTTGCGGATATAGGAAACACAAGTATTACAGTCGGAGTTTATTGTGCCGGAAAGCTTAAATTCACCACAAAGCTTCCCACAAAAAGGCAGGGCAGTGCAGCCGAATATGAAAAAAGGCTGGGTGAGTTTTTTGAGCTTAGCGGTATTTTGTCAAGTGATATGCTTTCTTCCGTGATTTCGAGCGTTGTGCCTGAGGTGATGGAAGAATTTATCCGTGCGGTCGAAAATATCACCGGAACACAGCCGTATATTGTCGGTGAAAGGTACAACGGAAATTTGAAAATCGAGATTCTTCCGATAGGTTCACTCGGAGCCGATCTCATTGCAGACAGTGTCGGTGCGATAAGAAAATATCCTCTGCCGTGTCTTATTGCCGACCTCGGAACAGCGACCAAGATTTTAGTTATTGACAAAAACGGTGTTTTCCGTGGCTGTACAATTTCTCCGGGAGTGAAAATTTCACTTGACGCTCTTAATGAACACACCTCTCTTTTACCCTCTGTGAGCCTCATTAAGCCCAAGAAGGCAATCGGTGAAAATACTGTTGAGTGTATGCAAAGCGGCATCGTTTTCGGAACTGCGGCAATGCTTGACGGACTCATAAAGCGTATGAAAGCAGAGCTTGAATGTGATGAGGTTACCGTTGTGGCAACAGGAGGCTACAGCAAGGAAATTATTTCCTGCTGCGAAACGGAGATTATCTTTGATGAGAATCTTCTGCTTGACGGCTTGAAGGCTATTTGTGACGAAGCTGAAAAACACTGAGCCTTCAGTGATTGTGCTTTCGGCTTGTTTCAGTTGCCCATATTTGATTATTTTTGTGACGGAAGCTTAATGACCTTGCAAATTCTTTCAAGGAAAAGAATCATGAACAGCGTTTGTATCACACTTGAAACGAGACATTGGGGAAGTCTTGTGAGAAGAACGGTTGAAAAGGGGACATTCGTCTGAAAGCTTCTCCAAAAGCTGTTGAGAAGAAAAGAGCCGATGAGCTGAGTTGAAAGAACCGAAAGAATGATTTTAATGTTCCTTTCTGCAACGGACTCCTGTTTTTTCACCGGCTTCAAAAAGATGCCGAAAATAAAGCCGACAACTGCGGCAGTGAGCGTATACCCCGGAAAAAAAGCTCCCGTTGTCGGAAAGAGGATTGCTCCGATGAGATCCCCTGAAGCGTAAACAGCCGTGCTTGCAAGAATGCCGAATTTTCTTGCAGCAATCACAACGGGTATGAATGACACGGAAAACCTCATCATGTCTCCAATCGGTATAACTGCAAAACGGGCAAGAAGCACCTGAAGTGCAATTAAAAGGCCGAGACAACAAAGCTTGAAAATTTTTTCCTGATTGAGAGATTTTTCTTTCATAAAAAAACACTTCCTTTACTTTGTTCTCGCTGAAAAAAATAAAGGAAGTGGCTATTATCCTTTTTTTATAACAGCGGGATGCGATTTGTGTATCGCAAGAAAATCTTTTTCGTCCCCAAAGCAACTCCCCGTCTTTGAGGCACTCAAACGCACACAAATCTACTCTGTTTTTGTCGAATATACCGACCCGAATAATATAACACCCCTCAAACCTTTAGTCAATAGGCTGAGGGGATTTTTTCTTTATTTAAAAGGAAAAAGCTTGTGAAACTTTTTTTGCCAGACAAGCAGGTACGCAGAGACTATCCGTGTCAGTGCAATGTCAAAAAGGATGAACACGGCATTTCCCATGCCAAGCATTATGGGAAGTGCATATTTTGTGAAGAAAGCACTTTCTCCGTCGATTCCGAGAAGATCCTCATAAGGCATACCGAAAATTTTAACAAGAACGACTCCCGCAAGAACTATCGCCAGATTGAACACGATAAATTTGAGAATGATTTCAAGAAATCTCGGAAGCTTGCTTTCAAGAATGGCTTTTATTATGGGATAGTAGCCGAAAAAAGCAACGTAGTAAACGACGGCTTCTTTGTTCGGCACAAGCAAAAGGCTGATGATTGCAGTGGAAAAGTAAATGCCGGTTGCCCATTTTTTGTCAAGCTCAACGACCGCAAACATCGTCAGCATTCCTGCCGTTGCCGGAAGAGCGTATACAAAAATTTCAAGGGCAGACGGAATTAAAATGACAACGGAAAGTGCGGCAAGCATTGCACCTATTGCCGTTTTTGCACTGGTGGACATTTTCAATTCATTCACCTCAACAACAAGAAATCAGGTCACCGCCGAAGCATTCACAACAGCAGTCGGCACAGTAAAGCCCCGTACATATATCGCAGGTGTCACAATCATAGCAATCGGAGCTGTGTCCGTGATGTTGAGTCCGGTTTGTTCTGAAACCTCCGTTTCTGTTGGAGCTGACTTTTTCAAAGGCATCTCTGTAAATGGGGTTACCCGGCTGCATATTATATGCCATGGAAAAATAGCTGTAAGCCTGCTGAGTCCAGCCACGCTTATAATTAAGCTGTCCTTTAAGATAATACCAATGGGCATCACGGGTGCTTTGAGGCATTGCTTCAAGAATGCTCTCTGCCTTGTCAAATTCATTTCTGTTTATATATCCCTCGACAACGGAATAATCGTTCACATTGTATGACGAGCCGGAATTTGCATAAGTGTTTGCATTGCCGGACATGATGGTGTCATAAGCCTCATTGATTTCCTGCATTTTTTCATTTGCAAGATCGGCAAGAGGAGTGTCCGTGTATTGATCGGGATGATATTTTTTTGCAAGCTCCCTGTAAGCTGCCTTAACTCTTTCTCTGTCTGAGCCTCTCGGTACACCGAGAACTTCATAAGGATCTTTCATTTTTATTCTTTCCTTTCAAAATATTGTCTGTAACATTTTTTGTGCCACCGTAAATTATGTTCCTTACAATCGGTGAAAGACTGACCTGCTCGGTTTCTTCAAAGCTTTCTGCCGCCATCGCACAGCTCATGTTAAGATTTTTTTCGATTATGCAAAGATCACCTTCGGTAATATCGTCGGCGTCTTTAATTTTAAGCATATTCACAAACACATTGAACGAGCCTTTTTTCAAGTCGTCTTTAAGGTCATCTGCCGCATCGCAAAGATAGACCCATTTGCCGACTCCGTAGCCGAAGCGATAAATGCTTCCGTTTTCATCGGAAAAGCCGAAAGCGAGAAGCTTGCCCAAGGCATCGGCACTTGAATGGGCGGCAAGGTCGGGTGAATCGGTGTTGCTTTTTTCCGTTTCAGCCTGCTTTTTCATTGAAACGCAGATTAAATTTGAAATTTCAGGATAAAGCTTTTCGGCTTTCCTGTTTTTAAAATAAGCATAAGGCAAAATCAGATACATCAAAAGCCTTTTGAAAAAAGATGAATCGGAAATGTTGTCCCTGACCTTATGATAAAACATCATCATCGAGACCGATGCGGAATATTTCAGCTCATCTTGTGCATTAAGGCAGAAATTGCATTTTTTTGTCGGGTTATATGGGCAAGCTCCTTTTTTGAACGACGGAACAATTCCCATGAATGAAAGTCTCATCAGCAGGAAAAAGGTCATATCATAGCTGAGGGTGAGACTTGCAATAATGCCGAAGTGCTTTCTTATTGCCTTGCAAAGAGAGCAGTAAAGCCCTCTGTATGCCTCATATTCCTTGATTTTCATTTCGGGCTTGTCACATTTCACATAACCGAACATCTGATACCTCTTAAAATAATATTGAGTTTCATTATATATTATTTTCCGTATATTGTAAATAATGT
>CAZBFI010000040.1:0-13097 GCA_964491165.1 uncultured Faecalibacterium sp.
TCAACAAGGTTAGTGAAGCACAGACCGGAAAAATCCTCTTGCAAGGCTTTTTCCGTCAGCTCCATTCCGTGCTTGTTTGAAACTGTCGGATTGGCTTTTTTCATGCTCTTGCCTGCGAAAATGTCAAAGATTTTGCCGATGGGAATAACATCAAAGCCGTTTTCAACCAGCGAGTCTATCAGTGTCTTTTTTGGTGGAACGAGGGAAAAATCATGTCTTGCAGAGGTTCTTTTGAAATTGTTATATTCACCGTTAAAGGGTCGTGCGATAACTCTGCCGACAGCGTGCTTTCCCTGAAGAAGCTCTCTTGCGATTTTGCAGTATTCATAAAGCTTTTCCACCGGTACGATTTTTTCATGGGCGGCAATTTGAAAAACGCTGTCAGCCGAGGTGTAAACGATGAGCTTTCCCGTTTCAAGATGCTCAGCTGCATAATCTTCAATTACCTTTGTTCCGGAATAAGGCTTGTTGCAAAGAACGCCACGCCCCGTTCTTTTTGAAAATTCTTCGATAATTTCATCGGGGAAGCCGTCGGGATAAGTCGGAAACGGTGAATCCGATATAATGCCGGCAATTTCCCAATGTCCCGTGGTGGTGTCCTTTCCCTTGCTTTTTTCGGCAAATCTGCCGTAAGAGCCGAGGGGAGCTTTTTCTCTTTCAGACAAATCAATTCCGTCGATGTTGAAAATGCCGAGCTTTTTAAGAAAAGGAATGTTTAATTCTTCTTGAGTATATACGGAGGCGAGAGTGTTACTTCCCTTGTCTCCGTAGTCGCTTGAATCGGGCATTTCTCCGATGCCGAACGAGTCAAGCACGATTAAAAAAATACGCCTGTTTTTCATTTATTTGTCTAACCTCACAGCAGTTTCAAGTGCAATTTTCATCATGTCGGTGAAGGTGTTTTGTCTTTGCTCGGCAGTGCAGCCTTCACCCGTGAACGGCAAATCGGAAATTGTGCAGAGAGCGAGAGCGTTCTTTTGAAGCTTCATTGCCGTAAGATAAAGTCCGGCAGCCTCCATTTCAACGGCAAGCGAGCCTGCGTCAGCCCATTTTTTGTGGCTGTTTTCATCTGCATCGTAAAATGTGTCCGATGAAAGAAGATTGCCCACCTTGAGCCTAATGCCTAACTCCTTTGCACATTCGTCGGCAGTTTTGAGCAGGTCATAAGAGCAGGTGGGAGCAAGTGTACCGTTTACACCGTACTGCGTCAAAAAAGCCGAGTTGGTATTTGCACCGATTCCGGCAACAACATCACGAAGCTTGATTCCCTCTCCGATGCCACCGGCAGAACCTATCCTGATGATGTTTTCCACGCCGAAGAATTTGAAAAGCTCATAAGAATAAATTCCGATTGAGGGAATACCCATTCCGCTTGCCATGACCGAAACCTTACAGCCCTTGTAAAATCCCGTGTAGCCCTGAATGCCTCTGACATTGTTGACAAGGATCGTATTTTCAAGGAAGGTTTCGGCAATCATTTTTGCTCTTAACGGATCTCCCGGCATAAGCACTGTTTTTGCAAAGCCGATTTCATCGAGCAGGTTTATATGAGGTGTGTTTGTCATGTCGATTCTCCTTTATAAATTCATTTTCAGTTTGATTTGATAATTTTGACAATTCTGCTTGTTCCGAGTCTGCTTGCACCGAGTCTGAGAAAGTCTTGTGCGTCCTCAATGCTCGAAATACCGCCTGCCGCTTTAATAAGAGTGCCTTGGGACACATTCTCGTTGAAAAGCTTAATGTCGGCTTTTGTTGCACCTGCGGTTGAAAAGCCGGTTGAGGTTTTGATGTAATCTGCCTTAGAGCAAGAGACAATTTCACACATTTTGATTTTTTCTTCTTCATTGAGCAGACAGGTTTCAACAATCACCTTCAAAAGCTTTTTGTCACAGGCTTCTTTCACTGCGTTGATTTCGCAAAGAAGCTCATCGTAACGCTTTTCCTTTAGCATACCGATGTTTATCACCATGTCAATTTCATCGGCTCCGTTTTTGATTGCATCTTCTGTTTCAAAAACCTTAACTGCCGTTGTGTTATAGCCGTTGGGAAAGCCGATTACGGTGCAGATTTTGATCCTACCGTCAACATATTCCTTTGCCTTTTTCACAAATGACGGTGCAATACAAACACTTGCACAGCCGTACTTTATCCCGTCGTCGCAAAGTGCTTTTATGTCTTGCCATGTTGCTGTTTGAGAAAGAGCTGTATGATCGACCTTTTTTAAAATATCCTCTATATTCATTAGATTTTACCTCCAATACAGTTTTATTTTATCGTAATTTAATATTATCTATTCAAAATTAAAAAGTCAAATAATTTTCGTATAAATTATTGTAAATAGCTGAAATTTAGTTTATTATAGGTCATAGAGAAAAAAGGAGGAAAGAAAATGGCAAATGTAACTGTTACAAAAAACACACCGCTTGGCGAAATTATGAAAACTCCGGCAGGTCATGACATTATCATGAAAGCACTTTATCAAGTCGGTGTCAGTGGCGATGTGTTGAAAAAAGGCCCGTTGTCGAAGCTGACACTCGAAAAGCTTCAAAAGCTGTCATTCGGAAAAATTGATGACAAGCTTATAGCATCAATTCTGGGAATACTGAACATCGAAAAGGATTTTCCACACGAGGACGATTGTGAAATTGAAAAAAAGTGGTGGAAGGAAGCTGTTTTTTATCAGATCTATCCCCGTTCGTTCAAGGATTCAAATGGAGATGGAATCGGTGACATCAAGGGCATTATCGAAAAGCTCGACTATCTCAAGGAGCTTGGCGTTGACGCAATCTGGTTCAGTCCCATGTATGATTCTCCCAACGATGACAACGGATATGACATACGCGATTATGAAAAAATCATGGAAGAATTCGGCACAATGCAGGATTTTGATGAGCTTGTCAAAGGCATTCATGAAAGAGACATGAAGATTATCATGGATCTTGTTATCAATCACAGCTCCGATGAGCATGAGTGGTTCAGGTCATCTGTCAGCGATCCCGATTCACCTTATAAGGATTATTACATTTGGAGAGACGGCGACGAAAACACTCCGCCGAATAACTGGACTTCAATTTTCAGCGGCTCTGCTTGGAATTATTATCCGGAAAGAAAGCAGTGGGCAATGCACCTGTTTTCAAAAAAGCAGATGGACTTCAACTGGGAGAATGAGCAGCTCAGAAAAGACCTTTATGCAATGATTAACCGCTGGCTCGACAAGGGCGTTGACGGCTTCAGGCTTGATGTAATCAGCTTCATCTCAAAGGCAGACGGCTTGCCCGACGGCGACCCGACAGTCGGTGCTTTGATGGGCTTCAAGGGTGTTGAGCATTATTTTTACGGGCCGAGGCTTCATGAATATCTTCATGAAATGGCTGAAAACACATTTAACAAGTACGATGCATTCACTGTCGGTGAGTGTCAGGGTACGGGAATTGAAATGAGCAAGCTTATGACTGGTGACTATCGCAAGGAGCTGAGCGTTGTTTTCTCATTTGATCATGTTGAAAATCCCGGAAAGAAGCGTTTTCTCAAATATAAGTATGATTTAAGACCCATGGCAAAGGAGCTTGTGAACTGGCAGCTCAATTACGGCAATCACTGTTGGCCGACAGTCTTTTTTGAAAACCATGACACAACGAGAATGACAAGCAAGGTCTGTCCGGAGGGCTGGTACAGAACCGAGGTCAGTAAGCTTCTTGCAGTGATGCAGATGACGATGAAGGGCTGTCCCTTTGTTTATCAGGGTCAGGAAATCGGAATGTGCAACGCCAATTTCAAGGATATAAGCGAGTTTCGTGATGTTGAGTCTCTCAACTATTACAATGAGCTTATTGAAAAGGGCGAAAAAGCCGATGAGGCTTATCAGGTGATTCTTGCCGGAAGCAGAGACAACGGCAGGACTCCGATGTGCTGGACAAAGGGTGAAAATGCAGGCTTCACCACGGGTACACCATGGATTAAGCTTATTGACGAATGCGACAGAATAAATGTTGAAGCACAAGACAAGGACAATTTCTCCGTGCTTAATTTTTACAGAAGCATGATTAAGCTCAGACATGAAAATTCCGCTTTGGTTTACGGCAAATTCAGACTTGTGAATGAAAAATGGAATGATGTTTTAGCTTATTACAGAATCGGTGAAAAGGACACATTTTATGTTGAAATCAATCTGACTCAAAAGCTTCAAAAAAGACCCATTTCAACAGTTGGCTTTGAAAAGGTAATTTCAAATGTCTCAACAACAAGAGCCGATGCTCTTGTTCCTTATGAAGCAAATGTTTATAAGGTCAAATAAAATTCAATGAATAATAAACCGCCTTTTGAAAATCATATTAGTATATGATTACATCAGGCGGTGATTTTTTGTATAGACCCAAAACTGTGAGAGAAATATTGATGAAAAGTGCCGAACGCTTTAAGTATAACTGTGCGTTCACCTTCCTTGACAGCGACGGAAAAAAGCAGGAAATAAGCTATAAAAATTTAAAAGATGATGTTGACTGCTTGAGCCTTTGTTTGCTTTACAACTTGAAAATGAAAGACGAAAAGGCGGCATTGATTTGCTATAATTGTTATCAATGGTGTGTCGCTTACCTTGCGTGTCTTAACACGGGCATTGTCTGTGTTCCGGTTGACCGTGAGCTTTCCGGTGAGGATATGGGGTATATACTTGATTTTGCCGATGTAAAGGCTGTTTTTTGTGACGGAAATTCGCTAAGCAAGCTGAAAAGAAAAGAGACTGTCAGCTATATTTGTGTTGACTCAGATGACGAAAACGGATTTATGAGCCTTATAGAAAAGGGGCGAAGGCTTAAAAGAGAGGGCTTTACCGTTGAAGATGAAATTGACGGTGATGAGCTTGCAGTTTTGCTTTTTACCTCGGGAACAACGGGAAATCCAAAAGGCGTGATGCTCTCAAACAACAATATTTGCAGTGACCTTTATTTAGTCGGAAAAAACATTAAAGCAGGCGAAAGCGATCGCACTCTTTCCGTTCTTCCGCTTCATCATACCTATGAAAGCATGGCATTTCTGATGATGCTTTATTGCGGAGGAAGTATTGCTTTTTGCGGTGGAATAAGATATCTTTCAAAAAGCTTTTCTGTTTTTTCACCGACTGTTTTTGTCACCGTTCCGCTTATTCTCGAAAAGCTTCACGGCAAAATCATGAGTGAGATTGAAAATCAAGGCATGAAGCAAAAATTCCGCCTTGCATGTTTGATGTCATCGACAATGACAGACGAAAAAAAGAAACGGATTTTTTCACCTGTTCATAAATTTTTCGGTGGCAGACTGAAAAAAATAATTGTCGGAGCAGCTGCCGTTCAGCCGGAAATCGTTGAAGCTTTCGAGCATTGTGGCTTTAAGGTCATTATCGGATACGGACTGACGGAATGCTCACCGATTGTCATTTGCAACAGCACCGAGGACAGAAGTGCCGACAGTGTGGGTAGACCTCTCAATGAGGTTGAGGTGAGAATTGACAACCCAGATGAAAAGGGAATAGGCGAGCTTTGGGTGAAAGGCCCTATGGTGATGAAGGGCTATTATAAAAACGATAACGCTACAAAGCAGGTGTTTTCTGATTCTTGGTTTCGCACCGGTGACCTCGTTTGCAGGGATAAGAACGGCAGATTTTATATTACGGGAAGATGCAAGAATGTCATCGTGACCAAAAACGGAAAAAACATTTATCCGGAGGAGCTTGAATATCGGCTGACAAAAAATCCCTTTATTAAGGAATGCGTTGTTTACGGTGAAAAGGGAGATGTCATAAGCTGTGAGATTCTTCCCGATGAAGCTGCAATAAAAAATAAGCTGAAAAAAAGAGTCTTGTCAGACGATGATATCAAATCTGTCATCAACGAGGCTGTAAGAAGCGTGAACAGAGTTTTGCCGTCGTATAAGAGAATAAAAAAGGTATCTTTCAGAAAAGATGAGTTTACAAAAACGACAACTCACAAGATTAAAAGAAAATATTGATGTTTTCATTGAAAAATGCATTGATAATGTAGTATAATGAAAAGGATATGTTTAAAGGAGGTGGTATAATGTCGCAGGAGCTTATGATTGAGGGTACTGTTGAGGATATTGTTTATCAGAATCCCGAAAACGGCTATTGCGTGATTGATATAAGCTGTGACATGAAGCTGATTACGGCTGTGGGCATTATGCCATCGTGTAATGCGGGGGAAAAGGTCAGGCTTTACGGACAATGGAAAAATCATCCGACCTTCGGCACTCAGTTTTCGGCACAAAGGTGCGAGAGAAGTATGCCGAAAACCGCCGCCGATATGCTCAGATATCTCGCAGGAGGAGCGATAAAAGGAATCGGGCCTGCAACGGCAAACAAAATTGTTGAGCGCTTCGGTGAGGACACATTTGAGGTTATCGAAAACGAGCCGGAGAGGTTAAGGGAAATAAAAGGCATTTCAAGTGAAAAGGCTCTTGAAATCGGTGAAAGTTTTAAAAAGCAGTTTGCCGCAAGGGAGGTTATAGTTGCACTTGAAAAGTTGGGGCTTAGTGCAAGCGAGGCTCTTTCGGCTTATAAGGCATACGGAAATGCCACCACGCAGCGAATCAGTGAGAACCCTTACATTCTTTGCGGCGAAAAGGTCGGCTTGCGGTTTGAAAGAGTTGACGAGATTGCAAAAAGCTTTCCGGTCAAGGTCAAAAGCATTTTCAGACAAAGAGCCGGTATCTTACATATATTAAGGCATAACCTTACAAACGGACACACCTGTGTGCCGAGGGAAAAGCTTATTCTTCCGGCTCAGGAGCTTATCGGCACCGAGCGTGAGGAAACTCAAGGAATAATTGATGACTTGATTGAGGACAAGGAACTTGTTCAATGCTTTTTCGACGAAAAGCCGTATATTTTTCTGGTGGAAGAATATATCGACGAAAGAAGCATTGCAGACAGAATCAAGGTGATGCTCCGCTTTCCGCCGGCAAAGGGCAGGATAAGTGAAAAGGAAATTGATGCAATTGAGGAGAAAAAAGGCTTTCGCTTTGAAAAAAAGCAGAAGCAGGCAATTCTTACGGCTGTCAATGACGGACTGCTTGTTTTAACGGGAGGACCCGGCACAGGAAAAACAACAACCCTGAACGGTATTCTGGAGCTTTTTGAAAAAAAGAAGCTCAGAGTTGCACTTGCCGCACCGACAGGCAGAGCTGCAATGCGAATGAGTGAGGTTACGGGAAGAAATGCAAAAACGATTCATCGCTTGCTTGAGGTTGAATGGGGTGAGGGCGACAGGCAACGCTTCACACGGAACATGGAAAATCCTCTTGAGGCTGATGCGGTGATTGTTGATGAGCTTTCCATGGTTGACACCCATGTTTTTGCCGCACTCATGGATGCACTTCCCTTGGGTTGCCGTCTTGTCATGGTGGGTGACTCCGATCAGCTTCCACCGGTCGGTGCGGGAAATGTTCTTCAGGACATCATTCGCTCCGAGCTTATACCCGTTGTCGCTTTGACGGAGGTTTTTCGTCAGAGCTTAAAAAGTCTCATTGTCACAAACGCACACAAAATTGTTAAGGGCGAATACCCCGAGCTTTCGGTGAGAGACAAGGACTTCTTCTTCATGCAAAGGAATAATGTCCGTCAGTGTGCCGAAACCGTTGTTGAGCTTTGCACACAGCGTTTGCCTAAGGCGTACGGCTGTGATCCCTTTGAGGATATACAGATTGTCTGTCCGTCAAAAAAAGGCGAGACGGGAACGGCACGGCTCAATGTGCAGATGCAGGCGGTTCTGAATCCTCAGTCGAAGGACAAGGAGGAGCTTGTCCGTGGCAACAGGATTTTCCGTGAGGGCGATAAGGTGATGCAGACGAAAAACAATTATGACATTGTTTGGACAAGAGGAAAGGAAACTCTTGCAGGTGTTTATAACGGAGACATCGGAAAAATCATTTCCGTCAACCATAACGGTGGCTTCATGAAAATTCTTTTTGACACAAGAACGGCTATCTATCCGTTTGACAGCGTCAACGAGCTTGAGCTTGCCTATGCCATTACCGTTCATAAAAGTCAGGGAAGTGAGTTTGAAAGCGTTGTTATGCCCATTTGCTTTGTTCCTTCACAGCTTTCTTATCGCAATCTGCTTTACACCGCAGTTACGAGAGCCAAAAACAGACTTATCCTTCTTGGCAACCAAAATGAGATTTTCAAGATGGTTGACAACGACAAAAAGACCAGAAGATTTTCCGGCTTGAAATATATGCTTTTAAACGATTAGCTTAAAAGAAAGGTCATTCTTGACAAATGTATTCAAAAAAAGTAAAATTAGTACCGACTGATAACAAAGGATGGTGAAATCATGGCAGGATATAATATCGGAATAGATCTCGGCACTGCAAGCATAAAAGCTTTTGTCAGTGGCAGAGGTATTGTTTTAAGTGAGGATAACGCTATATGCTATGATGCACGCAATGATGAATTTGTCGCCATGGGAAATGCCGCCGGAGAGATGCTCGGTAAAGCCCCCGAAAGCTATGTGCTGAAAAGACCGATAAGTGCAGGTGTCATATCCGATTTTACCGTCATGGCTGAAATTCTCTCACGCTTTATCACGAAAATTTGCAAAAACAGCATTTTCAGACCGAATGTGCTGATAAGTGCGCCAAGCTGTAACACTCAGCTTGAAAAAAAGACGGTTATCGAAGCGGCTTGTGTTGCCGGTGCAGGAAAGGTGCATCTTGTTGATGAGCCTATTGTTTCGGCTCTCGGAGCAGGACTTTCAATTGATTATCCCCGTGGCGTTATGGTTATCGACATCGGAGCCGGCACATCGGATATTGCGATTATAACAATGTCAACCGTCGCTTATGCTGTTTCCTCAAAGACTGCGGGCGACAGCATGGATGAAGCGATTTGTCAGTACATCAAGAAAAATAAAAACATAATCATCGGTAAGCAGACTGCAAGAAAAATCAAGCACACAATAGGCTGTGCCGTGAAAAGAGACGAGGAATTTGAAATTATCTGCACCGGAAAAAATATCATAACGGGAATGCCGAAAAATTTTTCCGTCAATTCGGGTGAAATCTGTCAGGCATTAAGCGAATGCACACAAAGTATTTTCGAGGCGATTATGGAGGTTCTCGAACAGACACCGCCTGAGCTTTATACCGATGTTTGTAATGAGGGAATCATTCTTACGGGAGGTGGAGCAAAGCTTTACGGGCTTAACAGGTTTTTGTCCGAAAAGCTTGGAATCAGGGTCAGCGTTGCCGCCGATCCGGAAAACTGTGCCGCAAAGGGAGCAGGCTTCATGCTCAAAAACATCAAAAAGCTTGAGGATAGCGGTTATTCCTTCATGCTCAGAGACAGCGTTCATAATTTCAGGGACTAATCCTCTCTTATGTTTGCCGTTTCCTGATAAATGGGCTTGCTTACAGGCTTTTTTGTGGTTTCGGTTTCCTGCAAAAATGTGTTTGTGACAGAAAACTGACTGCATATTTTATTTGAATAATAAACAATGTGAAACTGTTCTGCGTCGGTTGTAGCTTCACCGGTTTTTGAAAGCATATCGGCGGTTTCCGGCAGAATATCTTTAAGCACAGCTTCACATTTTTCCTTTTCAAAAAAGGTGAACGCAGAAAGGATATCAAGTGAGCTTTGGGTGAAAAACTCCGCTTGGTCGCTGCTTACCGGAATAATTTTGCCGTTTTTGTCCGTCTTGATTAAAGCAAGGCGGACTTGTTTTATTCTTCCGCTTTCATCTGAAGAAAGGGTGAGAAGAAGTTGCTGCTGAGCTTTTGTCAAAAAGACGGAGTAAACATTTTCCTTGATGAAATAATCGGACAGCCTGACCTTTTCGGTGTGAGTGACGCTGTTGAAATTATCCGTAAAGTGTGTGATGTTCACAAACTGCGAGTGACTGCAAGAGCAAAGCATTGTAACAGCTAAGAAAGTCGTCAATAAGAAAATAAGGTATTTTTTCATTTTATCACCGTAAATAATATATGGAAAAAAATAACAGTAAATGCAATTATCCCGATTTTAAGCTCAAAAAGGCAAAGACGGGTTAATTTGTCTTTACAAAGTGATGGCTTTGTGATATTATAAAGGGGCAAAATTTATTATCGAGGAGAGAGAAACATGATAGCATTAGGTGCAGATCACGGCGGTTATGCCTTAAAGGAAGAAATCAAAAAGCATCTTGAGGAAAAAGGTGTTGAGTATAAGGACTACGGAACTTATTCTCCGGAATCGGTTGATTATGCCGCAATCGCCTATAAGGTTGCAAAAAGCATTACCTCGGGTGAATGTGAAAGAGGCATACTTTGCTGCGGTACGGGTATAGGTATTTCAATGGCGGCAAACAAGGTTAAGGGTATCAGAGCCGCTTGCTGCAGTGATTATTTCAGTGCAAAATTTACAAGGCTTCACAACGATGCAAACATTCTTTGCATGGGTGGCAGAGTTGTCGGTGCAGGCCTTGCCATCGAAATGGCAGATGTCTTTCTCGAAACAGCTTTTGAGGGTGGCAGACATCAAAGAAGAGTTGATCAGATCACCGCGATTGAAGAGGGTACTTTTGAAGAATAATCAGAAGGTCAGCTCTTGACAAAGACCGATTAAGGTGTTAAAATACACGGTAATAAAGGAAAATTCAACATCCCGTTAAAGCGTTGAAAAAGAGGATTTTCTTTCTTTGTGGATTTTTCAGAGAGCTTTTGTAACCTGCTGTGAGCAAAAGCAAATTCCGAAAGATAATCTACCACTTTTGAGCGTGTGCTGAAATAAGGCACGCCGTAGAACTGCGTTAAAGTTATTGAGTGCCGCTTTTTGCGGAATGTGGGTGGAACCGTGGAGCTTATCGCTTCATCCCATGCAGAAAAACTGCTTGGGATGGGGCGTTTTCTTTTTATTTTTATGATGAAAGGAAGTAATAATTATGATCAATGTAACATTGAAGGGCGGAGTTATCCGTGAGTATGAAGACGGCACAAGCGTGCTTGATGTTGCAAAGAGCCTTGGCGCAGGACTTTACAAGTCGGCTTGCCTTGCAAGAGTGAACGGTGAAAACTGTGACCTGCGTACAGTTCTTACAAAGGACTGCGAGGTTGAGATTCTCACCTTTGACGATGATGATGCAAAAAAGACCTTTTGGCACACCTGCTCACACATTTTGGCTCAAGCTGTTAAAAGACTTTATCCGAATGTCAAGCTTGCCATCGGTCCGGCAATCGACGGTGGATTTTACTATGACTTTGACAGCGAAATCAACTTCACTCCCGAAATTCTCGAAAAAATCGAGGGTGAGATGAAGAAAATAGTTAAAGAAGCTCTTGAACTTGAGCATTTTGAAATGGATGCCGATGAGGCTATTGCTCTGATGGAGAAAAAGGGCGAAATTTACAAGGTTGAGCTTATCAAGGAGCATTCGGACAAGGGTGAAAAAATCTCTTTCTACCGTCAGGGTGAATTTGAAGAGCTTTGCGCAGGCCCGCATATTCCCGACACCTCAAGAGTCAAGGCTTTCAAGCTGACCTCATGCACAGGTGCATATTGGAGAGGCGACAGCAATAATAAGATGCTTCAAAGAATTTACGGCACAGCTTTCACAAAGGCAAGTGACCTTGAGGCTCATCTCACTCAGCTTGAGGAAGCAAAGAAGCGTGACCATAATAAGCTCGGCAGAGAGCTTGAAATTTTCACCACTGTTGATTATATCGGTCAGGGACTTCCGATTATGCTTCCCAAGGGTACTCATATCATTCAGACTCTCCAACGCTTTGTTGAGGACGAGGAAAAGAGAAGAGGCTGGTTGCGTACAAAAACACCTCTCATGGCAAAAAGCGACCTTTATAAGCTTTCGGGTCACTGGGATCATTATCTTGACGGAATGTTTGTTTTGGGTGATGTTGAAAAGGACGATGAGGTTTTCGCATTGCGTCCGATGACCTGCCCGTTCCAATATCAAGCTTATCTTAACAGAGCCCGTTCATACCGTGACCTTCCGATGAGACTTGCCGAAACCTCAACTCTTTTCAGAAACGAGGCATCGGGTGAAATGCACGGACTTATCCGTGTCCGTCAGTTCACAATCTCCGAGGGACACCTCATGTGTACACCCGAACAGCTTGAAGACGAGTTTAAGGGCTGTCTTGAGCTTTGCACTTATATGCTTAAAACTCTCGGACTTTATGAAGATGTTTCTTATCGCTTCTCACAGTGGGATCCCAACGATACCGAAAAATATATCGGTACATCCGAGCAGTGGGACGAGGCACAGGGCATAATGTATAAGATCCTTGAGGATTTGGGCATCGAATATAAAATAGGCGTCGGTGAAGCAGCTTTCTACGGCCCTAAGCTTGACATTCAGATTAAGAATGTTCACGGCAAAGAGGACACGCTCATTACCATTCAGATTGACCAGATGCTTGCCGAAAAATTCGGCATGGAATATGTTGCCGCAGACGGAACAAAGAAAAATCCGTATATCATTCACCGTACCTCTATTGGCTGCTACGAGAGAACACTTGCTCTTCTCATCGAAAAATATGCAGGTGCATTCCCTGTTTGGCTTGCTCCCGAAAAGGTTAGAATTCTTCCGATTGCAGACCGTCATCAGGATGCAGCTTATGCAGTTAAAAAAGCTCTTGCAGATGCCGGAATCGACGATGTTGATGTTGACACAAGAAGCGAAAAGCTCGGCTATAAGCTTCGTGAGGCTCAGCTTGAAAAGATTCCTTATATGCTCGTTATCGGTGACAAGGAAGCCGAGCAGGGAACTGTTTCGGTCAGAAAACGCGGTCACGGTGATCAAGGCTCAATGTCTGCTTCCGACTTTATTGAGCTTGTTAAGAATGATGTTGAAACAAGGGCTATTTGGTAACACCCTTTCGCTTAATGCCTTACGGCTTTAATGCACAAAACGGAAAAACAAAAAGGGGTTCTTCGGTGAAAACTGAAGAATCCCTTAAAAAAACTTATGTTTTTGCAATCTGCTGTCAGGGGCTTGAAAAAAAGCGTAGACCGGATAAAACACAAAACGACAGTTTTGTCTATTTCATCATATATAACCACAAAGCTTTCCGTCAGATTTCTCTAACGGAAAGCTTCTATTATTTATCTCGTT
>CAZBFI010000041.1:0-13001 GCA_964491165.1 uncultured Faecalibacterium sp.
TTAACCGTCTTTTTTATGCCTGTTTTTCGGTTTAATAAGTGATGCTTTGTGTTTCATTTTCGCTTAAATCAAAATTATATAACGGGGGCAGTTCGAATTTTCCGATAACATTGTAATAAATCTCGACCTTCTGCGTTGTGACACCGTCTTTCTTCATACGTCGATTTCTTCGTTTCATTTAAGTAAGCGATCTATTTCGTTTTCTGCTACTTTCAGCTTATTGTGATGCTCTAACCCGCTGCTTTCCATTAGAATTTGCAAAAATTCATCTTTATACTGATTGGTAAATGCAATTAAACTGTTAATATCCGTTCTAACCAATTCTTCAAGAAAATCCGCACGGATATAATGGGTAGTCGGGCAAGTTCGATTTCGAATATTGTTATTTGAACAGTTGAAATACTGAATACTTTCATTTCCTTGATTAAAACGAAAATGCAATTTGCTTCCGCAATCCGAACACACAAGCAATCCCGAAAACATATTGTGCTCGGCGTTTTTTCGCTTTTTGTTATGAACTTTACCACGCTTTTGCTGTACTTTATTGAAAATCTCAACTTCAGTGAACGAGCAATGGTACCACACACATCTCGGCTTTTGTATGTAATGTAATGTTATGCTACGTATTATTACAATAAAAACGATTTAGATTAGAACAGCAAACAGTTACCAAAGGAAGTTTTTATAGATATTGCCATAGATCACGGTTTAGCATCGCCCGATACCGCTGAAAAAGCCTACTGCAGGGCACTTAATAAAATGAAAGTTGAACTTAGAAATATATATATAAACATCGTTAGAGTGTAATAAAAATCAAGTCTATTAATTGAATATCTAAAATTTCGATGGTTATATTCGAAAACATTTATGTTACTAATGCTTGACATTCGGGTTCCGAAGAAGTAAAATATAGCAAAATTCAATATTGTTAAAGGCTGTGACGAAGAATGGTCACGGAGAAGAACAGCACAGAGAGCTGATGTTTGGTGCGAGTCAGCGTGTTATATATCCTTGTCCTCTCACTTCTGAGCCGGGAACCTGAAGCGAATGTGTGTAGGAAACCCCGTGTATGCTACGTCAGTGCATAGAGGTTGTTGGACTTCAATTAAAGTAAAGGCGTCGATGAAGACGGAACCTACAACGAATTTTCCAGAGAGTCGGGGATGGTGCGATCCCGGTGAAGAACTGTAGAATTCCCATCGCTTCTGAGCCGGAAGCCCCAAAGGTATAAACACCCAGTAGGCGTTTCCCGTACATGCTACGTCAGTGCATAGAAGTTGTTGGACTTCGAAGAGGTGGCGGATTATTTATGTCCGCAATTTGAGTGGTACCGCGAGTGTTAAATTTAGTTTTACACCCGTCTCAAAGCAACGAAACGTTTTGAGACGGGTTTTGTTTCGTCTTAAAGCAACAAACAATCGCAAAAATTGAAATTGGAAAGGCGGAATAAAATGTTAACTCTCGACAAAGTATTCAATGCACAAACCGTGCTCAAAAACATTATTCGTGAAACAAATGTTGTCCGAGCATATGGTATTGCCCCGGATTGTGAACTGTATCTAAAGCCTGAAAATCTACAGATCACCGGTTCATTCAAAGTAAGAGGTTCTGCATACAAAATTGCAATGCTCAATGAAGAAGAAAAAGCCAGAGGCGTTATCGCCTGCTCGGCAGGAAATCATGCACAAGGTGTTGCCCTTGCTGCAACCAAGAACGGAATCAAATCTCTGATTTGTTTACCGGATACGGCACCGATCTCTAAGGTAGAGGCAACAAAAGGCTTCGGCGCAGAGGTTTGTTTGGTAGAAGGATGCTATGACGATGCCTATCAAAAGGCGTTGAAACTTCGTGACAATGAAGGATATACCTTTGTTCATCCTTTCGATGATGAAAATGTTATCGCGGGTCAAGGTACTATCGCTCTGGAGATACTAAACGATCTTGAAAATATTGATGCCATTGTTGTACCGATCGGTGGCGGTGGACTGATTTCCGGTGTTGCCTATACTGCAAAACAAATCAGACCTTCCGTTAAGGTTTACGGTGTGCAGGTTGCAGGCGCGCCAAGTATGTATAACTCGGTAAAAGACGGAGAAATTGAATGCCTTTCTTCAGTTTCCACCATCGCAGACGGTATTGCTGTAAAGCAGCCCGGTGAAAACACCTTCCGCTATGTAAGTGAATATGTTGATGAAATTGCTCTTGTTACCGACGACGAAGTTGCAAGTGCCATTCTCGCACTTATTGAAAAGCAAAAGATGATAGCAGAAGGTGCAGGTGCAACTGCGGTTGCGGCCGTTATGGCAGGCAAATTCGACTTAAAAGGCAAGCGAGTGGTTGCTATTGTTTCCGGTGGTAATATCGACGTGACAAGCCTATCCCGTGTCATTGACCGTGGACTCCTTAATTCCGGTCGTTCCTCAAGCCTTCTCATAGAGCTTATTGACAAACCGGGACAGTTAAAAGAGATTTCCTGTATTATTGCTGATTGCGGTGGCAATGTAACCGGCGTTCACTATGAAAAAGGCAACACCGAAAGTGTAAACGGCTGTTTCCTGCGTATTGAAATGGAAACGAGAGATTTTGAACATGTAAACCTCATCACGAAAACCTTATGTGATGAAGGCTTCAAATTAGTATGATTTTGAAAGGAGTTAAAGCTATGAGCAGTAAAGTTCATACAAACAAAGCGCCGGTGGCAATCGGACCTTACTCACAGGCAGTGGTTGTAGGGAATCTCATATTCACCTCAGGTCAAATTCCGCTAAATCCCGAAACAGGAGTTTTGGAAGGTGAAAACATTACCGAGCAAGCACATAGGGTGTGCAAAAATTTGGAGGCAGTGTTATCTGCCTCAGGCAGTTCGCTAAAGAACGTCGTGAAAACAGTATGTTTTCTTGCCAATATGGCAGATTTCGCCACATTTAACGAAGTATATGCGCAGTATTTTACCGAGAAGCCGGCAAGAAGCTGTGTGGCGGTGAAAGAACTTCCCAAAGGCGCTTTAGTCGAGGTGGAAGTGGTCGCAGAAAAGGAGTAATGAAGTATGATGGATTCAACCAAATATCAAGTGGGATATTTCCCGGTAGACAAAAAATACAACAAGTGGGTCGAAAAAGATCATATTGAAAAACCACCGGTATGGTGCTCGGTAGATATGCGTGACGGCAACCAGAGTCTTATTATCCCCATGAGCCTTGAGGAAAAGCTTGAATATTACAAGGTGCTTTTAAATGTCGGATTTAAGGAAATAGAGGTTGGCTTTCCTGCGGCAAGCGAGACAGAATACGAATTTCTTCGTACTCTTATCGACAATAATATGATCCCCGAGAATGTCACGGTTCAGGTGCTTACTCAGTGCCGTGAGCATATCATCCGCAAGACCTTTGATGCCTGCAAGGGTGCACCCAGTGCTATTATCCATTTTTATAACTCGGTCAGCGTTGCTCAGCGTGAGCAGGTTTTTAAAAAGTCCAAAGAGGAGATCAAGCAGATTGCCGTCGACGGTGCTAAGCTTGTAAAGAAGCTTGCGGCCGAATACGAGGGCAACTTCCGTTTTGAATATTCTCCCGAATCATTTACGGGAACCGAGCCGGAATATGCGCTCGATGTCTGCAACGCCGTTTTGGATGTGCTTGAGCCGAATGAGAATAACAATGTTATCATAAATCTGCCGGTTACCGTTGAAATGAGTCTGCCGCACGTTTATGCAAGCCAGGTAGAATATATGAGTGAAAACCTGAAATACCGTGAGTTTGTAACCCTTTCGCTTCATCCGCACAATGACCGCGGAACAGGTGTTGCCGACACCGAGCTTGCACTTTTGGCAGGCGCCGACCGTGTCGAGGGAACACTTTTCGGTAACGGAGAGCGAACCGGAAACGTCGATATTATTACCTTGGCTATGAATATGTATTCGCACGGTGTTGACCCCAAACTCGATCTTTCGGATATGAACTATCTTGTAAAAGAATACGAAACGTGCACACGTATGCACGTTTATGAGAGAGCACCTTATGCCGGTGCGCTTGTCTTTGCGGCATTCTCCGGCTCACATCAGGATGCTATTGCAAAGGGCATGAAGTTCAGAAACAAAAATAAGTTACATCAGTGGAATGTGCCCTATATTCCGATCGACCCCAAGGATATCGGTAGAACTTACGATGCCGATGTTATCCGCGTCAACTCTCAAAGCGGAAAGGGTGGTATCGGTTATCTCTTGGAGCAGACCTATGGCTACAATCTGCCGCCTAAAATGCGTGAACATTTCAGCTATCTGTGTAAAAATGTTTCCGACCATGAGCATAAGGAGCTTAAAGTCGAGGAGGTTCTCGAGATATTCACCGAGAATTATCTCAATCTTTCGTCGGATATCAGCGTGACCGATTTCGAATTTATGCGTGATAACGATGCTGTTAAGATCGATATCACCTTTATGAAGGATGGCAAGGAGACCGAGCTTGAAGCAGAGGGCAACGGACATTTGAGTGCCATCAATAACGCCCTTAAGGAGTACACAGGCGAGGAATATACCTTGCAGGTATTTTCTCAGCACAGCTTGCAGGGTGAGGGTTCACGAAGTGTTGCGGCTTCCTATATAGGACTCGAACGTGAAAGTGGAGAGATCTTCTGGGGAGCAGGCACGGATACTGACGTTATTAAGGCAAGCACTATTGCATTGCTCAGTGCTTTTCATAATATGACCAAAGGAGACGAGAAATAATGGGAATGACAATGACACAAAAGATCCTTGCTGCTCACGCCGGCTTAAACAGTGTGACCGCAGGTCAGCTCATCAGCGCAAAGCTTGATATCGTTCTCGGAAACGATATTACGACACCGGTTGCGGTAAATGAGTTTAAAAAAGCCGGATTTGATTCGGTGTTCGATAAAGACAGGGTCGCTATAGTGCTTGACCACTTTGTTCCTAATAAGGATATCAAGGCGGCAGAGCAGTCAAAGACCTGCCGCGAATTCGCTTGTTCTCACTGCGTAAGCCATTTTTACGATGTCGGTAAAATGGGCATTGAGCACGCACTGCTCCCCGAGCAAGGTGTCGTCACCGCAGGCGACTGCATTATCGGAGCAGACAGCCACACCTGTACTTATGGCGCACTCGGTGCTTTTTCCACGGGTGTCGGCTCGACCGATATGGCGGCAGGCATGGCAACGGGTATGGCTTGGTTCAAAGTTCCTTCCGCGATCAAATTCAATTTAACCGGGAAACTTCCCTCCAATTGTAGCGGTAAGGATGTTATCCTCACCATTATCGGTAGGATCGGTGTGGACGGTGCTCTTTATAAGAGTATGGAGTTTGTCGGTGACGGTGCTCACAGTCTTTCCATGGATGATCGACTTTGTATATGCAATATGGCAATAGAGGCAGGAGCGAAAAACGGAATTTTCCCTGTTGACGATGTGACGATGAGCTATCTTGACGGCAGAAGCGAAAGAAAGCCTGTTGTTTTCGAGGCGGATGCAGATGCGGAGTATGAGAAGACGATAGATATCGATCTTTCAAAAATCGTTCCCACAGTTGCCTGTCCCCATCTTCCCGAAAATACACATCCCGCAAGTGAGCTTCACACTATTAAGGTTGACCAGGTTGTGATCGGCTCTTGCACCAACGGCAGAATGGAGGATATGGAAGCGGCATATAAGATATTAAACGGCAAGAAAATAGCCAACGGTATCCGTTGCATAATCATCCCCGGCACAATGCAGATCTACCGTGAATGTGTTGAGCGTGGGTTTGTTACCGCCTTTATTGATGCAGGCGCTATCGTTTCCACCCCGACCTGCGGCCCTTGTCTCGGAGGATATATGGGCATTCTTGCCGCAGGTGAAAAATGCATTGCAACCACCAATCGTAACTTTGTCGGCCGTATGGGACACGTGGATAGCGAAGTCTATCTCGCATCACCTCACACCGCTGCCGCCAGTGCACTGACAGGGTATATTACCGAATATAAGGAGGCGTAAGCAATGAACACACAAGGAAAGGTTTTCAAATATCCCGACAATGTCGATACCGACGTCATCATCCCGGCACGCTATCTTAATACGCCCGATGCCAAAGAGCTCAGTCTTCACTGTATGGAGGATATCGATACCGAGTTTGTAAAAAAGGTTAACGACGGCGATATAATGGTTGCAGGCTGGAACTTCGGCTGTGGCTCCTCGCGTGAGCACGCTCCGTTGGTCATTAAAACCTGCGGTACCGGTTGCGTTATTGCCAAGAGCTTTGCGAGAATTTTTTACCGTAACGCCATTAACATAGGACTTCCTATACTTGAATGTGAGGAAGCGGCAGAGGAAATCAGCGCAAACGACGAGGTCAAGGTTGACTTCGATACCGGCGTTATTACCAATATCACGACCGGCAAGACATATAAGGCTCAGCCGTTCCCCCCGTTTATCCAAAATATAATTAAGAACGGCGGTCTTTTGAAATCACTGAAAGAAGGAGAAAACAATGGTTAAAAATATAGCGATTATCCGTGGTGACGGCATCGGTCCTGAAATCGTAAACGAGACACTCAAGGTGCTTGATAAGATTGCCGCGCTCTACGGACACACTTTTCATTACACCGATGTGGATATGGGCGGCTGTGCCATTGATAAATACGGCGACCCTCTGCCTGAAAGCGAGCTTAATAAGTGCGTGGAGTCGGACAGTGTACTGCTCGGAGCTGTAGGTGGAGACAAGTGGAACGATGTCCCCGGATGGAAACGCCCTGAAAAGGGGCTTTTGAGACTTCGTGCGGGAATGGGAGTTTATTCCAACAATCGCCCTGCAAAAATTTGGAAGCAGTTAGCTGATGCTTCTCCACTTAAAAAGTCGATAGTTGATAATGGCATTGATTTTATCATCGTTCGTGAGCTTATCGGCGGCATTTACTTTGGCGAGCACAAAACCGAGGGCGATGTGGCTACTGATATTCTCAAATACAGCGAGGCTGAAATTGAGCGCATCGGCAGGATTGGCTTCGAGACCGCGAGAAAGAGAAACAAAAAGCTCTGCTCGGTTGAAAAGAGCAATGTTCTCGATTCCAGCCGCCTTTGGAAAAATGTGATGCACAAGCTTGCCGAGGAGTACCCGGATGTTGAGCTTTCGGATATGCTGGTTGATAATTGTGCGATGCAGATTGTTAAAAATCCGTCTCAATTTGATGTCGTTGTTACCGAAAATATGTTTGGCGATATTCTCTCGGATGAAGCCTCTATGATCACTGGTTCTATCGGTATGATTCCGTCATCTAGCTTAGGTGCAACCACCTGCGGTCTTTATGAGCCCATACACGGCTCTGCCCCCGACATTGCAGGCAAGGACATTGCCAATCCCATCGGTACCATTCTATCGGCAGCGATGATGCTGCGCTACAGTTTTGATATGACAGAAGAAGCGGATGCTATTGAAAACGCCGTTTCAAAATACCTTGATGCAGATTACCGCACAGCCGATATTATGAGTGAAGGAAAGCGCCTCGTTGGCTGTAAAAAATGCGGTGACCTGATCGCCGGTTACGTAACAAAGAAGTGATTGGATGCTTCTTTCAGGTTCAGATATAGCAGTAAAAGCCTTAGTTGAGCAAGGTGTGGACACCGTATTCGGCTATCCCGGAGGTCAAATACTCAATGTATAGACTGTCTCTATAAATATCAAGATGAGATCAATCACATTTTGACGGTGTATGAACAAGTGGCAGCGCATGCCACCGTTGGGTATGCATGTGCCACCGGAAAGGTAGGCGTTGTCATTTCCACCTCCGATCCGGATACTATGCTATGAACCTTAATGAGTTGGCAACCGCTGTTCGATACAATGTTCCTGTTGTGGTCATCATTATTATGAATAATGGTGCACTCGGTAGGGTTCGTAAATGGCATATACTTTTCTACGATAAGCATTATTCCCAATCAGTTTTAGAGCACAAAAGCAATTTTGTCGTATTTGCCAAAGCCTTTGGTGCCTGAGTAACCACACCCGAAGCATTGGACAAAGCACTTGGCAGTGCATTCAAAACCGACGACCCTTATATCATCGATTGACAAAGACGAGAGACCCTATTGTAACAGGGCACTCTCGTCTTGTTTACAGTTTATTTTGAAAATTCGTTTTCTTTAACGTAGTCGATAAAGGTTTTAAGGCTTTTTGATATCCATTTATTTTTGTGGTAAATAAGTTGCTTCCAAATCTCAACATTTATATCAGTTACATCGAGGTAACAAAGTTCGCCACGATCAATGAAATCCTTTGTTACAAAATCGGGAAGAAACGAAATCATATCTCCCTGTGCTACAAGTGAGGTTATTATATCAGTTCTGCCAATCTCAAGTTCAGGAATTATTTCTAATGACTTTTTGGCAAGCTCTTTATCAAAAACACGTCGATAACCCTGCCCGTTCTCAGTCAAAATAAAAGGTTCGTTTATAATATCTTTTATAGACAGCTGCTTCTTGTCTGCAAATTTTGAACTTGCACTTGCAACGAAGTGCATGGGCACAAGCTCCTCTTTGGCAATAATATAGTCTTTATTGTATAAGTGCCCATCCAAAGTTATGATAAAGTCAGCTTCGTTGTGATCCAGCATACTGAGCATTACACCGGAATCGCCTGTGGTGAAGCAGATCGAAATAGTTGGATACTTTTTATGGAAATCCAGATAATTTGAGTGAATCATTTCATCACAAACAGAGTCAGGTGTTACGATATGTATATGACCGGTAAGTGGATCTTCCTTGGTTAAACTTTCTTTAAAGTCATCCGTAAGCGCACGAACTTGGTGTGCATAAGATACAAGCTCGTGTCCGCGTTCGGTAAGAGTGATGGTGTGACCTATTCTTTCAAACAAAAGACAGTCGAGTTCTTCCTCCAACTGTTTTATCTGAAATGAGATGGTTGATTGTGAATATCCAAGCTGTTCTGCCGCTTTGGTAAAACTTCCAAGCTCGGCAACATGGATAAAGGTAATTAAATTTCGCAATTCCATTTTATTTCCTCCAACATCGAAATTGTCGATAGCAATCATTAAAACCATTCGCCAGACTAATGTATGTGTGTATTATATACTATACATAACTAAATTGCAAGGCAAAATTCTTTACGATATAAAAGTGGTTATTAAGATAAAAACACTTTCATTATTGATTGTTTCTGTGACGCTGTTACGAATATTATTCATCTTTCCTACCTACTCCATTGATGTGAGATGCTTTTAGCCAATATTTTACTTGATAAAATTCAAATAGGAGCAAAAAAACAAATTGCAAAAAGCGATAAATTGATATACACAAAAACAGAGGCGATTATGCGGACTGCCTCTGTTTTTGTGTGGAAAATTATTTTTTGAAAAATGGTATTAAAAACTTACGACATAGTGCGTACCCTCACAAATACATCTGCGAGCTTTACAATATTAAATGCTACTCACCGATGAAGGCGGGTAGCATTTAATCATAAGCTATTTTTTGATAGCTTTATAAATATAATACGGTCTTGAGTAAAGGTAAGTTCCGTTTTTATCGGCTGTGACAAGATTATTTATAAGCTCACTTATCAGCATATACTTTTACTATTTGTTTAATTTTGATTTCCCAATTTCCGCTTTAATTATTACAGCAATAAAGTATCCGATAATGATTCCGGCAAAGTTCAAAATCAAATCGTCCACATCAAAGCTTCTGTCGAATACAGGCTGTATCAGCTCTACCACAATAGGAATAATAACAGCGATTTTCCATATATTTTTGTTGTTGACCTTCTCAAAAATGAAAGGCAAGAAAAAGCCTAAAGGCATAAACATGAGAAAATTGTAAATGAGCATTTTAAGAACCCAACGCCCAAGCGTAAGCTCTCCTGCTATCAGCTTAAAAATTGTCGGAACAAGATTAAATTCGCCGGAAAATAAAGTTATTTCACTGTGGCTGTATCCGATAAAAATATTTGACCAAATAAACATCCACAAATCAGCCGGTACAAGAATCAAATTTGTAAGTCCGGTCAAATAGCACACAAATAACAAACGCATGATTTCTTTATACTTGCAGACAGCTTCACCGGACTTTTTAAGGTGAATAACTTTGTAGCCGACATATGCAAGCCACACAAGCAGCGTAATCGGAACAACTTGCAGAAATAAACCAAAGACTGTTCCTGAATTCATTAAACTGTATATTTTACTCATATTGTTTAATCTCCTTGATTTTTGTTTTTAAAATTCAAAGCTGCAATCAGACAACCGAATGCACCGACCCACACTAATGCCGCATAAGTCCACTGTTGTAAAAAGGCAAAAATGCAGCCTGCAACCAACATCAGCACACAGGCAGCAAGCAATAAGCGAGCAGTTACATTATTATCCATTTTGGTTTGGTTCTTCCTTTCTTTTTTGAACCGTATTCGTCATTTATCGGCAACACTTACTCTTTTTTGAGCTTGTTTATACTTTCCGAATGCTTTGACGCAATAAACAGACTGGATCGCAATAATTAAAACGAAAGGTAAAAATATACAGCAGAAATAACCCTCAAAGGTTTTGAAAAAGCTGAAAAACTTACCGACTCCGGAAACCGAAAACAAATACTTTCCCGTAACGGAAGAAAAATCAACAATCTCATCATCGTCAATATCTGTTGTCGTTCCGTAGGTTATGATTCCGTTTCTCCCCTTTTCGTCAACAGTAAATCCTCTTATTTTATGCGTAACTGTTTGACCGTAGCTTGACGCACCTTGTGACACATAAGCAATGATGTCGCCCTGCTTGAGCAACGAAAAATCATCAACTCTTTTCACAACAATCAAATCTCCTGCCGAAAAATCAGTTTTGCTCATCGAATCAGACAAAACTATAAACGCTCTGTAACCTAAAAAAGACCTGCCGTTACCTTCAAAAAGCTTGACGGAAACAAGAGTAAACACTATAACTCCCACGGCAAGAAAAACCGTCAACGAAACAAAGGCCCTTTTAATAAAACTTGTAATTCTTTTCATGTGCAATAATCACTTTTAATACTCACTTTTTTTGTAATACGCTTGCTTGATTAAATTTATTATACTTAATGAAAGCTCTGTTTTCAATATGCATTTTAACATTTAGTTAATATTGTAAAAAACTGCTTTTCCCATTTATAGAAAAAGCACAAAAATATCATCTTTAAGTGCAGAATGAAACAGGTAAAATTGCTTTGTGAGAATAAGTGATTACTATTGACCTTACATCCTCAAAGGGATATAATACTGAAAGCTTACAAACAATTAAAATTACTTTAGATTTTATAGGAGCTTTTATGAAAACAAAAAGAACTGCTGTTGATAAGCTTAATACTTTGCTTTTCGGCAAGGACTTGAGAATCACTAAGGGAGACAGATACACCGAAGAAAGAGAGTACGACTATACATCATACTTTCCCGTGGAAAACTATATCCACCCTGCTGAGATACCAACCGAAAACGCATATTTTATCACCGATTTCGGTGCAATCGCAAACAACACTTCCGTCAACAATGCCGACGCCATAAACGAATGCATAAATCACTGCCATAAAAATGGTGGTGGCTATGTTGTCGTTTGCGGTGGCAATTTCACATCAAAGACTGTTGAATTAAAAAGCAACGTCACTCTTTTTGTTGCTTCCGACAGCTCAATTATAGCACATGAAAGCGGAGAAGGCTTTGAGCATAAGACTCTGATTTTTGCAAAGGACTGTGAAAACATTGAAATTACCGGCGGTGGCACAATCAACGGCAACGGTCACTTTTTCGGAAGAAAGCCTCTGCTCGACAAAAATTTGACAGAGCCTGCCGACATCATTGATGTTATACAAATGCGTCGTGATTACCGAGCTCAGCTGCGTTTTACCCATCCGTCAAAATACGGAAAACTGTGCTTGCTCGAAGGCTGTAAAAAAATTCATGTTCATAACATAATTTTTAAGGACAGTGCAAGCTGGACACTCAGAACGACTCGCTGTGATGATATTTTAATTGAAGATTTCGTTATCAACAATAACCGACATGTGTGCAACAGTGACGGAATCGACCTCATGCAAAGCAGTAATGTTGAAATAAGGCACTGCTTTCTTTCATGTGCCGATGACGGAATTGTGCTGAAAAATGCAATCTGGGAAGGCTGTGACGGTGCGATGCAGAACATTCATGTTACCGATTGCGATGTTATAAGCTGCACCAACGCTTTTAAAATCGGCACGGAAACCACTTATCCTATAAGCAAGGTTCTTGTCGAGGATTGCAGATTTTATATGACTGATCTTTATCCCGGCAGTGTCTCGGGCATAAGCATCGAATCCGTCGACGGAGCCGATGTATATGATATCACTGTGAAAAACATTGAAATGAACCGCTGTACCTGTCCCGTTTTTATTCGTCTGGGTAACAGAAACCGTGCCGCTCTCGTCAACGAGCAAAGTGCAACAGCTATTGAATACGGTGTCAAAGCAATTGGTGGCGGAGTTGACAAAACGAGCTTTAATATGACGGGAAAAATGCATGATATCACCATTGAGAACATCAAAGCGAAGGATATTGAGCTTCCGGTTATCATTGCAGGCTTTAAGCAAAAGGGAAAGGTTAAAACAGTTGATAATGTTACTTTAAGAAATTTTTCTCTTACATACAGAAATGCAAAGGAAATTATTGATAAAAGAATGTTTATTCCGGAGTATTCAAAGGAATACCCTGAGTGCTGGCGATTCAGAAATCTGCCTGCTTATGCCGTTTGGGCAAGACATGTCAGAAATTTGAAAATAGAAAGCTTCAACTGTTCCCCTGCTCCCGACACTTGGAAAAAAGACATGATTTTTGTCGATGTAAAATAAAAAAGCTCAAAGCAGTTATAACAGAATAAAAAAATCGGCTTCTTATGATGGTAAAACCTCATAGGAAGCCTTTTATTATTGAAAGATGACAAAAACTTGTATTTTTTAATATCTTTTTAAAACATCGGCAAGACTTTTTCCGTCAAAAAAATGGTTAAATTCCT
>CAZBFI010000042.1:0-10813 GCA_964491165.1 uncultured Faecalibacterium sp.
GCAACAGCAAATCAAAAGAAGTGCCGCAACCGAAGCTGTTTTATAGCGATTGTCTTTGAAAATGGTGAGAATGACAACAAAGAGAACGATAAGAAGTAAAGAAAGCAAGACCGTACCTGTGCCGACATTTTTGCTTGTAAGCTCATCGACAAGGATAATGAATGCGAAAAGACCAGCTCCGACTCCACCGATAGCCTTTGAAGAAAACTCTTCAAGACGGATAAATACCTTATATGCCATTATCAGAAGCACGAATGAATAAATGAAAGATTGGCGATAAGGCAGATCATTCGGAAAATGGAATGCGTGCCAGATGTAGTTGAATGCATTAAGGTTAAAAGCGTAATAAAGTGTAACAAGAAGTCCAATTGTGGTAAGCTTTTCCTTTTTTGATATGGTTTTCGAGAAGAAGAAAAGCGGAGCGAGAATGATTGTGAGGATTCCGCAATATACATTCGGAAGAACATCCTCACCACTGCTTCTGATGGTTGTTGTCAAAGCTGCAAGGTGGTTTGCGAAAAAGTCAAAATATGAGAAATATGACTTTGCATCATCGGGGAAGCTTCCGGAGGTTGCGGAGCTTCCGTTCAGGATTTTATAAACCGGAATGAGAACACAAGCCATGATTCCGGCAGCAGTAAGCGAGGCTATGCCGAAAATAAAGGCACTGCGCAGAAATCTGTTGTTTGAACATCTTGAAATAAATCCGTGCTTTTCTTTCTTAAAGCGTTTGTTAACCGTACTTTCAAGATTGTAATTCGTAATGTAGTAGTAGAAAAAGTATATAACCGAGAAAATGCAAAGCATGAAAGAGATGTAATAGTTTGAAAACATGCTGAGAGCAAGTGCGGCTACATAGGTACGCATTTTTCCGTGGTTGATGATTCTTTCAATGCCGTAAAGAATGATTGGAAGAAGAAACATTGCATCAAGCCACATAACATTCCAATAATAAGCGAGCATATATCCGCAAAAAGCATAAAGTACACCGAAGGCACAGGTTGCATAGCTTTGGTTTTTAAGGGATTTTTTAACATAATAAGCGAATGCGGCACTGCTTAAAGCGGCTTTTATGAGAATCATTGCGGCGATTGCTTCCGGAATATTTTTATGACCGAAGAAAAGAACAATAGCGCCGATGGGACTTGAAAGGTAATTGAAGTAGTTACCCAAGAAGCAGCTACCGAGACCGCTTGACCACGAGTAAATGAGGCTGTCGCCGTTTGTCACTCTTTCATAAAGCTCTGCAAACAACGGGCCGTATTGATGATAAAGATCCATTCTGAGTATGGTTTTATCTCCGAGAGGGATCATTGCGTTGCACAAATAAATAATGAGCATCGTTACAGCAGCGGCAAAAAAGGAAATAATTATGTATTTGTTTCCTTGCCAAAGCTTATTAAAGTCATGACGCAAGCTTTTGTCATTTTTTTTCATTGTGAACCTTCTTTCCTGAATTTATATCAATTCATATAATACTATATTTGGTGAAGCTAAGCAAGTGGTTTTGAAATATTTAAAATTTAAGTTCTAACAGACAAGCCTCTTTCATACTTATGAAACAAAAGATAAATGAGGTGAACAATATGATGAATGAAAAAACGGACAAGGATTTTTTCAGTGCTGTGAGCATTATAAGAGGGGAACTTAAAAATAAGCTTTTAAATTTAAGCCCCGACATTCAAAAGCAAACAACGGAAATAAGGCTGAGAATCGGAAAACCGATAGTGCTGTCAGTGGCAGGTGAGAGCCGCTTTCTTTCGTGTGACGGAGGTCTTACACAAAGCCCCATTCAGCCGTTTATCTGTTACAGTGAAGACATGAACAGTATTTTTTCGAGGCTTTGCGCTTATTCGGTTCATTCGCATTTGCAAAGCATCGTTAACGGCTTTATAACAGTTCAGGGCGGACACCGTGTCGGAATCTGCGGTTCAGCCGTGACGGATTCGTCGGGGAATGTCACAAGCCTTCGGGATATTTCCTCTTTGAACATAAGGGTTGCAAGAGAGGTTAAGGGGTGCAGTGACGAGATATATGAAAAGGTTTTTTCAAAGGCTGTTGACAGTGTTATTATTGCCGGTGCTCCGATGAGTGGAAAGACGACTGTTTTAAGAGACCTTGTCAGAAGACTCTCCGATGCACCCGAAAGTAAAAAAATCTGTGTTATTGATGAAAGGCAGGAAATAGCGGCAATGAATGCTGGCTTTTGTCAGCGTGATGTCGGTGTGAATACAGATGTTTTCGACCTGTATCCAAAGGATAAGGCGATAGCTAATGCCGTCAAAACAATGTCGCCCGAAATAATAGCCATGGATGAAATTTGCTCCGATGATGAAATTGACGCCATAAGCCTTGCAGTAAACAGCGGAGTTAAATTTATTGTTACTGTACATGCTTCGGATTATTCGGAAATTTTGAAAAGGCCGCAGATCAAGAGACTTTTACAGGCATATTCATTTGAAAGGCTTGTTTTGTTGAAAAAGGACAGACCCGGCATAATTGAGGGAATTTATGACACTAAGGAGCTTCTTGATGAGATTATCGGGAGGAATATTGGTTTGGGTGAGCTTTCTGCTTTTGGGAATGAATATATCCTTACGGCTTAAAAAGAGAAGGGATTTTCTCTCGGAAACAGTGGTTTTTCTTTCAATTGCAAGGCTTGAAATTGAATATGTCAGCTTGCCGGTTTTTGAAATACTGAAAAGTGTTGAGAAATCCGGCACTTGCAAAAATCTGGATTTTATTTCAATATGCCTTAACGAAAAAGAAAAGGGAGAGGATTTTTTCTTTTCATGGCTCAATGCAATCGAAAGCTCCGACTTGCCCTTTTCAAAGCAGGAAAAGGAAAAGCTCAAAAGTCTGGGAGGCTTGCTCGGAACAAGCGATACAGCCGGTCAAAGATCAATACTGTCGCTTTTTAGTGAAAGCTTTGCGGTGTATCAGAAAAAAGCTACCGAAGCTTATGACAAATACGGGAAAATGAGTGTAGCTTTAAGCGGTATAATCGGAATGGGCGTTTTTATTCTAATGCTTTAAACAGGAGGAAAAAGATGGAAGTTGATCTGATTTTTAAGATTGCCGGCATTGGAATAATTGTGGCTGTTCTTAACCAGCTTTTATCCCGCACCGACAAAAGCGAATATGCAATGCTGACGACACTTGCAGGTGTTATAACGGTTTTCTTTATGATTATACCCGAAATAAAAGACCTGTTTGAAATAATTAAGGAGATACTCGATTTCTGACATGATTATTAAAATAACCGCCTTGGGCATCATCGGAGCTTTTTTGGCAACACTGCTGAAAAAGTATAACAAGGAGCTTGTACCGTTTTTTGAAATTGCGGTTGTTGTTTGCGCTTTGTTTGTTTTAAAGGATGAGCTTGAAAAGGGCAGCAGTGCGATAAAAGATGTCTTTTCATTGCTCGGCAAGGGAGACGAGATGTTCACTTGCATTTTCAAAGGAGCAGTCATTACAGTGATAACAAAGCTCGCGTCGGAGGTTTGTCGTGAAAGCGGAAATTCACTCATGGGTGAAATTGTAGAAATAGGAGGACGGGTCATGTTGATTGTTTTATCCTTACCCTTTATCACGCAGGTTACCCAAACGGCTCTGTCTTTTATAGAATGAAAAGGACGGTTGCTTTTCTTTTCACTGTTTTGATTCTTCTTCTTTTCCCCCTTTGTCAGTCGTCGGCTTTTTCGGGTGATGAAATTGAAGAAAGCTTCTTTTCGTCACTTGACGGTGAGACTGCAAAGCTGCTTGAAGAAAATGGCATAGACAGCCTTGATGCCGATTCTCTTTTTTCAAAGGGAACGGAAAGTATTAAAAGATATTTTTCATCGACTCTTCAAGAAAAGCTGAAGGGTGGCTTAGGCTGGTTCTTTTTGATGCTTTGCCTTTTAATGCTTTTGAGTGTTGTTTTTTCCGCTTTTGACTTTTCCGGCTGTTCCGATGTCTTTTCGCTGTTTTCGGTGGTTGTCTTGTATATTGTTACGGTTGAGAAAATCACAGTTTTTATAAATTGTGCGGTTTCAGCCGTAAACCTCGGCAGCAAATTCATGCTCGCTTTTATTCCTGCTTTCACGCTTCTTATCTCTCTTTCGGGCAATCCTGCAAGCGCCTTGACCTATAACAGCACGGTGCTTTTCTTTTGTGAGCTGATGTCTTTTTTCATTGATAAAATATTTGTCGGCTTTGTCGGTGTGTATTTTGCTCTTTCAATAGCTTTTTCCTTTAACGGTAACATCAATCTCAACCGTTTTGTAAATTCGGTCAACAAAATCATTTCCGTTGTTCTGGGTTTTTGTGCTTCAATGTTTACCGGCTTTCTTTCTTTGAAAAATATTCTTGCCTATTCGACAGATTCTCTTTCCGTAAAGGGTGTAAGATTTCTTGTGGGCAGTCTTGTTCCGGTGATAGGTTCATCGTTAAGCGAGGCATATACTGCTGTGCTTGGAAGTATAAATCTAATGAAAGGCTCGCTTGGTGTAATCGGGATTTTTGCCATTGTGCTTATTTACATACCTGCTCTTGTTGAAGGAGTTATGTATTACCTTTTCATGTCATTTTTGTCATGCAGTGCCGAAATAATGGGACTGAACCGAGCTTCCGAAGCGTTGAGATGTGTTTCAAGCTGTGTTCGTACACTTCTTCTTGTGTGTCTGTTTCACGCTTTTGTGCTGATAATTTCAGTGGGTATAATGCTCACATTAAAAGGTGGTATAAATGGATGATTTTTTGCTGCGGATTAAGGCCGTCTGCCTTGTCAGTATACTTGGAGGAATAATGATAGCACTTGTTCCTGCCGGAAGGCTCAAGGGTGGCTTTAAGTCCTTGTGTGGTGTTGTTCTTGTAAGTGGAATCGTTTTGTCCTTTTCAAGCTTGAATAACAGCGCCTTTTCACTTCAGGAACATATAAACGGGGAAAGTGAGCAAAGCGTTTCACACCGGATGGATGATGCACAGGTGGACCTTTTTGAAAGTCTTGTTTCATCTGCGCTTGAAAAAAAGCTTCTTGAGTCGGTCGGTGAGTTTGAAATTAAAATTGACGCACAACAGCAGGGCGAAAGCATTAAGGTTAAGAGTGTTACCCTGAAGGGCAGAGCCGATGAAACAATGAGGGCTGAGGCTGAAAAAATGATATTTGAAAGCTTTCCGGAGGCTGAATTGATTTTCGAGGAGGCAAGCAATGGCTGAGGGCAAAAATTTTGTGGCTGAAATGTTTGAAAAATTGAAAAAGGATAAAAAATCTCTGCTTACGGTTATGATAGGCTTGTTCGGTATATTGCTGATTCTTTTGTCGGAGCTTCCGTTGTTTTCAACAAGCACCGAACTTAAGGATAAAGGCAGTGATGAGTATATCAATCAGAATCTTGAGGCAGAGGTTGAAAAGCTGCTTTCACGGGTTGAGGGGGCAGGAAAGGTGAGTGTTATGCTCAGCTATGAATCCGATGTCCGTAAGGTTTACGCAACAGATAAAGAAATCAAAAGCAAGCAGGAGGAACAGCAAAGCAGCGTCAAGCATATAATCGTTGATTCGTCAGATGGTGAAGAGGGGCTTGTTGAAAATGTGATTTATCCAAGGGTAAGAGGTGTTGCCATTGTTTGCTCCGGCGGAAACGATCCGGTTGTGAAAAGTGAAATCAAATCACTTGTGTCAGCACTTTTTGATATAGGCGCCAACAGAATAAGTATTGCCCAAAGGGCAGAAGAGGAGTAATTATGATAATGAAAAAGAAGCAACTTCTCACAGCAACCTTAGTCATTGCTTTGGGTGCTGCGGTAGCGGTCAACTGGTATTACACGGAAAATCCGATTGATACCTCCGAAAACACCACCGTAAGTCAAGCTGTAAGCACAAACCTCGGAGAATCTGTTTCAGTCGGCGGCTCTGCCGTTTCCGAGCAGACAACCGAAAAAAGTGTCAGTGTTATGGCAAATGGTGATTTTTTCACTGAGCAGAGAATGAAAAGAGATGAAACCTACGGCGAGATAATTGATTCAATCGAAGATATTGCCGAAAAGGAAAATCTTTCAGATGAGAATGCAAAGCAAATTGAGTCGATGCTCGAAAAGTATTCACGAAACATGAAAGCACAAAGTGATGCCGAAAGTCTTATTACGGCAAAAACGGGAGGTGACTGTATAGTTGTCATCAATGACGGAGCGTGTCAGGTTGTTTTGGAAAAAAATACATTAAATGATACCGTTATATTGCAAATAACGGAAATTATAGAAAAAAATGCGAATATTTCTGCAAAAAATTTGACAATAATTGAAGCAAAGTAGTTGTGCGATTTGATTTTTGTGGTATAATGTTTTAGAATATATAAAAATACAGTCTTACTGAATTGGAAGAGGAAGGGAAAAGTATGACAAGACACGAAAGCAGAGAACTCGCATTCATTCTTATATTTGAAAAAAGCTTTCAAAAGGATATATCCGTCACTGAGCTTATTGACAGTGCAGTTGAGCTTGAGCTTTTTGAACAAAACGATTTTGCGGAGAATCTCGCAAAAAAGGTTTATTTGAATTTAGAGGAAATTGATTCGGTTATTGATGAAAACCTTGTCGGTTGGAGTGCAAAGAGAATTTCAAGAGTAACAAGAGCTATTTTGCGCCTTGCAGTGTGTGAAATGCTTTACAGTGAAAATATGCCTGTCGGTGTTGCTATCAATGAGGCTGTTGAAATTGCAAAGAAATATGCAACCGCAGAGGATGCCTCATACATCAACGGTGTGCTTGGCTCAATTGCAAAAAAGAAGCTCAAATAATTACAGCAGAACTAAAACGAGGTAATTTTTACAGATGTCATCAGTATTAACTGTAAGTCAAATTAACACATACATAAAATCTGTCATTGACGGGGATTTCAATTTAAGAAACATTTATGTTTCCGGCGAAATTTCAAATTTCACCGATCATTACAAAACAGGACATTTTTATTTCACTCTTAAAGATGACAGAGCTTGCATTAAAGCGGTTATGTTTCGTTCTTTTTCGCAAAGACTTCGTTTTAAGCCGGAAAACGGAATGCGTGTGCTTGTGCGTTGCAATGTTTCTGTTTTTGAAAGAGACGGAATTTATCAGCTGTACTGTGAGGATATGCAGCCCGACGGTGTCGGTGAGCTTACCGTTGCATTTGAACAGCTGAAAGAAAAGCTTTCAAAGGAAGGTTTGTTCTCAGATGAACACAAAAAAACACTTCCGCAATATCCCGAAAAAATCGGTGTTGTGACATCTTCTGTGGGGGCTGCTGTTGAGGATATAAAAAATGTCCTTTCAAGGCGATACCCTTATGCAGAGCTTATACTTGCCGATGTGCTTGTTCAGGGTAATGAAGCACCAAGGCAGATATGCAGGGCATTAAGGCACTTTAACAGTCTTAAATGCTGTGATGTTATCATTCTTGCAAGAGGCGGAGGTTCGATTGAGGATCTCTGGGCTTTCAACGATGAAAATGTGGCAAGGGCTGTTTATGAAAGCGAAATACCTGTTGTTTCGGCTGTCGGACATGAGACGGATTTTACAATTTGCGATTTTGTTGCAGACAAGAGAGCACCGACGCCGTCTGCCGGTGCTGAAATTGTCGCACCCGATTATAAGGAAGTGCTTTATGCCGCAGATAAGACCCTTGACGGTATGACGGAAAGAGTTTTGAGGGTTATTGACGGATACAGCTTAAAGCTTAATGCATTGGAAAAGGTAATATACGACAAAAGCCCGATAAGGACACTTGAGCTTTACACTCAATGCCTCGATGCGTTGAAGGATAAGATAATGAGTCTGATGAAAAGCCGTGTCGATTTTTACGATGCAGCACTTTCACATTATGCAATGCAGCTTGAAGCAATGAGTCCGCTCAGGGTTCTCGGCAGAGGCTATGCCATGGTGAAAAACGAGGTTCTCGAGCCGGTGAAATCAGTCCGTAAAATCAATGAGGGCGAAAAAATATCGGTTGTAATGCGTGACGGAACACTGCTTTGCACTTGTGACGAAATCAACCTTAATGAAATCAGTTAAACATTGAAAGGGATTAACAATAAAATGGAAATGTATACGCTTGACACGGCAATGATACGCTTGAAGGAAATTGCAGAGGAGCTTGAAAGAGAAGAGCATGACCTCGAAATGTCGATGAAGCTTTACGAGGAGGGTGTCAGAATTATAACCTTTTGTAACAAGGCACTTTCAAATGCAAAGCAAAAGATAACGGAAATTTCACAATATGATAATGAGGATGAAGAAAATGAATAAGGCGTACAGCTTTGACGATTATGTTTCTATAATAAATTCACAGCTTGATTCTTTTATTCCGAAATGTACTTACGGCGAACCGATAGTTACGGAAGCCATGAAGTACAGCCTTGGTATCGGTGGAAAAAGAATCAGGCCTGTGTTGCTTTTGGAGTTTTGCAGAGCTTGTGGCGGAGATGTTCAAAAAGCAGTTCCGTTTGCCGCTGCTCTTGAAATGATTCACACTTATTCTCTTATACATGATGATCTTCCCTGCATGGATAATGATGACATGAGAAGAGGTATGCCCTCTTGCCATATCCGTTACGGTGAGGAATACGCACTTCTGGCAGGTGACGGACTTTTAACGGAGGCGTTCGGTGTCATTGCAAGAAGTGAAATTGCAAAGGAAAGACCTGAAATTGCCGTTAAAGCCGTTTGTGTCTTATCGGAGCTTGCGGGTGTTTGCGGAATGATCGGCGGTCAAACCGTTGATTTGAAAAACGAGGGAAAACGAGCTTCGCTTGAAACTCTTGAAATTATGGACAGTCTCAAAACAGGCGCGTTGATTGTCTGTGCAGCAAAGCTGGGCTGTCTTGTTGCAGAAGCCGATGAAGAAAAAACAGCGGCGGCAGTTGCTTTTTGTGAAAAAATAGGACAAGCTTTCCAAATCGTCGATGACATTCTTGATGTTGTCGGCAACGAAGCAGATCTCGGAAAGCCCATTGGAAGTGACGGACAGAGTGAAAAGTCAACCTATGTTTCACTTTTGGGACTTGAAGAATCCCGTAGCTATGCCGAAAAGCTGACAAAAGAGGCGTTGGAGGCTTTGACTGTTTTCGGCAAGGAAGCTGAGCTTTTAAAGGAAATTGCAAAAATGCTTGTTGAACGCAAAAAATAAAAAAGGAAGATTTCAATGGAATACAGACTCCTTTCAAAAATAAAATCTCCTGCCGATATAAAGTCAATGAGTACCGAAGAACTTATTGAGCTTTCGCAGGAAATAAGATATAAGCTTATTGAAACCGTGTCTGATAACGGAGGTCATTTAGCACCGAATCTCGGTGTTGTTGAGCTGACGATTGCCATGCACAAGGTTTTTGATTCACCAAAGGATCAATTTGTTTTTGATGTCGGTCATCAGTGCTATACACATAAGCTTTTGACCGGAAGATATGACGCCTTCGGCACCCTGCGTAAAAAAGACGGAATCTCCGGCTTTTGCAGACCCGGTGAAAGCGAACACGATATTTTTTATTCCGGACACAGCGGTACTTCTGTTTCGTCGGGTCTCGGACTTGCACTTGCAAAAAATCTCAATCATGACAACAGACATGTCATTTCCGTTATCGGTGACGGGTCTTTTACCGGTGGCATGGTTTACGAGGCTTTGAATAACGGTGGCAGAACCAACGCAAAGCATATCATTATTCTCAATGATAACAAGATGTCGATTTCCGAAAATGTCGGAGCTTTTGCGAAATATCTTGCCGTGATTCGTTCAAAGCCGGGATATTATTCATTCAAAGCCGGAACGGAAAAAATGCTCAATAAGATTCCGATGGGTAAGAACGTTGTCAAAAAGCTCTATGACATAAAAACGGATATCAAAAATAAGCTTTACTCACAAAGCACATTCTTTGAGGATCTCGGTTACAGATACATGGGGCCGGTAGACGGGCATAACATTGAAAATCTTTGTGATGCACTCGAAACGGCAAAGAGCATCAATGTTCCCGTTGTTTTGCATGTTCTCACGGTTAAGGGCAAGGGATATGAATATGCCGAAAAGCATCCGAGTCAGTTTCACGGCATTTCAAATTTTGATATTGAAACAGGTGAAGCAAAAAGCTCATCTGTCAGCTTTTCGGACAAGCTCGGAGAATATCTTTGCGAAAAGGCAAAAAATGACAGCAGTATTTGCGCCATCACTGCCGCAATGGGCATCGGAACAGGCTTAAAGCAATTCAGCGAAGCCTTTCCCGAACGCTTTTTCGATGTCGGCATTGCCGAGGAACACGCAGTAACCTTTGCTTCCGGTCTTGCGAAAAACAATCTCAAGCCGATTTATGCGGTTTATTCCACATTCTTTCAGCGTTGCTACGATCAGCTTATCCATGACATTTCTCTGCAAAAGCTCAAGGTGATTTTTGCCGTTGACAGAGCAGGCTTTGTCGGTGAGGACGGAGAAACGCATCACGGACTTTTTGATGTTTCATTTCTCGGCACTGTGCCTGAAATTAAAATATATTCACCTTGTTGTTTCCGTTCCTTGAAAGCGGATATAAACAACGCTCTTTATGCTGATGAATATTCCGTTGCCGTGAGATATTCGAGGGGGAAGCCCAAGGATAATGTTGAAAAGCTTCATTATGACCGTATTGAATATTCAACATACGGCAAAAATGAAAGTGACACGGTTATTGTGACTTACGGTAGAATTACCTCGGAGGCGATTGATGCAGTTGATGAGCTTGAAAAAAACGGCAGGAGTGTTTTTATCTTTTCTCAAAATCAAAATAATACAATATACAAAAATTCCTTCAATCCACGGTTCGTTGGGATGACTTCCAAA
>CAZBFI010000042.1:10823-12869 GCA_964491165.1 uncultured Faecalibacterium sp.
AAAACGGCAGGAGTGTTTTTCTCTTGTCTCTCAATCAAATTAAGCCGATTGACAATAGCGTTTTTGATATTCTTTCAGGCAAAAAGAAAATCTTCTTTTTTGAAGAGGGAATAAGAAACGGCGGAATAGGTGAAAGACTCGGCTGTATGCTTCTTGAAAGGGGCTACTGCGGAAAATATATGATCAGGGCTGTCAATAACAGGTTTGTTCAACAGGCTTCTGTGACAGAGCTGTTGTCTATTTACGGCCTTGACAGTGAATCAATGATAAAATTTATAGGTGAAAACTAATGAAAGAAAAAATACGACTTGATGTGGCTCTTCTTGAAAGAGGTTTTGTTGACAGCCGTGAAAAAGGCAAGGCGTTGATTATGGCAGGACTTGTCTATATTAACGGCAACAAGGAAACTAAGGCAGGAACACAGGTCAAGGCTGAGGACTGCATTGAATTGCGTGGCGAAAAGATGCCGTTTGTCAGCCGTGGAGGATATAAGTTAAAAAAAGCCGTTGACGATTTCGGACTTGTGCTTGACGGAAATGTTTGCATGGATATCGGTGCTTCAACAGGTGGCTTTACAGATTGTATGTTGCAAAACGGAGCGAAAAAGGTTTATTCCATAGATGTCGGTTACGGACAGCTTGCATGGAAGCTTCGTCAGGATGACCGTGTTGTCAACATGGAGCGCACTAATTTTCGTTATATAACAAATGAAGATATTCCAGAGGATATTGATTTTGCGAGTGTCGATGTCTCTTTTATTTCACTCAAGCTTATCATACCCGTTATGCGTCAGCTTCTTAAAACGGGAGGAAGGGCAGTGTGCCTTATTAAGCCTCAGTTTGAAGCCGGAAAGGAAAAAATCGGCAAAAAGGGTGTTGTCAGAGAGCTTTCGGTTCACAAAGAGGTTGTCGAAATGATTTATAGCTTTGTGCTTGAAGAGGGCTTCACGGTTTTAAATCTCGATTATTCACCGATAAAAGGACCTCAGGGCAATATTGAATACCTCATATTTATCGAAAAATCCGATTCACCGGAATCGAGGCTTACAAGCTCCATTGATGAAATTGTCGTTTCGTCACATGAAAATCTTAACGGTGGTGAAAAGCTATGACGGCTGCTGTTTATGTTAATCTGACAAGGAAAAATGCATATAATGTCGCGCTTGATGTTATCAAGGAGCTTAAAAATCTTGAAATTAAAATTTTAATGCCTCAAGAGCTTAGGGAGACCTTTGAGCTTCCGTTTGTTGAGTTTTTGCCCTCGTCGGATTTCATCAGCCGTTCGGATCTGCTGATTTCAATCGGCGGTGACGGAACAATTATCCACTCAGCACACAGGGCGGCGGCTTTTGATAAGCCGATTCTCGGCATCAACGCCGGCAGGCTCGGCTTTCTTGCTGGACTTGAAAAGCAGGAGCTTCATCTCTTGAAAGCCTTGAAGCAAAACAGTTACACTGTTGACAGAAGAATGATGCTTTCGGTCAAGTATTACGAAAACGATGAATTTGTCAAGGAATATGTCTGTCTTAATGATGTTGTCGTTGCGAGAGGAAATTCACTCAGACTTTGTGATGTTGAGCTTAAAAGTGACAACAGATTGGTTTTTGACTATCAGGCAGACGGACTGATCATCTCAACCCCGACCGGTTCAACGGCTTATTCGCTTTCTGCCGGAGGGCCTGTTGTTGACACATCTGTTGAAAGCATGATTCTTACGCCGATTTGTAATCATTCACTGTTTTCCCGTTCGATGATTTTTAAACCCGATTCATGCTTACAGCTCAGGGTCAATAATCCCGAAAACAGTTTGCCTATTTTCAGCTGTGACGGTGAAAAGGGCATTTCAATGGGAGAAAACAGCAAGCTGCTTGTTACAAGAAGTGAAGTGTATGCAAAAATAATAAGGATAAAATCGGACAGCTTTGCGGATATTCTTTCACATAAGCTTATTGAAAGATATGTACATGACAAAGGAGAAAAGATATGAAAGTTATTTTTCTAGATATAGATGGAGTATTAAATAATCAATATTTTAAAGGTGAGTATG
>CAZBFI010000043.1:0-12714 GCA_964491165.1 uncultured Faecalibacterium sp.
ATATTATACTATATCAGAAGAAATTTAAGGAGGCTTAAAAATGGCTATAATAAAAAAAGATGCTTATTACATCTCCTCAACGGCAGTAAACAAGATTCATTGTTGCATTTGGCAGGACGATGAAAAAGAATATAAAGGTATTTTCCAGATAGCTCACGGAGTCAGCGAGCATATCGAAAGATATGACGAATTTGCACGCTTTCTTGCCGGAAATGGATATATCGTTTGCGGAAACGATCATCTCGGTCACGGAAAGAGCGTTGACAGTCTCGACGATCTCGGCTTTTTCGCAGAAGAGAACGGCGATGTAAGAATGGTTGACGATATGCATATTCTTTATAATATAATGCATAAGCGTTACCCTGAATTGCCTTATTTCCTTTTCGGTCACAGCATGGGTTCATTTTGTGCGAGAGTTTATGCAACGGCTTTTTACAATGAGCTTTCCGGCTTGATTCTTTGCGGAACGGGTGAGCTTCCGTCTGCGGCAGTTGTGCTTGAAGAGCCTGTCAATTACCTTTGCAAGAAGCTCGGAGCAAGAGCAAGCATTCCCGCTTCACTTCTTGATAAGCTCACCAACATCGGCATTAAGGATTCGAGGACCGATAAGGATTGGCTCAGCAGAAGAACGGAAAATGTCGATTCTTACATTGCCGACCCTCTTTGCGGAAACGCTTTGAAGCTTGGCGGCTTGAGAGATCTTCTTTCACTCGCAAACACATGCTGCACTGATGATTGGGCTTTTCTGATTCCGCCGACTCTTCCGATTCTTCTTGTTTCGGGAGCAAAGGATCCGATAGGCTTTAACGGTAAGGGCGTTATAAATGTTTGCGACAATCTTGAAGATGCCGGACATGAGCCTAAGGTCATTCTTTATCCCGGTGACAGACACGAAATTCTCAACGAGGATGACAGAGAGAATGTTTATAAGGATATTCTTTCCTTTGTTGACGGAATAATTGAGCCGATTGACATCGAAGAGTTTGAAAATCTGTTCATGCAGTGAGTCGGGCGGTGAAAAGATGAGGTGCAATCTCTGCCCGAGAAATTGCAATGTTGACAGAAGGCTTGAAAAGGGCTATTGCGGTATGAGTGAAGATATATATGTCGCAAGGGCATCAAAGCATTTTTGGGAAGAGCCTCCCATAAGCGGCACAAACGGAAGCGGTACTGTTTTCTTTTCGGGGTGTAATCTCGGATGTGTTTACTGTCAGAATTTTGAAATAAGTCATGACAGAAAGGGAAAGGCTGTTTCAAAAGCTCAGCTTTGTGAGATTTTTCACCGTTTAACCGAAAGCGGTGTGCATAACATCAACCTTGTAAATCCGACTCATTATGCGTTGAAAATCAAAGAGGTCTTGGAAAAAGCGGCTTTGCCTGTTCCGGTGGTTTACAACAGCTCCGGCTATGAAAAGGTCAGCACCCTAAGAAGCCTTGAGGGACTTGTTGATATTTATCTTCCGGATTTTAAATATATTGATCCCGTGCGTTCCGAAAAATACAGTGCGGCAGGGGATTATTCCGACATTGTCTGTCAGGCTCTCATCGAGATGAAAAGGCAGTGTCCAAAGGACATTTTCGACGAAAACGGAATCATGCAAAAGGGCGTTATCATAAGACACCTTGTTTTACCGCAGAACACCAAGCAGTCAATAAAAATTCTCGAATGGATAAAAGAAAACATCGGCACGGATACTTATATAAGTCTCATGAGTCAATATACACCGTGCGGAAAAATCGAGGCGTTTCCGGAGCTTCAAAGACGGATAACTGCCCGTGAATATGACAAGGTGGTTGATGCAGCCTTTGAGCTGGGCTTTGAGAATGTCTTTGTTCAGGACGGCACTGCCGCAAGTGAAAGCTTCATTCCCGATTTTGATTTCAGCGGTGTTTGAGCAAAAAAACGGAGGAATAAAAAATGAAAAAACTTATTGATGAATTTAAAAAGTTTATAATGAGGGGAAATGTTATTGACTTAGCCGTCGGTGTTATTATCGGTGGTGCATTTCAGGCGATCGTCAATTCTCTTGTCAATGACATAGTTTCTCCGATTATTTCCCTTGCAACAAAGGGAATCAACTTTGCGGATAAATTTATTGTTCTCACATTCGACAAGGTGGATTTCAAAACAGCTGAAATGGCTAAGCAGGCAGGCTATGCAACGCTTAATTACGGCTCTTTTGTGACAGCTGTTATAAATTTTCTTATCATGGCACTCATCATTTTCTTCCTTGTCAAAGGTATAAACAAGCTTGCCGAGCTTGGAAAGAAAAAGGAAGAAGCAGAAAAGCCGGAGCCGACAACAAAAACCTGTCCGTTCTGTCAAAGTGAAATTTCCGTTAAGGCTGTCAGATGTCCCAACTGCACATCTGAGCTTAGTGAAACGGAAGCTCAGGAGGTAGAGGCATGATCGGTTTTATCGGTTGCGGAAACATGGCTAGTGCCATTATAAGAGGTCTTGTCAAAAGCGAAAAATTCACGGCACAGGACATTGCAGTTTATGACATCTGCAAGGAAAAAACACAGGAGCTTTCAAATGAGCTTGCAGTTAATGTGAAAGAAAGTGAAAGTGAAATAGTGCGTAACTGCGATACGGTTGTCCTTGCAGTAAAGCCGAACGTTTTTCCAAGCCTTTTGGAAAAAACGGGCGATGAATTTAAAAAATACGACCCGTTGATTATTTCCATTGCGGCAGGAAAAACGACGGAGTATATCTCGTCACTTTTGCCGTATCTTCCAAGGCTTATCCGTGTGATGCCGAACATCAACGCAAAGGTTCTCGAAGCTGTTTCGGCTTTTTGTCACAATGAAAGAGCAACACAGCAGGACAGAGCGTTTGCACAGGAATTTTGTGATTGCTTTGGCAGAGGAATTGAAATTGAGGAAAAGCTTTTTTCAATTTACAGTGCAATAGGCGGCTGCTCTCCTGCATTCGTTTTCATGTTCATTGATTCTCTTGCAAGAGGAGCAGTGAAAAACGGAATGACAAAGGCACAGGCACTTGAAACGGCTGCTCAGGCTGTTGCCGGCAGTGCAAAAATGATTCTTGAAAGCGGTGAACATCCGTGGCAGCTTGTCGATGCGGTCTGTTCTCCGGGCGGAACAACAATAGAGGGTGTTTGTTCTTTGCAGGAAAACGGCTTTGAAGCCGCTGTTGAAAAGGCTGTTCAGGCAGCTTATGAAAAGGATAAAAAGCTGTGATTTAATTATAATGCTGAAAAGGGTTTCCTTGGAGCTTAGTTCTCCTTGGAAACCCTTTATCTGTTGCTGTTTTGTTTTTGTGCTTTACTCTTGCTCGTTATTTAAAAGCTCGAAAAGCTTTTGCTCAAAGCCGTATTTTTCCTTGAGAGCTTTTATCTGTTCAAGCTTAGGCTTTTTCGGATTTTTCATTTTGCATCTGAGCATGAGATTTTTCGGTGAATGGGCAAAATCCACAAACTCGATAACATCAACATCGTAACCGCATTTTTTGAGAATCTCCGATCTTACGGCATCGGTGAGAAGTGCGCTAAAGCGTTCCTTGAAAAGTCCGTGTCCGAGAAGAAGGTCGAAGTCTCCGCCTTTTTGGATTGACGAGCAAATTTCATGCTGACAGCAGGGGACTGAGAAGATGTAAGGCACATTGTGAGTGATTGCATGAAAAAGTGCAAAATCCGTTGCGATGTCGCAAGCGTGAAGAGTTATCACCATGTCAACCTCTCCGGTGTAAAGCTCACCCTTTGTGACATCGTTGACATAAAAATGCAGGTTTTCATATCCGTACTTTTCTGCGATTTCATTGCAGCTTTTAACAACATCTTCCTTTAAATCATAGCCGATAACCCTTGCGTTGACTTTTTTGATGACCGTGAAATAATAATAAATGATGAATGTCAAATAGCTTTTTCCGCAACCGAAATCAAGTATGGTAAGCTCCTTTTTTTGTGAAGCCTTGAAAACATCGTCAACAATTTCAATGAAGCGGTTAATTTGCTTGAATTTATCGTATTTGCTTTTGATAATTTTGAAGTCGGCTGAAAAGACACCGAGATCGACCAAAGCGGGAATGTTTTCACCCTCATGAAGAAGATAATTTTTTTCCTTGTTGTGACCTGTGTCTTTTTTTGTGACAACGGAATTTTCCGAAAGCTTTCTTTTTGTTTTGTCGGGGAAAATCGTGTAATGCACGGTTGTTCCGTTGGCAGTGATACAGCATTGGGAAAATTCATGCCTTAGCTCATTTTCAATGCTGTCGGTGAGCTGTTCCAGTGTAAAGTTTTCGTGAAAGGCCTGAGCATTTTTGATTTTTTCAACCTGCCAAAGCCGTCCTTTTTTTGATTCAAAGGGTCTGACGGTGACCTTTGAAAAGGCTGAAGAGTTGTTTTTCTTTGAGGAAAAAACGATTTTTTTAATTTCATTTTGAAGCTTGAGGATATCCTGACAGATGATGTAATTCATATTGTACCCCTTTTATTTTGATTTACATATTTTATCACAAATCAAAGCGATTGTACACAATATTAACAGATAAATGTTGACGGCATTGAATTTTTAATGTATACTTTATTAGTAAAATTTTACCTTTAAAGGTGCTTGACTCTTGTCGGGCGGACGGAGGATAATATGGACAACAAATATTCACTTGACAAATCAAAAAAGGTTTTTCCGATGATAATGATGATTATCGGACTTGGAATTATGGCGGCACAGCTTATCACGAGGCTTAACTTTGTTTCGGTCGTGGCTGTTGCTTATTGCTGTATTGTTTCGGCTTTGATTTTCATCTCACTCATTGTCAAGAAAAAGGTATATCTGCCGATGCTTTTGGGCTATGGCTTTGCTTTTCTTGGCGTGACTGTTTTTCACATCGTTTGCGGTGCAGATGCCGGCTTCGGTGCTTTCACAAGCGGTCATACAGGCTGGTCAACGGCTGATAACGCACTTTTCGCAGGCACAGGCAACTTCTTTACAAGATTGCTTGGCAATATTCTTCTTTCACTTCCGGTTATCATAACCTTTCTCGCTCTTTTCTTCAACGCAAAGAAAAAATGCGACAAAACAAAGCTCAAGGGTGCGCTTTCGTTTTTCCTTTCCGTTCTTTTCATGGGCGCTTCTGTTTTTCAGGTGCTTTTCATGAACATGAGAACAAAGCCCGTGACTGAGCGACTCTGGGAGGGTCATGATGACTATCTTAAAAATGTTGACAAGGTAAAATCCTCAACTCCCAATGTGCTTGTTATTCTTATGGACGACTTAGGCTATGGTGACATCGGTATCAACGGCTCACTTTATGACACACCGAGCATTGATTCAATCGGCGAAAACGGACTTAATTTTGAAAACTTTTATTCAAGCTATTCCGTCTGTTCTCCTGCACGCTTTGCTTGCTTGACAGGTCGTTATCCTTACAGTGCGCTTTCGTTTTTCCTTTCCGTTCTTTTCATGGGCGCTTCTGTTTTTCAGGTGCTTTTCATGAACATGAGAACAAAGCCCGTGACTGAGCGACTCTGGGAGGGTCATGATGACTATCTTAAAAATGTTGACAAGGTAAAATCCTCAACTCCCAATGTGCTTGTTATTCTTATGGACGACTTAGGCTATGGTGACATCGGTATCAACGGCTCACTTTATGACACACCGAGCATTGATTCAATCGGCGAAAACGGACTTAATTTTGAAAACTTTTATTCAAGCTATTCCGTCTGTTCTCCTGCACGCTTTGCTTGCTTGACAGGTCGTTATCCTTACAGAGGTTATGCCGATAATGTTATTTATCCGACAGTTTCAACTCTTTCTCCCTTTGCTCAGACAAGAATTTTCAATTCAATTGAGATGGGCAACAACTGTGACGGTATGCTCGGAGATGAAATTACGATTGCAGAGGTTTTCCAAAATGCCGGTTACAGCACAGGTTGCTTCGGAAAGTGGCACCTCGGCGATTACGGTGAGTATCTTCCCACAAATCAAGGCTTTGATTATTTCTACGGCAGTCATCATGTTAATGATATGGCACCCTTCTATCATGCGGTTGAGAAAAACGGTGAATATGAAATTGTTCACGGAACCGAAGAAATGAAGGATGAAAACGGCAAAAAGGATCAGGGCAAGCTCACCGAGTGGATTCATGATGAAATCACTTCATGGATAACAGAAAAAGCACAGAACAATGAACCCTTCTTTGCTTACTACACTTCACCGTGGCCTCATGCTCCCGTCTTTGTCGGTGAGGATTATGAGGGCGTCAGTGGAATGGGTACTTATGTCGATTGCATTACGGAGTTTGATGCTTATCTCGGAAAGCTGTTTAATTCCATGGAGGAATTGGGCGTTCTTGAAGATACGATTATCGTTTTCACAAGTGATAACGGCCCTGCACTTGAAGGCTCTGTTGCCGACCTGAGAGGCGGAAAATATCTCGCTTATGAGGGCGGTCAAAAGGTTCCGTTTATGATTCGTTGGGATAACAATAACGGAATTTTTGAAAAGGGCGGAACAAGAGAGCAGTCGGCAACGCTTGTTGACCTTTTCCCGACTCTTATTGAAATGTGTAATATCACCGGCAACGGCGGAAAAACGAATTATCTTCCCACCGACAGAGAAATTGACGGTGTTTCAATGCTTCCGGTGATTAAAAGTGATGAGGTTGTTCACACAAAGGAGCATCCGATTCTTCACATGAAGCGTGAGGATATCAAGGCAATCCAATATACTGTTTCAACCGAAAGCGTCAAGTCAAAGGAGGAATATAAGGATTACAATTATTCCGTTCTCAACGATCATGAATATATAACCTTTAAATACTTTGACAAAATCCAAAACGACAACTCTGCTTTCTGGGATAAAAACCGCAAAAACTGGTTACATATTCTCACCGATGACCATCAGGAAAACTATAACCGTACACCTGTTTATCCCACAATTTCCGATGAAATGCATGAAAAGCTTGACGAAATTCAAGCAGATTTTGCCGCTAACAGAAGAGGTATAATTGAATAATGCCTCCTCTTTCGATAATGATAAAGCCGGCTTCGAGTCTTTGTAATCTTCGGTGTAAATATTGCTTTTATTGTGATGTTGCCGCACACAGAGATGTCTTTTCGCTCGGCAAGATGGAAATTTCAACGGCTGAAAATCTGATCAGAAGCGCCTTGGCTTTTGCCGACGGCTGTTCGGTGGCTTTTGCGTTTCAAGGCGGTGAGCCTTTGCTTGCCGGAAAGGAATATTTTGAATCCTTTGTTTCACTTGTTAAAAAGCATAACGGCAAAAATTCACGAATCTTTTATTCAGTGCAGACAAACGGAACGGTTGTTGATGACGCTTGGGCGAAATTCTTTCACGATAACGAATTTCTTGTCGGCTTGAGTCTTGACGGCGATTATGAGGGGAACAAGTTCCGTGTTGATGCAAGCGGTCAGAATTCTTACTATAAAATCATCAAAGCCGCAAACAAGCTCACTAAGCACAAGGTTGAGTTCAATATTCTTACTGTGCTTACGGGGTACTGTGCACAGAATGCCGAGAGAATTTATAAGCATTTTCGCTCCATGGGCTATAAGTACATACAGTTCATACCATGCCTGAGACCGATGGGTGAGAACACTCAAAGTGAGCTGTATATGACAAGTGAGCAGTATGCCGATTTCCTCATAAGGATCTTTAACCTTTATGTAAAGGACTTTACAAGAGGAAATTATATGTCGATAAGACAGTTTGATAATTGGGTCAGAATGTATTTAGGTGAAAGACCGGAGCAATGCGGACTTTGCGGATTTTGCACCCATCAGTTTGTTGCCGAGGGTAACGGAAATATTTATCCTTGCGATTTTTACTGCACAGATGAATGGTTGCTTGGCAACATAAACGAAAAGAGCCTTGAGGAAATGGCAAATGGACAGGTGGCCCGTGACTTCATTAAGGAAAGCTTGCAGGTCAGCCAAAAATGTAAGCAGTGCCGTTTTTATCCTCTTTGCAGACAGGGTGGCTGTAAAAGAACCCGTGAAAGTGCCGATTATTGCGACAGCTATAAGAAGTTCTTTTCGTCGTGCCTGCCTTTGTTCAGGCTTTTCGGAAAATAAAGAAAGGAAGTCCACACGGATTAAATGAAAACTTTAGGTTATTATAACGGTAAATACGCAGAGCTTACCGAAATGCAGATTCCCATGCTTGACAGAGTTTGCTTTTTCGGTGACGGTGTTTACGATGCAACTTATTCATATAATTATGTTATCCATGACCTTGAAGCACATGTCAACAGATTTTTTGAAAGTGCAAGGCTGCTTGAGATGGAAGTTCCCTGCACAAAGCAGGAGCTTTCACAGCTTCTTTGTGAGCTTGTGAAAAAGCTTGACAGCCATGAGCAGTTTGTTTATTTTCAGCTTACAAGAGGTACGGGTATAAGAAACCATATCTATCCGGATAACGAAAAGGTGAAGGCTAATCTTTGGGTCGTTCTGACACCGAAGAAAATTACCGACACATATAAAAAGGTTAAGCTTATCACAAGAGAGGACACTCGTTTTTATCATTGTGATGCAAAAACGGTTAACCTTATTCCTGCCTGCATGGGAGCAAATTCAGCTCATCTTCAAGGTGCGGATGAGTGCGTTTTTCATCGTGGCGACGAGGTTACCGAATGCGCTCATTCCAATGTGCATATAATAAAGAACGGAGTGTTCATCACTCACCCGGCCGATAAAAAGATTTTAAACGGTATTTCAAGAAGAAACCTTCTTAAAAAATGTGCCGAGCTTGGCATTGAAACACAGCAAAGAGCGTTCAGCCTTGAAGAGCTTTTTGATGCCGATGAGGTTATAATTTCTTCCTGCGGTTCGTTTTGTCTTCAAGCAGAGCAGATCGACGGCAGAAAAGTCGGCGGTAAAGCTCCTGAGCTGCTTAAAAGGCTTCAGGATTCTTTGGTCAGTGATTTTCATGATGAATGCGGTGAATGAACGGTAAGAGAGAGGAGGGGCTGAATGCCTTATTACAGAAGTGCGGTTGTGGTTGACCTTGATATTGTCAGGGAAAACTTTCTTGCCGTTAAGCAAAAGGTTGGTGAAAGCACCGGAATAATGGCTGTCATAAAAGCCGATGCTTACGGACACGGTGCGGTTGAGATTGCAAGAGAGCTTGAAAAAAGGTGTAACTTTTTCGGTGTTGCCGATATAGATGAGGCAATGCAGCTTAGGATAGCGGGCTTCAACACACCTATTCTCATTCTCGGAAGAACCGACCCGTATTACAGCGATGTTATTATAAAGTATGATATAAGACCGACGGTTTCCTGCCTTAGTGATGCCGTCGCTCTCAACAGTGAGGGAGAAAGGCAGAACAAAAAAGCAAAAATTCACATTGCGATTGACACCGGCATGGGACGAATCGGCTTTCAAGCTGATGAAATCAGTCAGATTGTTGAAATTTCAAAGCTTCCCTTTGTTGAGATTGAGGGCATTTTTTCACATTTTGCCACGGCTGATGAAAGGGATTTGCAAAAGGCATATTGTCAAAGGGAAATTTTCAACAGCGTGATTGAAAAGCTTGAAAATGCCGGAGTGAAAATTCCGTTAAAGCATTTGAACAACTCTGCCGGCATAATAAATTTTGACGAAAAATATGACATGGTAAGAGCCGGCATAGTGCTTTACGGACTTTATCCGAGCCATGAGATTGACAAAGGTCTGCTTGAGATAAAGCCGGCTATGCGTTGGGTTGCGAAAATCAGTCATATAAAAACACTGCCCGAGGGCAGGGCAATAAGCTACGGTGGAACATATATCACAAAAAAGCAGACGAGGGTTGCGACTGTTCCGGTGGGTTATGCGGACGGCTATCCGAGATGCCTTTCGGACAAGGGCGAGGTTCTTGTCAACGGAAAGAGGGCGTCTATTATAGGAAGAATATGCATGGATCAGTTTATGATTGATGTCAGCGATATTCCGTTTGTCGAGTTGGGAACGGAGGTTACATTGGTTGGCAGTGACGGAGATGACTGTCTTTCAATGGAGGAGGTTTCCGAAAAGGCATATTCATTTAACTATGAGCTTCCGTGCCGAATCTCAAGGCGTGTGCCGAGATTATATTTTAAAGGCGGTAAGGAAGCTGTGAGCCTGCACTATCTGATTGATTGAAACTAAAACCCATTAAGCATCGGAGACTTATCCAAACTTGATTTGTTTCGGATAAGCCTCCGAGCTTAACATTTAAGGGGGTACTGATATGAAAAAAGTCAAATTTGAGATAAATTCTGTTTGGTTGCACATTTTTGCAATGAGCTTCATGCTCCTTGATCACATGTGGGCAACACTCTTTTTGGATTATGATTGGATGACCTGCGTTGGCAGAATAGCGTTTCCGATTTTCGCATTTATGACCGTTGAGGGCTATATGCACACAAGCAATCTTAAAAAGTACATTACCCGACTGTTGATTACGGCTGTTATTTCGGAAATTCCGTTCAATCTCATGGTTGCAGGCACTTGGATTTATCCTTACCATCAAAATGTCATCTGGACTTTTTTGATAGGCTTAATGCTTATTCATTTCAATGAGCTTGCACGGAAAAAGGAAAAGCCTTGGCTGAATATACTCGTTGCCGTGGCAACAACACTGCTCGGTGTCGTTCTGGGAATACTCAGCTTTTCCGATTACAATGCCGCAGGAGTTCTCACTGTTCTTGTTTTTTATTTCTTCAGGGAGAAAAAATGGTGGAATCTTCTCATTCAGCTTGCACTGCTTTATTACATAAATGTTGAATACTTAAAGGGCTACTGCTTTGATGTCACCGTTTTTGGAAAGACTTTCACCGTTGTTCAACAGGGCTTTGCTCTTTTAAGCCTTGCATTTATATGGCTTTATAAGGGCAAGCAGGGCAAAAAGAATAAGGCTTTCCAATATTTCTGTTATGCTTTTTATCCCTTGCACATGGTCATTCTTTGGCTTTTGATGACATGTCTGTAATATACTCTTGACAAAATGTGAATAATGTGTTAATGTCAACATAAAGTCTGATACATTTATTGATTCAGGAGGTAAAGATATGTTAGAAAAAATTATGGCATTTTTCATGGCTATCATAAATTTCTTCCTCAGCTTATTCGGCTTCGGAGCTTGGGGCGGACAGAAATATGATTGTCAGGAATTTTTGAATATTCCTTATTCGACTCAGGAAAGGCAGATCGTTGACATTTGTCTGCCAAAAGACGCCACCGGTGATTTGGGCATGATTCTTTTCATTCACGGTGGTGCTTGGACTGCCGGTGATAAGCAGAGTCACGGCAATGATATGAGATACTCAGCCTCGTATCTTTCAGTCGCTTCCGCTGCTCTTAATTACCGTTATATTTCCGAAACAGTCAGCACTCATGATATCCTTGACGATATTGACGCTGCACTTGCCACTGTTAAGGCTGTTGCAAAACAGAACGGAGTTAACATCAACAAGGTGCTTTTGACGGGAAGCTCAGCAGGTGCGCACCTGTCACTTCTTTATGCTTATTCGAGAAAGGATACTGCTCCGATTGAGCCGGTTGCCGTTGTGAGTAACTGCGGCCCTACCGACCTCTTCGACGATAATTTCTATCATAATAACACCTTAGGAGACTCGGCAACCGTGGCACAGCTTATGTCCTACGCTTGTGGTCAAAGCTTCAAATATGAGGATAAGGAATCGGCAAAGCAAGCACTTTACAGCGCTTCTCCCGTCACTTATGTCAATTCAGGCACGGTTCCGACTGTTATCAACCACGGCAATGCCGACAGTGTTGTACCTTTTTCAAACGCCTTGAGCCTTGATGCTCTTTTGACAAAATACGGTGTTGAGCATGAGCTTAATGTTTATAACGGTGCCGACCATGATCTCGGAAGGGATGATGAGGCAAAGAAAAGGGCAGATGACCTTATGCTTTCATACATCGACCGTTTCCTTAAATAAGCTTGTTATAAAAAATAAAAACGCAACGCTCTTTTCCGCTTTTCGTTCGGATGAAAGGAGCGTTGCATTTTGTTTGTCTTTAAGCCTCTAATGCTTATTTAATTTCAAGAACAGCGTTGTAATCGTCGAATCCGAAGCCGCCTGCACTGTTTTTCAAAAGCTCAAACAGGTCTGCTTTTTCACCGTCCCAGCCTTTGATGTCAAGCTTTTTAAGAATGGGGTTCACTCTCTTTAAAAATGACAGGAAAAGATCGCCCTTGGGTGTTCCCTGCTTAAATGAGGGATTGCCCTCGAAGATACCTCTTACAAGCTCAGTTGCATAATCGAGCAGTTTTACATCTTTGATTTGCTTGTCACACTTGATTAAAAGAAGCCGTGCGGCAGTTCCGAGCTTGACACTGCAGATGAATTTGCCTGCAACATGAAGGAGCTTTTCGATTGACGGATTTTCCTTGATTCCGAATTTACCCATGACTCTCTTTGTGTCATCTCTCATATCGGTCATGATGTTGACAAGCATTCTGTCAAACATATCACTTAAATATTTTTTGCAGTCGTCGGTTTCCCACTCAAAATCGGGAGTGGGTATGCTCTTAATGTCAGCCTTGCCGTCACTTATTGTTACATGGCGAATGAAAGCGGGGTCGGCAATAATCGCACCTGTTGTAATTTCATAAAGGCGATTGCCCTTTTCCGTGTCAATATAGTTGATGCTTTGATTGTGCATGTGTCCGGTGAAAAGGAGCTTAACACCCTCATCTGCAAGAAAACACGCAAACTGCTTTGCATCCTTGATTATCATCGGTGAG
>CAZBFI010000044.1:0-3701 GCA_964491165.1 uncultured Faecalibacterium sp.
TTTTTTATAAGGATGGGTTATATGCAACGGATTGAAAGCACGGCAAATGAAAAAATCAAGCTTGCCGTTAAGGCGGCAACTTCTTCAAAATTCCGCAAGCAAAGCGGTTTATTCTTCCTTGAAGGCTTGCGTTTGTGCCGTGATGCAGCTTTGACGGGTTATGAAATTGAAAGCCTTTTTGTTTCAGAGCAAACGCTTGAAAAATTTTCGGCTGATGTTGAATTTGTTGCCTCGAAAAGCCGAAGCAGCTTTCTTATATCATCTTCCGTTGAGCAAAAGCTGACGCAGGCACAGACCTCACAGGGAATTTTTTGCCTTTGCAAAAAACGGGAAATTCGGCATGAAATCAATCCAAAAGGAAAATATATCGCACTCGAAAACATTCAGGACCCGTCTAATCTCGGAGCAATATGCCGTACGGCAGAGGCTCTCGGAATCAGCGGTGCAATAATTTACCACTGCTGTGATTTATATAATCCCAAAGCTCAAAGAGCTGCCATGGGTTCGGCTTTGAGAATACCGATAATCGAAAGTGAAAATCTTGAAAAAACACTTCTCTCACTCAAGCAAAGTGGTATGAAGCTGCTTGCGACAACTCCCGACAGTCAGGCAGGCAAAATTACTTGTGAGGATATGTCAATGGGCGTTGTTGCCGTCATAGGAAATGAAGCAAACGGAGTCAGTGACGAGATTTTTTCGATTTGTCAAAAAGTTACAATTCCAATGGCAGGTAATGCAGAGTCACTTAACGCATCAATGGCTGCGGCAATTACGATTTGGGAGATGATGCGTAATGGAAAGTAACATACTTTATTGGTTATGGTTGCAGGAATGTCTCGGTGCAACAAACCGTGCGAAAGAGCTTATTACCCGCTATGAGACAGCGGAAAAATTTTATAATGCAGGCGAAATTGTTTGGAAAAGTGAGGAGTTCGGTGCAATAGTCCTTGACAAGATGAAAAAATATTCACCGAACGATTTCATTCAGAGGTTATCGTTTTGTCGTGAGCATAAAATAAGCATACTTACTCCTGACAGCGAGTATTATCCCGAAGCATTACTTGAAATCGAAAATTATCCTTTGGCTTTATATGTCAGAGGCGATTATAAAATATTTAAAAACAAAAAGAATATTGCCGTCATCGGTAGCAGAACCCCTTGTGTTTACGGTGAAAAGGCGGCAGTGAAAATTACAAAAAGACTTGTCGAGTCAAATTATCTCATTGTCAGCGGCGGAGCGTTGGGGATTGACAGCATCGCTCATAAAACAGCTATTGAAAACGGTGGAAAAACCGTTCTTGTTTTAGGCTGCGGTCATGGAAGCAGTTATTTGCCGGAAAATGCCGAGCTTAGAAAGGCTGTGGCAAGCAACGGTGCTTTAATCAGCGAATATCCTCCTTATACGCCCGTGACAAAGGGGTCTTTTCAAAACAGAAACAGAATAATATCCGGTATGTCAAAAGGTGTTGTGATTGTTGAAGCGGCTGAAAAAAGTGGCACTTTCAACACTGCAAGACATGCGAAAAAGCAGGGAAGGGATCTTTTTGTTCTTCCCGGAGATATCGAAAGCGGAAATTTTGCAGGTTCAAACAAGCTTTTGCTTCAAGGAGCTTTTCCGGTGTTTTCCGGTGAAGATATTCTTTTTCATTACGGCGAAAAGGTGAGATTCAACAGCTTTAAGGGCGAAAAGACAAATGAAGCCTTTGTTGAAATTGATGTTGATTCTGATTTTTCCAAAAAGAAAAGCGGAAAATGTGAAAAAAACAAATCGAAAAGAAAAACGGCAGAGACGAAAAACAAAAATTCAGAAAAAAACGAAAAAATTTCTCTTGAGGGTATTTCTAAAAATGCTCTGATAGTGTATAATATAATGTCTAACGGAATTTGCAGCCTCGATGAAATCAAAAGAGAAAGCGGTCTTGATATAAGTAAGGTGCTTGTGGCACTTACCGAGCTTGAGCTGTTTTCTTTGGCTGAAAATGACGGGCCGAATACATATTGCTTGAAATAAATACGAAAAAGGTGGACATAAATGGCAGATTTAATTATAGTCGAGTCGCCTTCCAAGGCAAAAACTTTGAAAAATTATCTTGGAAGCGGATACAATATTGTTGCTTCAAAGGGTCATGTCAGAGATCTGCCGGCGGCGAGACTCAGTGTTGATGTTAAGCATGACTTTGCACCTAAATACAGTGTCGTCAAAGGTAAGGAAAAGCTTGTCAAGGAGCTTAAAGCAGCTGTTGCCGAAAGCGACAGAGTTTTTCTTGCAACTGACCCCGACCGTGAGGGAGAGGCAATTTCATGGCATCTTGCAGAGCTTCTCGGTCTTGACCTTGAGGAAGCAAACAGAGTTACATTCAATGAGATTACAAAAACCGGTGTCAAAAACGGTATGTCGAATCCGAGAAAGGTTGACATTGACCTTGTTAACGCACAGCAGGCAAGAAGAATACTTGACAGACTTGTCGGCTACAAGCTCAGCCCCTTTGTTTCTCAAAAAATCCGTCGTGGACTTTCAGCAGGAAGAGTGCAGAGTGTTGCGTTGAGAATTATCACGGACAGAGAAAATGAAATCAGAGCCTTTGTGCCGGAGGAATACTGGAGCTTAGAGGGTAAGTTCACCTGTTCAAAAAGGACAATCACCGCTGATTTTTACGGTGACGAAACGGGCAAGGTCGAGCTTAAAACACAGCAGCAGGTTGATTCATATATTGCAAGGCTTGAGGGCGCTTCTTATTATATCAGCTCTCTTAAAAACGGAACGAGGAAGAAAAATCCCGCCCCTCCGTTTATCACCTCGACATTACAGCAGGAGGCTTCAAAAAAGCTTGGCTTCAGGGCTGAAAGAACGATGAAAATCGCTCAGGAGCTTTATGAGGGTGTCAACATCCCAGGCTATGGCTCAATCGGTCTTATCACTTACATGAGAACCGACTCACTCAGAGTTTCCGAGGAGGCAAGACAGGCCGCCCGTGAATTTATCGGTTCAACTTATGGGGATAAGTACAATCCCGAAAAGCCGAATTATTATAAATCAAGAAGCAACGCACAAGACGGACATGAGGCGATAAGGCCGTCAACTGTTTCGATAACACCGGACAGTATTAAAGAAAGTCTTTCGGCAGAGCAGTATAAGCTTTACTCTCTCATTTGGAAGCGTTTTCTTGCAAGCATGATGTCGTCTTGCCTGCAAAACACATCAAAGCTTGAAATCAGAAGCACAAAAAGCGGTCAGCCGGAGCCCGAATATTGCGTGTTCACTGCAAGTGGATACAGTGTTAAATTTGACGGCTATACCGTTGTTTACAATTCGGCTGAGGAAGAAAAATCAAGACTTCCCGAGGGCTTAAAGGCGAATGACAGTGTTAAATTTAAGGAGCTTGTGAAAAATCAGCACTTCACACAGCCACCTGCCAGATTTACCGAAGAATCACTGATTAAAACTCTCGAAGAAAACGGAGTTGGAAGACCCAGCACATACGCTACTATCATTTCAACTATCGTAAAAAGAGAGTATGTTACAAGAAAAGCAAAGCAGCTTGTGCCGACTGAGCTTGGTGAAGCGATTGTGGGTCTTTTAAAGGATAAGTTTAAAAACATTGTCAATGTCAAGTTTACCGCACAGATGGAAACGAGTCTCGATAAGGTCGGAGAGGGCCGACCTTATCGAGACTCGTTTCCATCTGTGCGGTAAACTTGAC
>CAZBFI010000044.1:3711-12529 GCA_964491165.1 uncultured Faecalibacterium sp.
TTGACCGTAATCTTCAAAAGGTCATATCCGAAATGGATGGAGTGAAAATTCAGCTCAAAGAGGATGAAACAGACATTCCCTGTGAAAAATGCGGACGAATGATGATTATCAAAACGGGCAGGTTCGGAAAGTTCCTTGCTTGTCCCGGTTATCCGGATTGCAAGACAACAAAGCCTTATGTTGTTGAAACAGATGCAAACTGTCCTATTTGCTCCGGAAAGGTTATTTCAAAAAAATCCAAAAGAGGCTATACATTTTTCGGCTGTGATAATTGGCCCGAATGTAATTTCATGACATGGGATAAGCCGACTAAGGAAAAGTGTCCGAATTGCGGAAAATCCTTGTTCAAAGGAAAAGGCGGTGTACTTTCCTGCCTTGATGAAAAATGCGGATATAAGACAAAAGAAACAAAGGAAAAGAAGAAAAAAAGCGATGAATAAAGAACGGCGGTGGAAAAATGGCTGAAAAGATTAAGGTTATAGGTGGAGGCCTTGCAGGTGTTGAGGCAGCGTGGCAAATTGCAAAATACGGCTTTGAGGTTGAACTTTATGAAATGAAGCCCGTAAAATTTTCACCGGCTCACAAAACAGAATTTCTCGGTGAACTTGTATGCTCAAATTCTCTCAAAGCAAAAAGGATTGAGTCCTCAGCAGGCTTGCTTAAAGCCGAAATGAGACTTTTCGGTTCACTTTGCATGGAATGTGCCGATGCTGCCGAGGTTGCGGCAGGCGGTGCATTAGCCGTTGACAGAGATGAGTTTTCACGCTTGATAACCGAGAAAATTCAAGCAAATGACAAAATTACCCTCATTCGCCGCGAGGTTACTCAAATTCCCGACGGCAATGTCATTGTTGCGGCAGGCCCGCTTGCATCGGATTGCCTGAGTGAAAGCATTCGTGAGCTTTGCGGTGAGGGACTTCATTTTTACGATGCCGCCGCCCCGATTGTTTCAAGGGACAGCATCGACATGGAAAGTGCTTTTTGTGCTTCACGATATGAGCGTGGGGGAGATGATGATTACATCAACTGCCCGATGAATAAAGAGGAGTATGAGGCATTTTACGACGCATTGATAAATGCGGAAAGCGCCACCTTGCATTCTTTTGACAAGCGAAAGGATGTTTATGAGGGCTGTATGCCGATTGAGGTCATGGCGTCAAGAGGAAAGGATACGATGCGTTTCGGCCCGATGAAGCCGGTCGGCTTGGTTGATCCGAGAACGGGTCACAGACCTTGGGCTGTCGTTCAGCTCAGAAAAGAAAACAGCAACGGCACTATGCTGAATCTTGTCGGCTTTCAAACAAACTTGAAGTTTGCCGAACAAAAGCGAGTGTTTTCGATGATCCCGGCACTGAAAAATGCCGAATTTCTCCGTTACGGTGTCATGCACAGAAACACATTCATTGATTCACCGAGATTGCTCGAAGCCTCTTATCGTTTCAGAAAAAGGGAAAATCTTTTCTTTGCAGGTCAGATTACCGGCGTTGAGGGCTATATGGAATCGGCATCATCAGGCATTTTGGCAGGTGTCAACATGGTCAGGCATATTCTCGGAAAAGAGCCTGTCGTTCTTCCCGAAACAACTATGCTGGGTGCTTTGAGCAGGTATATAAGCGATGAATCGGTCAAGAATTTTCAGCCGATGGGTGCAAACTTCGGCGTTTTACCTGCGATTGAGCCGAAAATACGGGACAAGAGCATGAGATATGCGGCTTTAAGTCAAAGAGCGTTGAATGACTTAAAAGAATACATGGAAAGGATGGATGTTAAATGAACTGTTATGAAATCGAAAAGGTTATAGATTACGAATTTAAAAACAAGGTTTTGCTTGAAACGGCATTGACTCACTCCTCTTATGCCAATGAAAAACAGCTTTCCCGTGAGTGCAATGAGAGACTTGAGTTTCTCGGAGACTCTGTTCTCGGTGTGATTACGGCAGAATATTTATATCACAATTTGAATCATCTTCCGGAGGGTGAAATGACAAAGAGACGGGCAGCTTGTGCTTGTGAAAAGTCACTTTTCGGCTTTGCAAAGGAAATTGACCTTGGAAAATATATTCTTTTGGGCAAGGGCGAGGAAAGAACCGGCGGAAGAAAGAGAGCATCAATTCTTGCAGATGCCTTTGAGGCATTGATTGCCGCAATTTATCTTGACGGCGGACTTGAGCAGGCAAGAAAATTTGTGCTTGATTTTGTCAAAAGATCTGCCGAAAAGCAGATGAGTTTCAGAGATTATAAGACGGAGCTTCAGGAAATTGTTCAAAAAAATCCGCATGAGCATCTCAGCTATGTTCTTGTGGCTGAAAGCGGTCCGGATCATGATAAACGCTTTGAGGTTGAGGTTAATCTCAACAGCAATGTGATCGGCTGCGGTGTCGGAAAAAGCAAAAAGCTTGCAGAACAGCAGGCGGCAAAGCAGGCTCTTGAGCTTATGGGGATAAAAAATTGAAGCATATAAATGTTGCCTTGTTTGTTCCCGATGAGGGCTGTCCACACCGTTGCAGCTTTTGTAATCAGAAAACAATTTCCGGAAAGGTTCATTCCTTGAGAGCTGACGAGATTGATGATGCCGTTAAAATCGCTTTGAAAAGTGCCGATTGCAATGAAGGTGAAATCGCTTTTTTCGGTGGTAGCTTCACTGCAATCGACAGATCGTATATGATAAGCTTGCTTGAAAGGGCTTATAAATATGTCAGTGACGGCTTTTTCAAGGGAATCAGAATTTCAACCAGACCCGATTGCATCAATTCAGAAATTCTCGATATACTTAAACGATATTCGGTCAGTGCGATTGAGCTTGGCTGTCAAAGCATGGACGATGAGGTCTTGAAGCTTAATAACAGAGGGCATAGCTCAAAGGATGTTAAAAAGGCTGCAGAGCTTATTAAATCTTACGGCTTCGAGCTTGGGTTACAGATGATGACGGGACTTTACGGTGACACCTATGAAAAGTCAATTTTAACGGCAAGGGAAATTATTGCTTTAAAGCCCGATACGGTAAGAATATATCCGACGGTGGTGCTTGAAGGAACAGAGCTTTGCAGGCTCTATGAAAAAGGGGAGTATACACCTCAGAATGTCGAACAGGCGGCAGAGCTTTGCAAGGAGCTTTTGCTTATGTTTGAAGAAAACGGCATTAAGGTTATTCGCCTCGGACTTCATTCGGGCGGAAATGTCACTGAGGGATTTGTTGCAGGTGCTTATCATCCGGCATTCAGAGAAATTTGTGAAAGCAAGATTTATCTTCAAAAGGTACTTTTACAGATAAAAGAAAAATCAATACCTGCGGGCAAACTTGAAATTACGGTCGGACACCGTTATGTTTCAATGCTTACGGGACAAAAAAGGTGTAACATTATTAAGCTCAATTCAATGGGCTATAATGTTAAGGTCATTCAGAACGAAGAATACGAAAAATATAAAGTAACTGTGCGAGGTTAACAAAATGATATTAACAGCACTTGAAATGCAAGGCTTTAAATCATTTCCGGAAAAGACAACCTTAAAATTCGGAAAGGGTATAACTGCTGTTGTAGGCCCAAACGGAAGCGGAAAAAGTAACATTTCCGACGCTGTACGTTGGGTTCTCGGTGAGCAGTCAAGCAAGTCCTTGCGTGGCTCAAAAATGGAAGATGTTATCTTTGACGGCACTAAGGTCAGAAAAGCTCACGGTTATGCTCAGGTAACGCTCCGCCTTGACAATAAGGACAGGAGTCTTAAAGGCTACGACACAGATGAAGTAAGTGTCACAAGAAGATATTACCGTTCGGGCGAAAGTGAATATAAAATCAACGGAGTAAGTGTCAGATTGCGTGATGTTCATGAGCTTTTCATGGACACCGGTCTTGGCAGAGACGGTTATTCCTTGGTAAGTCAGGGCAAGATTGCCGACATGGTCAGCGGAAAGGGAAGCGAATGCCGTGAAATGCTTGAAGAAGCAGCAGGAATCTCCTCGTACCGTTACAAAAGGAACGATTCGTTGAAAAGGCTTTCACAAGCCGAAGAAAACCTTGTCAGACTGAGAGATATACTCGTTGAGCTTGAGGGGAGAATAGGGCCGCTTAAAACACAAAGTGAAAAGGCTGAAAAATTCCTTGTTCTTGCTCAGGAAAAAAAGGAGCTTGAAATCGGACTCTGGCTTTATAATATTGATAAGCTCCTCGACGATTTAAGAAAACAGGAGGACAAAATTACCGTTTCATCATGTCAGTATAATTCTGTTGAAGATGAGCTTGCCGGCATTGAAAAGAAGATTGAAGAAAGTCTCACTGTAACGCAAAGCATAAATGTTGAAATTGATGAAATTCGTCGAGGAGTTTCCTTGATTGAGCAGCAGGTTGCAAATGCGGCAAGTCAGCAGGCTGTTTTAAAAGGAACGATAGAGCATAACAACGACACTGTCGAAAGAATCGAAAAAAGCAGAAATGACAGCGAAAGTGACAAAAAAGAGCTTTTAAAGGAAATTGAAACGGAAGAAAAGCTGATTTCACAGATTCAGTCAATCAAAAACGAAAAGCTTTCAAAGCTTGAACAAGCCAATTCACAGCTTGAAAGCATGAAAAATTCGGGCGGAGAATTGGAAGCGGAAAGAGACAGCATCTCAAAGGACATTTCATCCTTCACTGCCTTGCTTGCCGATTATCGTGTTCAGATTTCAACTGCACTTTCCTCGAAAAATGAAATCATCACAAGAAAAGAAACCATTTCCGGCTTGATTGAATCCAAGAAAGCCTCCGTTGAAGAATATTTTTCACTTAAAGAAGATTATCAAAAAGCCGTTGAAGCCGGTGCTGACAAAATTGTTGAGCTTAACAACGCTTTGAACGGCTACACATTAAGATTAAACCAAAAGGAAGAAAAGGCGGACAAGCTTAAAAGAGAGTTAGACGAAAAAAGCTTTGAAAGGCAAAGGGTCTGCTCAAAAGCGAAGATGCTGCTTGAACTTGAAAAGAACATGGAGGGATATTCCGGAGCGGTTAAGCAGGTTATCCGTCAGGGTGAGAAGGGCGCACTCAAGGGAATCCATGCAACAGTTTCACAGCTCATTTCCGTTAAGGGCGAATATGCCGTTGCGATTGAAACAGCTTTGGGTAATGCCGTTCAGAATATAGTTACCGAGACCGAAAATGATGCAAAGGCAGCTATCAATTACCTTAAAAAGTCAAATCTCGGCAGAGCAACTTTTCAGCCGATTTCTGCCGTAAAGGGTAAAATTCTTGACGAAAAGGGTCTTAATGACTGTTACGGCTTTGTAGATATAGCCATAAATCTTTTGAAATGCGACAGCATATATAAAGATATTCTCACCTCACTTCTTGGAAAAACGGTTGTTGCCGAGGATTTGACAAGTGCAATCGAAATTGCCAAGAAATATAACCACAGATTGAAAATCGTCACTCTTGACGGACAGGTTATAAATCCCGGTGGTTCGATGACGGGTGGTTCACAGGACAAGGGAGCAGGAATCCTTTCAAGAGGAACGGAGATTGAGGAATTAAAGAAAAAAGAAAAGCAGCTTGACGAAAGCATTTCAACTCTTACGGCTGATTATGAAAAGCTGACAGGTGAGCTTGAAAAGCTTGAAAAAGAGGTCGAGAAAATCTCACAAGAGCTTTCCTCTGCTCAGGAAGAAAAAATTCGCCTTGAGGGTCAGTTTAATCTCGCTATGCAACAGTACACATCGTCTAAGCTTGACCTTGAACAGCTTCAGGATGAAAAGAGCGAAGCGGATATAAGGCTCAAGGATATCGAAGAGGCTTATCTCCTTGCTGACGGTAAGCTTAAAGATGTGAGCTTAAAGCTTGAAAAATCAAAGCATGACCTTGAAAATCTGGGTGAAAAGAGTGAGGATATAACAAGAAAAATTGAAGAATTTACTTCACTTGTTTCAAAGCTCAACCTTGAAATTCACGGCTCAAACAGAGACTTGCAGGCAAGAAGTCAGGCGTTGAATCTTCTCAAGGCACGACTGCTCAGCCACGAGGACAAGGACAGAGAGCTTGACAGCGAAATCGAGGCTATCAAGCAAAAGAATGTTGAAATCGAAAAAGAAATTTCACAGCTTTCGGCTCTTTCAGATGAGCTTAACAAAAAGCGTGAAGAATCAAACGAGAGAGTTGTTTTATTACAGAGAAAAAGGGCTCAGGAGGAAGAAAAATCAGCCTCACTGCGTGTTTCTGAAAAGGATAAAACTTATCAAAGGGAAAAGCTCAGCGGTGAGCTTGCAAGGCTTGAAGAAAGAAAAGCCACCATGCAGAAGGATTATTATGACACCGAAAACAAGCTCTTTGAGGAATATCAGCTCACAAGGCGTGAGGCACAGTCCTTGACGGAAAAGCCCGATGACCCCAAGACAGCACAAAGAAGCCTGAACGAAATTAAGGGCAAAATCAGAGCCTTGGGTTCTGTCAATGTCGGAGCGATTGATGAATATAAAGAGGTTAAGCAACGCTACGAGTTTATGAATGAGCAGGTCAATGATGTTGAAAAGTCTAAAAAGCGACTCATCAGCCTTATAGCAGAGCTTACCGATAAAATGTCGTGTCAATTCAGAGAGCAGTTTAACAAAATCAACCTTAATTTTAACGATACCTTCCGTGAGCTTTTTGGAGGCGGTAAGGCTGAGCTGATAATCGAGGATCCGACGGATATACTTGAAAGCAACATTGACATCAAGCTTCAGCCTCCCGGAAAGAATGTCAAGCGGCTCGATTCACTTTCAGGCGGAGAAAAGGGACTTTCGGCAATCGCACTTTTGTTTGCGATAATGAAGGTTAATCCCGCACCGTTTTGTATTTTTGATGAGGTTGAGGCTGCACTTGATGATGTCAATGTCACAAGGTACGCTCAGTATGTGAGAAGAATGACGGACAACACGCAGTTTATTCTCATCACTCACAGACGCGGCACAATGGAAGAAGCCGATATGCTTTACGGAATAACAATGCAAGAGCAAGGAGTTTCAAAGCTGCTTGAGCTTAAAACGGCAGAGCTTGCAAAACAGCTCGGAATTACAGTTTAACAAATTTCACCGCTTAGGAGGTAATTATGGGAATTTTTAAAAAGTTCGGATTCGGTTTGAAAAAAACTCGTGAGGGAATGACAGGCAGAATCGAAGATGTTCTGGGTGCTTATGAGGAAATAACCGACGATTTATATGATGATCTTGAAGAAGCTCTTATTATGGGCGATGTTGGAATGAAAACCGCCACCGATATTGTTGCCGAATTAAGAAAAAGAGTTAATCACAATGAGGTGCGTAATCCCAAACACGCAAAAATGATAATTTCCGATATCATTGCCGACATGATTGACGGCGGTGAGGACATGGGCTTGGTTACTATTCCCTCGATCATTCTTGTTATCGGTGTGAACGGAGTCGGTAAAACAACGACCATCGGAAAGCTTGCCGCAATGTATAAAAAAGAGGGCAAGCGTGTCATTCTGGGCGCTGCCGACACATTCAGAGCAGCTGCGATTGAACAGCTTGAGGTCTGGGCTGACAGAGCCGGTGTTGATATTATCAAGCACAAGGAGGGCGCTGACCCTGCTGCCGTTGTTTATGACACGATTGAAGCCGGCATTTCAAGGGACTGCGACATTATCATCTGTGACACAGCAGGAAGACTTCATAACAAGAAAAATCTTATGGATGAGCTTGCAAAAATTTACAGAGTTGTGGAAAAAAAGCTCCCTTATGCCGACCGTGAAATTTTGCTTGTCCTTGATGCAACAACAGGTCAAAATGCAGTTAATCAGGCAAGGGAATTTATGAATGTTGCAGAGCTTACGGGCATTGCTTTGACCAAGCTTGACGGCACAGCAAGAGGCGGTGTTGTCTTGACGATTAAAAACGAGCTGAAGCTTCCGGTGAAATTCATCGGTGTCGGTGAGCAGATTGACGATTTACAGCCGTTTAATCCCAAGGTTTTCGCAAAGGCACTTTTCGAGGATACGGCTGAAACACATGCCGATGAGGATTGATGAGATGAAGATAATTATAGCAACACATAATGCACATAAGCTTGCCGAAATGATAAGAATTTTGTCACCGATGGGGTATGAGGTCGTGACCGACAGAGACATTGGAATTGAGCTTTCCGAGGTTGAGGAAAACGGCACAACCTTCCTTGAAAATGCAAGGCTGAAATCAAAGGCGGGCTGTCTTGAAAGCGGATTGCCCTGCATCGCCGACGACAGCGGCTTATGTGTTGACGCCTTAGGCGGAGCACCGGGGGTGTACTCGGCAAGATACAGCGGTATGCACGGGGATTCAAGGGCGAACAATGAAAAGCTTCTTCGTGAGCTTAAAGCCGTTCCCGATGAAAAAAGAACCGCACATTTTGAGTGTGCGATCTGTGTCAGCTTCCCCAACGGAGATGAAATTACCGCAAGAGGTGTTTGTCAGGGCAAAATCGGCTATGAATATAAGGGAAACAACGGCTTTGGCTATGATCCGCTTTTTATGGTGGGCGACAAGAGCTTTGCCGAGCTTACCGATGAAGAAAAGGACGCCGTAAGTCACAGAGGCAATGCCCTTAAAGAGCTGAAAGAAAAATTAAACCCTACGGCAAACGGTAAAAGCGTTTGATTCGATCTATAATATAAAAGATTCATGATTATAAAGGAGCATATTGATGACAGGTAAAGAAAGAGCAAATTTCAGAGCAATGGCAAATCATCTTGAGCCGCTTTTTCAAGTGGGCAAGGGCGGAATGTCCGAGGCACTGATTAAGCAGACAGATGACGCTTTAAGAGCAAGGGAGCTTATTAAAATCAAGGTTCTTCTCGAATCCTCACCCATAACTCCCCGACAG